>NZ_JBHTMP010000001.1:0-487569 GCF_042679305.1 Micromonospora sonneratiae | reverse complement strand
CTGGTGCGGCTGACCGCCGAGGCGGACCAGGGGCAGGACCAGGGGCAGGGCCAGGGCCCGGCGGCGGACGAGGGCACGACGGTCGCCGGCCGGAGCCGTACCGGCCGGGCGGCGCTGACCGTCGACTACGGGAAGTTCGCGGGTGCGTACGGTGGCGACTGGGCGACCCGGCTGCGGTTCGTACCACTGCCCGAGTGCGCGCTGTCGACCCCGGAGCGGACCGAGTGCCGGGCCGGGGACCCGGTGCTGACCCGCAACGACACCGGTGCCAGGCGGATCACCGCCGAGGTGGAGACCGCCGCCGGGCTGTACGCGGTGGCCGCCGGCCCGTCCGGCAGTTCCGGGGACTACGCGGCGACCCCGCTGGAGCAGTCCGCCACCTGGCAGGTCAGCCCGCAGACCGGTGACTTCACGTGGCAGTACGAGCTGGATGAGCCACCGGGACTGGGTGGGCCGCAACCGCAGCTGAGTTTCGGCTACTCGTCGGGAACCGTGGATGGTCGGATCGCTTCCACGAACAACCAGGCGTCCTGGGTGGGGGAGGGCTTCGACTTCAGCCCGGGCGGGTTCATCGAACGCCGCTACAAGCCGTGTGCCGACGACGGGTCGGCCGGCTCGCCCAAGCGTGGCGACATGTGCTTCGCCTACGACAACGCGACGATGTCGCTGAACGGGTCGGCAACCGAGCTGTTGTACGACGACGTGACGAGGACCTGGCAGCCGAAGAACGACGACGGCACCCGGATCGAGCGGTTGACGGGCGCGGTGAACGACGACTACGACGGCGAGTACTGGCGGGTCACCACGACCGACGGCACCCAGTACTACTTCGGACGTAACCGCCTGCCGGGTTGGACCAGCGGCAACCCGGTGACGAACTCGGCGTGGGCGCTGCCGGTTTTCGGCAACAATGCCGGTGAGCCGTGCTACGACGCCACCTTCGCCAACGCCTCGTGTGCCCAGGCATGGCGGTGGAACCTCGACTACGTCGTGGACCCGCGTGGCAATGCGATGGCCTACTTCTACGCCAAGGAGACCAACTACTACGCCCGTAACCGCAGCACCGCCACGGCGTACACCCGGGGTGGCTACCTCACGGAGATCCGCTACGGGTTGCGCAACGAGTCGCCGTACGCCAACGCGCCGGCGAAGGTGGTCTTCACGGTGCAGGAGCGGTGCCTGCCCAGCGGCACCATCACCTGCTCGGACGCGCAGTTCACCACCGCGAACGCCCGCTACTGGCCGGACACGCCGGTGGACCAGAACTGCAAGGCGGGCGCGAGTTGTAGCACCAACATCGCCCCGTCGTTCTGGACCCGTAAGCGGCTGACCGCGATCACCACCCAGGTGCTGAGCGGCACCGCGTACTCCGACGTGGACAACTGGACGCTGCGGCAGGAGTTCCCCGCCTCCGACTCCGGGACCCCGGCGCTCTGGCTGGCCGGCATCACGCACACCGGCAGGGTGGGCGGCACCCTGGCCCAGCCGGAGATCACCTTCGGCGGCGAGCAGATGCCCAACCGGGTGGACGGCCAGGACAACATCCCGCCGATGGTGAAGTACCGGGTGCGGACGGTCGTCACCGAGTCCGGCGGGGTGCTCTCGGTCAACTACTCCGACATCGACTGCACGGCGGATGCGCTGCCGGTGCCGGACAGCAACGTCAAGCGCTGCTACCCGACGTTCTGGACGCCGGAGGGGGCCACCGCGCCGACCCAGGACTGGTTCCAGAAGTACGTCACCACCCAGGTCGTGGAGGACGACCGGATCGCCGGTTCCGTGGACGAGGTCACCTCCTACGAGTACGTCGGTGGCGCGGCCTGGCACTTCGCCGACGACGACGGCTTGGTGAAGGAGAAGGAGAAGACCTGGTCGCAGTGGCGCGGCTACGAACGGGTGCGGGTACGTCAGGGCACGTCGAACGAGCTGCCCACCGAGACCGAGTACCTGTACCTGCGGGGCATGGACGGTGACCGGCAGTCCTCGGGGACACCTCGACGGGTGAGCGTCACCGACTCCGAGGGGGTGGCGGTGGTGGACGCGCCACACCTACAGGGCTTCGTCCGGGAGGAGATCGAGCGCAGCGGGCCCGGCGGCGTGGAGATCTCCGCCAAGATCAAGGACCCGTGGGTGAACGGCCCGACCGCGGTCCGGGACCGCCCCTGGGGCGTCACCAGGGCGTACACGGTCAACGTGCACAGGGTCCGGACCCGGGTGCCGCTGGCCGCAGGCGGCCACCGGCGGACCGCGACGACCACCACCTACACCACGGAGGGCCTTCCGGCCGAGGTCGACGACGCCGGGGACACCGCCCAGACGGGCGACGAGAAGTGCACCCGGCACAGCTACGCGCGTACCGACTCGGCGTGGATGCTGACGTACCCGAGCCGGGTGACGACCGTCGCCGCCGCCTGCTCGGTCTCGACCCGGACGCTCGCGGCGGAGGCCGTCATCTCCGACGAGCGGACCAGCTACGACGGGCAGGCCGCCGGGGCACCACCGACGAAGGGGCTGCCCACCCTCACCGAGGAACTGACGACGGCAAGCACCTTCCGGACGGCGAGCCGCAACGTGTACGACGTGTACGGCCGGGTCCTGGAGACGTACGACGGGGTGGGCAACAGGACGACCACGGCGTACACCCCGGCCACCGGTGGGTTGTTGACGAAGAAGACGGTGACCAATCCGCTCGGCCATGTCGAGACGACCGAGTACGACCCGGCGTTGGGCGAGGAGACCCTGACCATCGACGAGGGTGGCAAGCGGACCGAGTTCGCCTACGATCCGCTCGGCCGGCTGAGCAAGGTCTGGCTACCGGGCCGGTCGAGGAGCCAGTCGCCCAACGAGGAGTACACGTACCAGGTCTCCAGGGACCGCCCGGCGGTGGTCGCCACCCGGCAGCTCCAGAACGACGGCAGCAGCTACAGCACCAGTTACGAGATCTTCGACCAACTGTTGCGTCCCCGCCAGACCCAGACGCCGGCCCCGGGCGGTGGGCGGGTGCTCACCGACGTCTACCACGACTCGCGCGGTCTGGTGGTGCGCCGGAACATGCCCTACTACTACGACGCCCAACCGCCCGGTGGCGACCTCGTCGTGGTGCCGGACTCGCAGGTGCCGGGGCAGCTCGCCTACCTCTACGACGGCGCGGACCGGGAGACCGCCGAGATCTTCAAGGTGCGGGGGGTGGAGAAGTGGCGGACCACCACCACCTACGGCGGTGACCGGGTCACCGTGGACCCGCCGCGTGGTGAGACGGCCACGACGACGGTCGTGGACGCGGCCGGGGCCACCACCGAACTGCACCAGTACCACGGTGACAGCCCCACCGGCCCGTACGACGTGACCCGGTACACGTACACCGAGGACGGTGAGCTGGCCACGGTGACCGATCCGATGGGCAACGTCCGCCGCTACCACTACGACCTGCGTGGCCGGATGACGTCGGTGGACGACCCGGACAGCGGCACGGTCACCTACGTCCATGACGAGGAGGACCGGGTGGTCGCCAGCACCGACGCCCGGGGGCGCACGCTGACCTACCAGTACGACGCGGTGGACCGGGTCGTCGCCACCTACGAGGGCAGCACCAAGCTGACCGAGTTCACCTACGACACCCTCGTCAAGGGTGAGCTGACCAGCAAGACCCGGTACGTCGACGGTAAGGCGTACACGGTGACGGTCACCGGCTACGACGAGGCGGACCGGGCGACCGGCGTCCGGTACACGATTCCGGACACGGAGGGCCTGCTGGCCGGCAGCTACCAGTTCCGGGCCTCGTACAACCTGGACGGTTCGCTGGCGACCTCCACCGAGCCGGCCGTCGGCGGCCTGCCGTTGGAGACGGTCCGGTACGGCTACGACGCGCTCGGGCTGCCGACGACGACCACCGGGGTCGACACGTACGTGACGGAGAGCGCCTACTCCAAGCTGGGCGAGGAGATCCGCACGGTTTACTCCACGGGCGTGAAGTCGGCAGTGCGCACCTACCAGTACGAGGAGGGCACCCAGCGGCTGAAGCGGGTGATCACCGAGCGTGACGGGGCGCCGCTGCGCGTCGGTGACGTCACCTACGACTACGACGAGGCCGGCAACATCCTGCGGACCAGTGACGCCCCACCCGACCAGACCGCCGACACCCAGTGCTTCCAGTACGACTACCTGCGCCGGATGACCGAGGCGTGGACACCGGGCAACGGCGACTGTGCGGCCGTGCGGGAAACCGCGAAGCTGGGCGGAGCGGCACCCTACTGGTACTCCTACAGCTACGACAAGGTGGGCAACCGGACCGGGGAGGTGCGGCACGCCCTGGGCGGTGACACCACCCGCACCTACACCACCCCGGCTGCCGGAGCTGCCCAGCCGCACACCCTCACCTCGGTGACGACTGCTGGTCCCACGGGGTCCCGTACGGACACCTTTGCCTACGACGCTGCGGGCAACACCACGAGGCGGGTCGTCGACGGGGTGACCCAGAACCTCGAGTGGACGGCCGACGGTGACCTCGCGAAGGTCACCGAGGGCAACAAGGTCACCAGCTACGTCTACGACGCCGACGGCAACCGGCTCATCCGTCGCAGTCCCGAAGGGACCACGCTCTACCTGGGTGGGATGGAGCTGACGCTCAAGGACTCCCAGGTCAACGGGTTGCGGTACTACTCGCACGGCGACGAGGTGGTGGCCGTACGAAACGTCGCCGGGGTCAAGTTCCTCTTCGGCGACCACCACAGCACCGACGAGTTGAGCATCGACGCCACCACGATGGAGGTGACCCAGCGCCGGTTCGATCCGTTCGGCGGATCGCGTGGGCCGCAGCCGGCCAACTGGACCGGTGACCGGTCGTTCGTCGGCGGAAACGCCGACCCGTCGACCGGACTGATCCACCTCGGTGCACGGGAGTACGACCCGCTCATCGGCCGGTTCATCAGCGTGGACCCGGTGATCGACGTCGAGGACCCGCAACAGATGCACGGGTACGCGTACGCCAACAACAGCCCGGAGACCTTCTCGGACCCGGACGGCCAGTGGTCGTTCTGCGGCTGGTGCAAACGGGCCTGGGCCGCCGCCCAGCGCAAGGCGGCTGCCGCGTACGCGCGGTGGAAGGCGTGGATGGCCTGGAAGGCGTGGAAGGCCCGGGTGGAGGCCGCCCGCCGCTGGGCCAAGCAGAAGGCCGAGGCGGCAAAGCGGGCCATCAAGAAGGCCAAGCAGGTGGTCCGCAAGGTGGTCCGCAAGGTCAAACAGACTGCCCGCAAGGTCTACCACGCAGCGAAGAAACAGGTGAAGAAACACGTCAGAGCCTTCAAGAACACCGTCAAACGGGTCAGCAAGGCGGTGAGTAGAGGCGTCAAACGGGCCGGAAAGGCCGTGGCAAAGGCCGGCAAGTGGATCGACAAGCACGTCGACTGGGGCAAGGTGTGGACCGTCACGAAGGTGGCCCTGGCCGTCACCGCGATGTTCACCTGCACCATCTGCGCGGTCGCCGCCTACGCCACGATGGCGATCAGCGCGGTCGAGGCCGCCAACAGCGTCCGGACCGGTGACTACGGCGGTGCCGCGATGGCGATGCTGCCCGGTGGGGCGGCTGGCAAGGCGGGCCGGCGGATCCTGGTCAGGATGCCGGGGGAGAAGCAGGCCAAGGAACTGACCGGACCGGACAAGAGCAAGCTGCACTTCCAGAAAGCCGATGAGCGGGAGCCGGGCTGGGAACCCGCCTCGGACTACGAGCGCTACCAGTCGAAGACGGTTCGGGGCGCCGGCAAGGGTAGGGTCGCGGGCGCGATCTACCACGGTATGCGCTTCGTCTTCCAGATCGTCGGACGGGAGCGCTGATGCAGTGGTACCAACGGCCGCTGCGCCGGACCGGGTGACCAGCAGGTAGCGCCTCGACGCTGGACGTACCGCCAACCCCTTCCGATGGGGTTGGCGGTACGTCGTCGACGGCTGGTGGCCGCCTCGGTCAGGGATCGGCCGGGGCTCGACCGGTCACCGGAACGGAAGGTCCGGCGGTCCCCGATGCCTGACGTCGCCATGACGGCGCTGTCATACTCAGGTGTCGGGCTGTCGAGACCGGACGTTGTGGTGATGGTGTGCAGTTCCGAGTGCTAGGTCCACTGGAGATCGTGCGGAACGGACGGCTGGTGCCGGCCGGCCCGCCGAAACAGCAGGCACTGCTGATCCTGTTCCTGCTGCGGCCGAACCGGGTCGTCGCCGCCGACTGGTTGATCGACGCGCTCTGGGACGGTCGCCCACCGGCGAGCGCGGGCATGACGTTGCGCAGCTACGTCGCCGGGCTGCGCCGGGCCGTGGAGCCGCAGCGCTCGCACCGCGCGCCCAGCCAGATCCTGCGCGGGCACCTCAAGGGGTACGAGTTCCGGGTCGACACCGACGCGATCGACGCGAACCGGTTTGCCCGACTGGTGGACACGGCCGCGGTCGCGCTCGCGGCGGGGGACGCGGCGGAGGCGGAACGCGGCTACGCGACGGCACTGGCGTTGTGGCGTGGCGAGGCACTCGCCGGGGCTGCCGAGCTGAGCGCCGTGCGGCCGGAGGCGACGCGGCTGACCGAGTTACGGCTCAGTGCCGAGGAGGGCCGGTTCACGGCGGCTGTGGCCGCCGGCCGGCATACGAACCTACTGCCGGACCTGCACCAGTTCGTGGCGGCCAACCCGCTACGTGAGGCGGCGCGGCTGCAACTCATGCTCGCGCTGTACCGGTCCGGACGGCAGACCGAGGCGTTGGCGGCCTTCGAAGCGGGACGGCGCATCATGGCCCGCGAGTACGGTCTCGATCCCGGTGCCCAGGTACGGGACCTGCACCGGCTGATCCTCGAACAGGCCGTACCACCGGCACCGGTCCCATCCGCGGTGGTGGTGAGCCCCGAGCCGGTGGCGCTGGCTGTCCCGGACCCGTCGGAGGCACCGACGGCCCTGCCGGACGGGAGGACGGAACAGCTGGTCGGCCGGCAGGTGGAACTCACGTTACTGGAGAACACGTTGGCCGAGGCGAGCCGTCGTGGTGGCCGAGTGGTCGCCGTGGTGGGCGAGCCGGGGATCGGCAAGACCAGCCTGGCCGCTGCCATCAGTGAACAGGCGAAGGCCGACGGTGTCCCGGTGGTGTGGGGCCGGTGCCCCAACGTCGGCCAGGCACCGCCGTTCTGGCTGTGGCGACAGGTGGTACGGGCGCTTGCCGCGATGCCGCAGGCCGGTACGACTGGATCAGCGGCGTCACTGGACGGCTTCGCCACCGGACCGCTGCACGGGCTGGACGCTGTTGCCGGCCCGGATCCGGCGGCACGGTTCCACGCGTACGAGGCCGTGGCGGAACTGGTGCGTACGGTGGCCGGCCGGCACGGGCTGCTCATCGTCCTGGACGACCTGCACGCCGCAGACCCGGACTCGTTGCTGCTGCTGCGGTTCCTCTCCACGGTCCTGCCGAGCGCCCGCGCGCTGGTCCTCGCCACCCTGCGGCCGTACGAGCAGCACGCGGTGTTGGCCGCGACCGTGGCGGAGCTGGCCCGGACCCCCGGCTTCACCCAGCTACGGCTGGCCGGGCTGGCCGCGTCGTCGGTGGCCGACCTGGTACGCCAGCGGACCGGTGTGCCACCCGGGGACCAGGTCGTGGCCCGGCTGGTGACCCGTACCAGCGGAAACCCGTTTTTTATCACCGAGTTGCTCCGATCGGGAGCAGACCCGGCCGTCGGGGACCTCCCACCGAGCATCCGGGACACGGTCCGGATCCGGCTCGGTGAGCTGCCCGAGCCGGCCCGTGCCTGCCTCGACCTGCTCAGCGTGGCCGATAGTCAGCTGGACGCGAACACGATGGCGGCGGTCCTGGAGACGACGGCCGAGGAGGTTGCCGACGGGCTGGTGGCGGCGTACTCGGCGGCACTGGTCACCGAGGCCGGGCCCGGTGCCACGCGGTTCCGCCATCCGCTCTTCGCCGAGGTTGCCTACGCAGAGCTGCCCCCACCGCGCCGGGCCGCGCTGCACGCCCGGCTGGCCATGGCGTACGAGCGGGCAGGTGACGTCGCCCCGGCCGAGTTGGCCCACCACTACGGCCAGGCGGTCGGGCTCGGCCACGGAGAGGACCACCTGCGGTGGTCGCTGGCGGCGGCCGACGACGCGATCAGGCGGTTCGCCTACGAGGATGCGCTCGGACACCTGGACCGTGCCGCGATGCGGTTGTCACCGGTCGCCGCCGGTTCGCGGTCGTCGGCCCGGACCGAACTCGCCGTCCAGCTCCATCGGGCCGCGCTGCTACAGATGACTGTGGGCATCGGTGCCGACGCGGTCGACGCCGTCTGCGCCCGCGCCCGGGACCTGTTGTCACTGGTCGGACCGGAGGCGGACATCCGGCCCGCGCTGTGGGCACTGGGTGAGCTGGCCGCCAACCGGGCCGACTACGCGATCTGTACCGAGCTGGCCGAACGCCTGGTCCGGGCCGACGACGGTGAAACCGGCCCTACCGTTGCGGCCGGCGAGTACCTGCTGGGCTCGGTCGGCTACTTCGCCGGCAACCTGGTGGCGGCCGACCAGCGACTGACGTCGGCGATCGACCGACTACGGGCCGTGGATCCGCAGCTGCTCGGCCAGCAGATCGGCCGCCGCCCGGCACTGGCGGCCTACAACTTCCGCGCGCTGGTCCGGTCGCTGCGCGGTGACGCCGCGGCTGCCCGGGCGGACATCGCCGACGCCGACCAGCTCGCCGAGGAACTCGGCGACCCGTACGGGCGGGCGAACGCCGCGCTGTACGCCGCCTGGATGGCGATGCAGGAACACGATGTGGACACCGCTCTGGCTGCGGCCCGGCAGTGTCGCGAGATCGGTGTGGCCAACGATATGCCGCACTTCGTGGCGACCGGCACGTTCTTCTTCGAGTGGGCCACCGCCCGGAACGGGGACCGTGAGCGGTTACCGGCGATGCGCGCCGCAGCCGAGGGAATCTACCGTCCCGGGCTGCGGGCCACCCGGACCGTCACCATCAGCGCGATGGCTGAGGCGTACCTGGCCGCAGGCGATTCGGTGACCGCAGCGGCGCTGGCCGACGAGGGGCTGGCCGTGGCCGCCCGGCTGGGGGAATCCGTCTTCACCGCCGAACTGCATCGGGTACGGGGCATCGCGTGCGGCGATTCCGCGGAGCTGGTCGTCGGGGCCCGGATCGCCGCTGAGCAGGGCGCCGGGCTGCTGCTGGCCCGCTTCACCACGCCGGTCGGTGACTGACCCGACCGTCTCCACGCGCTCTGCATACCTTCTCCACACCCGTCTGGTGTCGTGGTCACCATCCCGTGGACGGCTGGGCCGTCCCGATGAGTCACGTTCCGGAAAGGGTCACTGTCATGCGTCCAGTCCAGCCGTCGGGTCGCGAAGCGGTTCAGGAGGTCGATGTCGTCATCGTCGGATGCGGCCCGGTCGGCGCACTGACGGCGAACCTGCTCAGCGCGCGCGGCGTGCGTACGCTGGTGGTCGAGCGGAGCGGTGCTCCACACGGCCAGCCACGGGCGTTCTCCTGTGACGACGAGGCACTGCGCATCTACCAGCAGGCGGGCCTGCTTGACCAGGTCTCTGGCGACATGCACCAGCCGTCGCGGGCCGACTACCTGAACCGCGCCGGTCGGATCTTCGCCACCATCGCCCTGTCAGAGGTCGATTTCGGCTTCGGCCATGCGGCGCTGAACTTCTTCGACCAACCGTTGCTGGAACAGACACTCCGCGCCGGCCTGGACCGGTTCGACCACGTCGACCTCGCCCTCGGTACGGAACTGGTCACCCTTCAGCAGGACGACGACTGGGTGCACCTGGTACTGCGCGACATGGCCACCGAGCAGTTCCGCCCGGTACGGGCCAGGTACGTGCTCGGCTGCGACGGAGCCCGTAGCACCACCCGGTCGGCCGTCCGGATTCCACTGGTGGGGGCAAGCTACGCGGAGCCGTGGTTGGCCGTCTCCGGTGACGTGGCTCCGGACGCCGTACGGTTGGGCCACACCACGTTCGTGTGCGACTGGCAGCGGCCGGCGTTCGTGTCGCCCGGCGCCCGGGGCAGTTACCGGATGGAGTTCATGCTGCGCCCCGGCGAGACCGAGGCCGACATGCGTCGGCCGGAGACACTCGCCCGGCTGATCGAGCCGTACGTCGACCCGGCCGGTTTCAACATCACCAGGGCGGTGGTCTACACCTTCCACCACCTCGTCGCGCGGGAGTGGCGCCGGGGCCGGGTGTTCCTGCTGGGCGACGCGGCACACCAGATGCCACCGTTCCTCGGCCAAGGCCTGTGCAGCGGCCTACGTGACGCGGCGAACCTGTCGTGGAAGCTCGCCATGGTGCTGTCCGGTGCCGCCGACCCGGCGCTACTGGACACGTACGAGACGGAACGGCGCCCGCACACCGTGGCGATGGCGCGGACGAGCGTACGGATGGGACGGGTCTTCCTGGCTCGTAGCCGTACCACCGCCTGGCTCCGTGACACGGCGCTGCGGGGCGTCCAGGTGGTGCCCCGGGTGCGCCGATTCGTCCGGCACTTCGAGTTCAAGCCGGTACCGGCGTACCAGCGGGGTCTGCTGGCCGGTGGCCGGCGGGACGGTGCGGTGGGGACGATGTTTCCCCAACCGCGGGTCGGCATCCCGGGGTCAGCCGGGCCGCAGCTGCTCGACGGGGTGCTCGGCTCCGGTTTCGCGGTACTCGGACCTGGTGTGCCGTCGGGCGGCCCGGACGATCCCCGGTGGCGCGGGCTGCCGGTACGGTTCGTCGCCGTACACCCGGCCGGCACCCCGCTGGCGGACCTGCCCACGCCCGGTGAGTCCGACCGGCGGGTGGACGTCGTCGATGTGGACGGGGCGATCGGTGGCTGGCTACGCGGTCACCGGGCAGATCTGGTGATCCTGCGGCCGGACCGGTTCGTCTTCGCCCTCGCACCGGCCGACGGTCTCGGTCACGTCGCGCGGGAACTGTCGGCTGCCCTCGCCTCACCGGCCGCCGCGTCTGATGGCGAGGTGGTGGCCGCCGGCCGTTAGCCGCCCCCGTATCCCACGGCCGTTATCGCCTGACCAGGGCAGATGGTGGGCGGAGCCACGTTCGCCTGTCGTCGCGCCGGGTTGTTCCCGGCGCGACGCAGCGGACCACGCCGTGCGATCCACAACCGTCCCGACGGGGACGAAACCGAGTTGGGATGCGTACGGCACGATGTCGGCCTCGCCGCTGGGATCGGGTCACGGATGCCCGGGGGGCAGCGGGAGCGTCCTGGGTGGCGTGCGCATCGTGCGGTAGCGCCACTGCGAAACCCAGCTTGAGCGCGGTATGCCCTGGGATCAGTGGATCTTCTATCGCCTCCCGAGGGCCGTGTTAAGCTCGCGACATGCATCTGTACTTCCTCTGAGAGCGACGATCTCGACCGCCGATGCCATCCCGGTTCAGCCCTGATCGATGGGCCCGGGTGCGGTCGATCTCGTTGTCGTCGTCTCTCGTCTTTCACGGGTTCCCGTCTCCGCGCCTCTTGCTGTGCTGGCACGCGGGATCCGTCGTTCGGAGGAAGTGTGTCCACCACTGTTGCTCTACCCGCTCGTGAGCGGGCCCACCTCAGCGCTGCCGATCTGCATGTCGCCCGCGGCGGTCGACCGGTCCTGACCGGTGTGAACATGACCGTCTCACCCGGCGATCGGCTGGGGGTGGTCGGGGAGAACGGTCGCGGGAAGACCACCTTGCTGCAGGTGCTCGCCGGGACCCTGGTTCCCGACTCCGGCTCGGTACACCGGGTCGGCACCCTGGGCGTCGCCGACCAGGTGATGCCGGTTGGAGAAGACCGTACGGTCGGCGACCTGATCGACGTCGAGCTTGCCCAGGTACGCGCCGTGCTGCGCGCGTTCGACTCGGCGACGACCGCGCTCGTCGAGGGACGTCCCGGCGCGGAGCAGGAGTACGCCAACGCGCTCGGGGCGGCGGAATCGATCGACGCGTGGGATGCCGACCGCCGGGTCGACATCTCGCTGGCCGCGCTCGGCGCGGTGCACGACCGTAGCCGGCCGCTGGGCAGCCTCTCCGTCGGGCAGCGCTACCGGATCCGGCTGGCCTGTCTACTGGGCGCCGGGCACGACCTGCTGCTGCTGGACGAGCCGACCAACCATCTCGACGCGGCTGGTCTCGACCATCTGACCGCCCGGCTCCGCGAGCATCCGGGCGTGGTGGTGCTGGTCAGCCACGACCGCGCACTGCTGGCCGACGTGGTCACCTCGGTGCTCGACCTCGACCCCACCAGGGACGGACGTCCCCGGATCTACGGCGGCGGATACGCCGGCTATCGAGAAGGGCATCGCGCCGAGCGGGAGCTCTGGGAAGCCGAGTACCGGGACCAGCAGAGCGAGCGGCAGCGGCTCGCGCAGAACCTCTCCGTGGCCCAGAACCGGCTGTCCACCGGGTGGCGGCCGGAGAAGGGAACCGGGAAGCACACCCGCGCGACCCGGGCACCCGCACTCGTACGGGCTGTTCACCGGCGGCAGGAAGAACTCGAGGCGCACGTCGTCGACGTACCCAAGCCGCCGTTGCGGTTCCAGATGCCGCAGCTCGGGGCGGCACCGGGAGCCACGCTCCTGCGGGCCGACGAGGTGATGGTGAACGACCGGCTCACCTCGCCGTGCTCCGTTCACCTGCGTTCCGGTGAGCGGCTCGTGGTGACCGGCCCCAACGGCTCGGGCAAGTCGAGCCTGCTCGCCGTGCTCGCCGGGACGCTGGCACCGGACGCGGGGACGGTGCAGCGTAGGCGGGGCGCGCGGGTGGGACTGCTCACGCAGGAGTCACCGCCGCCGTCACGGCGGCGTGCCTTCGAGGTCTACGACGCCGTCGTGGGCAGACTCGTGAGCTCCGGTGGGCTCGACGGGGCCGAGCGGCTCGGGCTCACGCAGTTCGGGCTGCTCTCCGCCGACGCCGTCCACCGGCCGGTGACGGAGCTTTCGATCGGCCAGCAACGGCGGCTCGACCTGGCCGTCATGCTGGCCGGGCGACCCCAGGTCGTGCTGCTCGACGAGCCGACCAACCATCTGTCGATGTCCCTGGTCGAGGAGTTGACGCAGGCACTCGTGACGACGGGGGCCGCGGTGGTGCTGGCCACCCACGACCGGCAACTGCTGCGCGACACCGTAACCTGGCCGCGACTACGGGTCTGACCCGGAGGTGACCGGGTCAGGGCCTCGGGTGGGGCTCTGACCCGGAGTCGGCAGCCGGAACGTCACGGTGTTTCGTGGCCGTCGGCGTTTGCGGTACGGAGTTCCGCGCATGCCTGTTTGGTGGCCTGTTCGAGGCGTTCGGTGGCGTCGCGGGGGAGGCCCCGCTCTGCTGCGGTCCAGGCGGCCCAGGCGGTGGCGACGTCGGGAAGGACCCGTCCGACGGCCGGGTTGTCGATCTGGTCGGGAGCGAGGCTGGGCAGGCCGAGGACGGCCGTGATCCGGCGTGGGCCGAGGTGGAGGGGATGGCAGGCGGCCTGTTCGATGAAATGCGTGAACAGCAGGTCCAGCGCCTGTCCTGCCTCTTCGTTCGGGGGCAGGGTGGCTGCAGTCGCTGAACCGAGGAAGGACTGTTTCAGGAGTTCGAGTTCGACACTGTTGGGAAAGGAGTCCGGCGGAGCGACGACGTCGCTCAACGCGCGGGCGCGGGTCAGGGTCAGTGCTCGCATCTTCCGGTACACCGCCGGCATCGGCTTGGGCTGGTACTGCCGGTCTTCGAGTATCTCGTCCGAGGTGGCGATCGCGTCCTCGATCAGCCGCCGGGCGTACGCCGGGTCGAGCGGTTCGCTGACGAAACCTTCGTCGCCTTCTTCCGCACTGCGGAGGACCTCCAGCAACGGGTCCACGCGCATTCCGAGGGTCAGCTCCCTGAACAGTCCATCGCCGATCGTGCGATCGATCATGGCCAGGATGCCGTGCTCGTCGACTCCGTCGTAGGAGAACGCGCAGAGCACTATCGCCGTCTCGTCGAACTGGTCGTGCGCCCACCAGCAGCCATCCACCCGTACCCGGCTGATCGTGGATCCCCAGACCGGCTCTGGCAGCCCCTGTCGTACGAGTCGGTCGGCGTTCATCGAAGCGAGTTCGCGTTGAGTGTCGATCGTGCTCATTGCCTCGAAGGCCCGCAACGCCGCCACGGCCGTCGGTGTCTGCCGCGTGCCCAGTTCGTGTATGACGTTGGCGTCAAGCTGCACCGCGGTGGCCAGGGACGGCCCGAAGCCCTCCGCGCCCTGGTGGGCGAGCAGTTGCGTCATTCCCTGCTCCACCGACCACGGCGAACTCCCGGCCATGATCGAGAAATTCCATTCCAGGAAGTCCGCGTCAGCGGAGGCACGACTGACGCTTTGATTGCTGTCACTCATTTCCTGATTGTCGCAGTCGATCCGTCTCCGGCGTGCGAATGGTTCGGCCGCGTGTTCCGGTGCGGTCGGCGATGAGGTTCGTATCCGCCCTTCTCTTCAGCATCCATCCGTTACTTGATATCCGTTGAGAAGAACCACTTGACGATCCTGACTAAGGTGGCGGCGTGCCGATGGTGCCGAAGGGATACGTACCCGGCCGGAGCGCGCTCATCTGGTCAGGCCCGGACCACGGGCCGCGCCAGGCGAACCTGCCCTCCGGTCGGTTCTGGCGGTCGCTGCTGCGGGTCCTGGAGGTTCCGCTGCTGCTGATCGGCCCGTTCATGGTGTACGCCGCCGTCGTCCTCGCCACCAGTGAGCCCACCGTGAACCGGTGGATCATGGGTGTCGTCGGGGTCGGGGTCACGGTGTCGTGCGTCAAGCTGGTTCGGTACGAGGCGCGGTTGGCGGACCGGGCCCGGCGGGACCTGCGCCGGCTGGAGACGGTCGGGGTCGTCGCGACGGCCGAGATCATGGCTGTGCGACCCGCCTCGCTGGGCGAGGAGAGCGGGATCGAGCTGAGGTTGCTGATCAGCGGATCCGGGTTCGAACCGTTCGAATCCGCCTCGCAGTGCAAGGACCATCCCGGCCTGAAGGTCGGGGTGCGACTCAACGCCGTGGTCGACCCGACCGACGGGCTCTACGCGATCGTGCCCTGAGCCCCGGAGCGCCCGGTACCGCCATCGGGGACAGGGTCTCAGGGCAGGTGGGGACCGCGCTCAGCGTGTCCCCTGGCGTTGGACCCGCTCGCTCCCCTCGACCTTTGCCCGGCCGTGGTCACGTTCGGTTCCCGAGGTTCCGGTCGCGGCCCGTAGATGCCGCCGGTCCGGCGAGCGTTCGACCTCCGAGCCCTGCCGGCCGCGTGCCCCGCTGCCCGAATGGCGTCCGGCACGCGCCGACTCGCCGCCCGGATCGTGCTTGTTCTGCTTGTGGCTACCCATACGGCGGGCGTACCCGGTGCGTCAGCGGCTAGTCATCCGACCCGACCTTGGCCGCTTGGGCGTCTGATGGTTGAGACCACCCTTGAGCATGTATGCAGCGATTGTGGCAATTTGTCCTTCTAGGTTCAGGTGAGGTGACGGGAACGGTCCTGCGCAAGGGCGGCCGGGTACCGGTCACGGCCGGTGGCGGTGACGATGTTGCGGACTCCGTCCTATCCCGGTGCCGCAGGGTAGGTCCGGGTTTCGGTGGCTTTGACCACCGCCCAGACGGGCTGTCCGGGGGTGAGGTGGAGGTGGGCGGCGGCCAGCGGGATGATGTCGGCGGCCACGTCGATCGGACCGGTGAGCTGGATCCGGAGATTGTCGCCGTGCCGTTGGATTCCGGTGATGGTGGCCGGCCAGGTGTTGCGGGGACTGCCGTCGGGGCGGTCGGGGTAGAGGGCGACCGCTGACGGTGGAAAGGCGACGAAGACGTCGCCGTCGTGCTGGTCGCCGGTGGTCAGTCGGAATCCGTCGGTGAGCAGGACGGCGTAACCGTCGGCGTGTCCACGGTAGAGGTTGAGTCCGACCAGGCGGGCGACGTAGTCGGTGCGGGGCTGGGCGGTGATGGTCGCCGCGTTGCCTTCCTGGACCACTCGGCCGTGTTCGATGATGACGAGCCGGTCGGCGAGGACGAGGGCATCGAGCGGGTCGTGGGTGACCAGCAGGGTGGCGCCGGGATGCTCGGCGAGGTGGTGCTGGAGTTGGGCGCGGGTGTCGAGCCGGGTACGGGCATCCAGGGCGGCGAGTGGCTCGTCCAGCAGCAGTAGCGCCGGGTCGACGGCGAGGGCGCGGGCCAGGGCGACCCGTTGGGCCTGACCACCGGAGAGCTGTCGGGGCTTGCGTCGGCTGTGTTCGGCCAGCCCCATCCGCGCCAGCCAGTCGCCTGCCCGTTGCCGGGCCTGGTGTCGGTTCAGGCCGTGGCGGCGCGGACCGAACGCAACGTTGTCCAGCGCGGTCAGGTGTGGGAACAGCAGGTAGTCCTGGAAGACCACGCCGATCGGACGCTGCTCGGCGGGGATCCAGACCCGTCGGTTCGGGTGGTCGAACTCGCGGCCGGCGAGGGCGAGGTGTCCGGCCGAGAGGGGGAGCAGGCCAGCGAGGGTACGTAGCGCGGTCGTCTTGCCGGCGCCGTTGGGTCCGAGGAGCGCGACGACCTCGCCGGGGTTGATGGTTAGGGGCAGGTCGAGCCGGAAGGCACCCCGGTCCACGACGAGGTGGGCGTCGAGCAGCGGCACGCCGCTCCCGGCCGTCGCCTGTGGGGTCGGATCGGCGGTCATGGTGCGCTGATCCATCGGTCGCGGAGGCTGGCGAGGATGGCGACGGAGACGGTGAGCAGGATGAGGCTGAGCACGATCGCGGCCTCCAGATCGGTCTCCAGGGCGAGGTAGACGGCCAGGGGCATGGTCTGGGTACGACCGGGGAAGTTGCCGGCGAACGTGATGGTGGCGCCGAACTCGCCGAGTGCGCGGGCCCAGCACAGCACCGCGCCGGCGGCGATGCCCGGCGCGACGAGTGGCAGGGTGACGTGGGTGAAGGTGGTCCACCGGCCCGCACCGAGGGTGGCGGCTGCTTCCTCGTAGCGGGTGTCGGCGCCACGCAGCGCCCCCTCGACGGCGATGATCAGGAAAGGCATGGCGACGAACGCCTCGGCGAGCACCACGCCGGTGGTGGTGAACGGCAGGGTGACGCCGAACGTCGTGTCGAGCCAGGAGCCGAGCAGCCCACGGCGGCCGAAGACCAGCAGCAGGGCCACTCCGCCGACGACCGGCGGCAGCACCAGTGGCACGGTGACGAGGGCGCGTACGACGCGACGGCCGGGGAACTCGACCCGGGCGAGCAGCCAGGCCAGGGGCACGCCGAGGCCGAGGCACAGCAGCGTGGCGAGGGTGGCGGTCTGCATCGACAGCCCCAGCGCGGTGAGTACTCCGGGTGCGGTCAGGCGCTGCGGCAGGCTGCTCCAGGGGGTCCGGGCGAGCAGCCCGGCCAGGGGCAGGACGAGGAAGAGCAGGCCGAGGGTGGCGGGCAGCAGCAGCGCCACCGGTACCCGGCTGGTGCGTCTGGTACGGGCAGGTGGCGCGGCCGTTGCCGGCCGTACCACCTCGTCGTCAAGTCGGGACACCGGCTTACGGTGCCTGGAAACCGGCTGCGGTGAGCACACCTCTGCCGGTGTCGGACAGCACGTAGTTGACGAACGCCTGCGCGGCGGTCCTGTTGGCCGCGTTCTTCAGCACGACGATCGGGTAGTCGTTGATCGCCCCGGCCGATTCGGGGAACTCGATGCCTTCGACGTCGGCGGCGGCAGCCTTCGCGTCGGTGCGGTAGACCAGCGCGGCGTCGACCTCGCCCAGTTTCACCTTGGACAGGGCACCCTTGACATCCTGTTCCAGCGTGACCGGGGTGAGTTTCACCCCGGCGGCGTCGAGCGCCTTCTTCGCCGCTGCCCCGCACGGGACCTGCTCGGCGCAGAGCGCGACCTTCGCGTCCGGCTTCGTCAGATCGGCCAGGCCGGTCACCCCCTTGGGGTTGCCCTTCGGTACGGCGATGACAAGTTGGTTACGTACGAATGTGGTCGGAGCGCCGACGCCGTTGCCAGCGTCGGTGACGGTCTTCATGTTCGCCGGGGCAGCGGAGGCGAACACGTCCGCCGGGGCACCCTGGTTGATCTGCGTCGCCAGTGCGGAACTGCCGGCGAAGCTGAAGGTGACCTTCACCCCCGGGTTGGCGGCCTCGAAGTCCTTCCCGATTCGCGTGAACGACTCGGTCAGCGACGCGGCGGCGAAGACCGTGACATTGCCGGTGACACCGCCGCTGCCGTCCGGTTGCGGGCTGGCGGAATCATCACCGCCGCAACCCGTCAGACCCACCACCGCCAGCGCGGTGACCGTGGCCAGGGCGGCGCGGAACCGTCGAGCCCTCACGAACTGGTCCTCCCTCTGTTTCCCACGGTCGCGGAGGATTTCTCCACCACGACCGTGGTCGACTTGATCACTGCAACCACTACGGACCCGGCCTCCAGGGCGAGGTCGTCGACCGCTTCCCGGCTCATCAGCGACACCACCCGGAACGGACCGGCCTGGATGTCCACCTGCGCCATCACCGAGTCCTTGACCACGGCGGTGACGATGCCGCGCAACCGGTTACGCGCCGACGACCCGTCGCGGTCCTCCGGCTCGGCGGCCTGCGCCCGTACGAAGGCGGCGAGGTCAGCGCCGTTGATCACCCGGTGCCCCTGCTCGTCCCGGGTCGCGGTGAGCCGCCCGGCATCCACCCAACGCCGCACCGTGTCCACGCTGATGCCCAGCAACTCGGCAGCTTCACCCATCCGAAACACCGTCACGAAGGTCACCCTAGTCGACCGCAATTGCAGGCATGAAGGGGCCGAAGGTCCCGTATCAGCGGCAGCAGAGTGGCCCGAAAGGCCGCATCTGCGTTCTGGGGTCCGGTTGGGGTCGACGGCGGCCCGTACTCGGCCATCTCCTTACCACCCACGACCCGCCGCATCGCTTCCTTGTCACGATCAAGACGGGATGGCCGGCCCACTGCCCGCAGGGGGTTGATGATCAACAGTTACGTCAGACTTCGGGTCCGGTATCGACGTACCGCGAAGCCGTTGGAGGTTCCGAAACAGCGTCTATATAGGGTGGACGCATGAGTGCCAGCCCCCCACCCGGCTCAGGAGAACAATCGCCAAGCTGGGCACCGGTGCCACCACCTCCAGGTAAGCCGAACATCGGGTTGGTCGTCGGAATCGCCGGTGGAGTGTTCGGACTTCTCGCGCTCGCTCTGGCCGTACTCCTCGTCGTCACGAACGTCTTCAGGACGGCGTCACCGTCGCCGTCGGAGACCCCGGCCCTTGCCCAGCCCGGCAGTCCCTCCACAACAGAGACTTCGGCAGGGAGCGGGCACACGCCCTCGGACCCGGCGCGCATGCCGATGTCGCCCACCGAGATCGACAAGGTGTTCCGCACCTACATGGACGGACTTACGGGCCACAACATGGACGTCTTCAAGTCCGCCACGTGCCCGCGTTTGCGGTCCACCCTGCTCGGGTTCGTGCTGAACGGCTACTACATCGGCCGGTGGACGATGCTGCCGTACGAGGTTCCCACGGACGCGGAGCGACTCGTCGTAAAAGCCAAGATGACACAACTGAATACGTCCACGGGGAATCCAGCGGGCGAGGTCACCTACTCCTGGTTCGTGGAACGCGACGCAGCCGGGTCCTATTGGGTGTGCGGATGGCTCGGGCAGAAATGAACGTTCGCTGACCCGTACACGTTCAGCCTGAGCCGGTGACCGGAACAGGTCGGGTCGGTGGGTCGGGGCCGGTGGTGGCGTGAATCGCCCGCGACCCGGACGATTCACGCCACCCGCGACCGCGACTGCTCGTCACCGAACTGCTCAGCGAGGTCGAGCCAGCTGCCGGCACAGGCGCGGGCCACCGCATTGAGCGAACGCCGACAGTGGTCAGGTACCGCTTCGGACACGGGGCCGGCACGGTCGAGAAAGGCCATCGTGGCCGACACCAGGCGTAGCAGTGCCCTGCCCTGATCCGTGTAACGCAGCGCCGGCTCCCGGGCCAGCCATTCCAACTGTTTGCGGATCCCCGGCACGGGAGGATGCCCAGGGTCTCCGGCAGCCCACGACCGTTCCGCGGGCTGCGCCGCGCCACCGGTGTGACCGGCCACTTCGGGGCCGGCGGCGAGCAGCCGTCGCCGTACGTCCAGCGCGGTGCCGACCGAGACGCCGGCACGGCGAGCCACCTCGCGCAGGCTCACCTCCGGCTCCTCACGCATGATCTGCTCGACCCTTCGGCGCCCTTCCTGGGTGGACAGCGGATGGCGGCGGCCGTCGCGTCCGATCCGCGCATCCAGCCGCTGACGGTCGTCCGCCGACTCCTGCCGCAACCTGGCGACGGTGCGCGGTGCGACTCCGCACACCGAGGCGATCGAGCGGTCCGAACAGTGGGGATGTGTGCCGAGGATGCGTCGCACCGCCGCCGCGCGATCCTGCGAGCGCAGCGCCCTGCCGTGAACCGCGTTGAGCCGTACCGCGACGACGAAGGCCTCGTCGTAACTCCCCTCGAAGTACACCACGGGCACCTGCCGATCACCGCGGCTACGGGCCGCAGCCAGCCGGTGCAGCCCGTCCATCACGCGCATCGTGGCCCGGTGCACCACCAGGGGCGGCAACTCCTCGGGTAGCCCGGCCAGGTGCCGGGCGTGCGTGGTGTCGATTCCATCGAGCCGGGGGGACAGACCTTTCCGTAGCAGGTTGACGTCCACCCATTCGATCTCGCTGCGGATGCGCCCGACTACCTCCTCAAGCCGCGTCTCCGCCAGTACGGCGGGCTGCGCTGCGACGTCGGTCATCGCCACCGCCCAGGAAACATCGATTCGGCCCTCCGTCCGCCAACAGCCATCCGAACAACCGAATCGGGTTGGATGGGCGGGCAGAACCTATCGCGATGCTGCCGCAGCTGGGTACAAACGGCGTACAGAGCCTGCATAGTCCGCCGCCTCGGTCACAGCGATCCACCGTTGTCGGTGCCCATCTTCACGACCATGAAGACGGGGATGCGGCCAGCAGATCCCGCAGCCGATCGGCCCGCGCATTCGCGCCGGCCACCTGGTATGCGGTGACAGCCGCAGCGACCGTCTCCGCCGCCTCGTCGGCGTTGGTGGCGGCCAGGCACCGGGCGAGCGCTGCCAACGCATCCGCCTCGACCATCCGGAAGTCGTGCGCCGTCGCCAGCTCACGGGCCTCCGCCGCGCAGCTACGGGCCTGCCCGTACGCCCTCAGGTCCAGGTGCACACCGGCCAGTCCCACCTGCGCGCGTGCGGCGAAGTAGGGATAGCCGTTCTGGCGTGCCATGTCCAGCGCCTGTCCCAGGACGCGCAACGCCTCAGCAATGTCGCCGTCGAGCCGGCGGGCCTCACCCATCGTGCACAGCAGCGCCGCCTGCGCCCGCTGATCCCGGACGATCACCGCGAGGTCGTAGCCCTGCTCGGCGGTGCTCAGCGCCCGTGCCGCGTCGGCGCGCTGCGCGTACAGCTGACTCAGCTCATCCAGGGTGGACAGCTCGCCGTGCATGTTGGAGCGGCGCCGGTAGCCGGCCAGGGCGGCGGTCAGATGCTCCTCGGCCGCGTGCTCCTGACCCAGCTGACGCAGCACCATGCCGAGGTTGCCCCGGGTGGACAACACCGACGCCGTCCGACCGGTGACCTCGTTGATCCGCAGGGCTTCGCGGAGGCACTCCGCCGCCTCGGCCAGCTGGCCCTGATCGGCGTACATGGCACCGAGCCCGTTGAGGGCCAGGGCCCGTACCGCCGCCAGTTCGCTACGGTCGCCACACAACCGCAGCGCTTCCCGATATCCACGTTCCGCCTCGTCCAGGAGGCCCTGCTCGGCCTGCACCACGCCGATGTTGTGCCACAGGTACGGAGCCGCCGCCGGCCAGTCCGAGTCGTGGGACAGCCGCTCGCCCGCCCGGTAGTCGGCGAGCGCCTGCGCGTGCCGGCCCAGCGCCCACATCGCCTGCCCCCGACTGAGCAGCATCGCCGCTCGGCCGGCCCGGTCGTCTGCGGCGGTCGCGGCCCGCAGCCCCGCTTCGGCGGTACGCAGCCAGCGGTCGACGTGCCGGCGGACGAGGAAGTAGCCGCGCAGCTGATCGGCCAGCAGCCAGCTCGGCTGCGGTCGAACACTCACCGCCGCGCGTTCGACCAGTGCCACCAGCGCCCCAACCTCCGCGTCCAACCAGCGCAGGGCCACCTCCTGGTCGGCGAAGGGCGCGTCGCCCGAGCTGGTGACCAGCCGTACCATGCCCGGGTAGAGGGCCTCGACCGCCTCCGTGGCCATCCGCAGCGACCAGGAGTACAGCCGGTCCCGGGCGGCCTCGACGTCGGCCGGGTCCTCCTCGCCCAGCAGTCGTGCCGCGTACTGCCCGAGCAGGTCGTGGAAGCGGAAACGCTCGGCGCTGTACTGGAGCAGCATGTTGGCGTCCAGTAGCTCGCCGAGCACCAGGTCAGCCTCTATTGGGTCGACGCCCAGCAGTTCCGCGGTGGCTTCGACGCCGAAGTCGGCCCCGGGATGCAGCGCACACAGGCGAAATGCCCGCCGGACCGGCTCACTCAGATCCTGGTAGCTGAGCTGGAAG
Organism: Micromonospora sonneratiae; assembly: GCF_042679305.1. Classification (NCBI taxonomy): domain Bacteria; kingdom Bacillati; phylum Actinomycetota; class Actinomycetes; order Micromonosporales; family Micromonosporaceae; genus Micromonospora; species Micromonospora sonneratiae. The sequence goes on along the minus strand of NZ_JBHTMP010000001.1, from coordinate 465,048 downwards.
CTGGCCAGCACACTGGTGTCGCCCACGCTGAGCTGGGTCAACCGCTGGTTCTCGTCGCGTAGCCGGTAGGCCAGCTCCGCCGTGGTCCAGGCCGGGCGGCTGGCCAGCCTGCCAGCGGCGATGCGCAGTGCGAGCGGCAGCTGCCCGCAGGCGGCCGCCAACTCGCGGGCAGACTCCAGATCGGCTGACACCCGGCCCGCGCCCACGGTCGAGTCCATCAGCCGGACGGCTTCCCCGGTGGACAGTGTCGCCAGGTCGACGACCAGCCCGGGAGACAGGTCGGGCAGCCGGCGTCGGCTCGTGACCAGCACATCACTGCGGCCCGGACCCGGCAGGAGGGCCCGGACCTGCGCCGCGTCGCGGGCGTTGTCCAGCACCAGCAGCATCCGGCGATCGGCCAGGACGCTGCGCAGCAGTGCCCCGGCCTCCTCCTCGTCGAATCCCACCCGGCCCGCCGGCACCCCGAGCGCACGCAGGAAGCGGCCCAGCACCTCCATCGGCCGTACCGGCCCGCTGGTACCGCTGCGCAGGTCGACGTACAGCTGACCATCCGGATACCCACTCCGCAGCCGGTGCGCGACGGTCAGGGCCAGCGCTGTCTTGCCCATCCCGGCCGAACCACTGATGAGGACCACCCGCATCGACCCTGAGCCGGGACGGGCCAGTTCCACGCTGATCCGCTCCAGTTCCCGCTCCCGACCGACGAAATCGGGCGGACCGGCCGGTACCTGCCACACCGGGGTCGTCCCGGAACCCGGCTCGGTGGTGGGTGACCACTGCTGCCGCAGCACAGCGTCGTACGCGTGACGAAGCTGCGGCCCCGGATCGACACCGAGCTGCTCGATCAGTGCCCGACGAAGGCGGTCGTACGTGACCAGGGCCTCGGCCTGCCGTCCAGACGCCGCAGCCACCATGATCAGTTCAGCGTGCACCGGTTCGTGCAGCGTCAGCCGCTCGGCCAACTCCCGCAGCAGTGGCAACACCTGCTCGTACTCGCCCAACTGGCGGGCGAGCGCGGAGGCCTGGCACAGCAGCGTCGCGTACCGCTCGAACAGGGCCGTGACCGGCGGGCTGCCCCGTAGCTGTTCCACATCGGTCTCGCCGCGCCACAACCGGGCCGCCGCGAGGAGCTGCCCGAGCGCCTGTACGGGATCAGCCGCAGCGCTTACGGCCGAAGCCAGCTCGCGGAAACGCAGCAGGTCGAGACGGTCGGCATCAAGTGCCAGCCGGTATCCGTTGCCGGCTGCGACCAGGACCCGGGCGCCCTCCTCGCCCCACAGGCGACGCAGACGGCCGACATGGCTGTGCAGCACGTTCAGGGCCGACGGCGGGCGCTCGTCCCAGAGCAGGTCCATCAGCTCCTCCCGCCCCACCACCTCGCCTGCGGCCAGCGCCAGCCGGGCCAGCAGACAACGATGCTTCGCCGAACCGAGCCGCAGTTCGACCCCACCGCGTCGGAGCAACAGTGGCCCGAGCACCGACACGGTCAGGGGCCCGGCGTCGGCCGGACGCGCGGGCTGTCCCCGCCCCGGCCGTGCCGCCTGCACGACCGGTGCGGCCCGCTGCAACAGTGCGGCGCTGTCTGCACCCGCCGCGCCGAGACAACGGACGAGAGCGTGCAGGGTGGCGGTCCGGGGCACCCGCGTACGCCCCTGCTCCAGGTCGCGGATCACCGCGATACTGACGTCGGCGGACGTTGCCAGGTCCCGCTGGGTAAGGCCGAGCTGCTCGCGCAGGCGACGCAGCAGCGCCGACAGGGGCTCGGGCGCGTCGCTTGCCTCGTGACCAGCCGGGTCGGACACCGGATCGATGTCTGTACCAGGTTGGGAGGAACTTGGCACCGGCCGATGCTACAAGCCCGGCCCGGGCGCCGGGAAGCCTCTGTCCGCAGGCCGAGACGGCCATTGGTTGCACGCAGCGGCCCGGGTGCCGTCCCCCGGACCATCGGCCGGCACCGATGCTGACGGCGGTCCGGCTCGGTGGTTTGACGGTACGCTGATCTATACGGCGCACAGCTGTGTGTCCCGCGTACCGCTGCGGAGTGGTCACCGGCGCGAAAGGCGATCGTTGTTCCATGCGGTTCAACCTGCTCGGCACGTTGACCGTCGAAAGTGGCGTCGGCCAGGCGGTGCCGCTCGGCTCCAGGAAGCAGCGCCAACTGCTGGCGATGCTGCTGCTCTGGCCCAACGAGACCGTCGGGTCGGCGCAGTTGGTCGCGGCGCTGTGGGGTGACGAGGCGCCGGCTTCAGCCTCGGCCAACCTACGCACCTACGTGTTCGGCCTTCGCCGTCTGCTCGACGTTCCCGACACGCCGCCGCGGATCGTCGCCGGTGCGGGCGGATACCTGCTGCGGGTGGGGCAGCAGGAGCGCGACGTGGATCGGTTCGATGCTGCCGCTGCCCGGGGGAGGGCCTGCCTGGCCGCCGGAGACGCTGCGGCGGCGCAGGCCGAGTTGACCGTGGCGGTCAGCATGTGGCGCGGTGGACCGCTGGCCGACGTGCCGCTCGCCCCGCCGGCAGCGGGTCGCGTCGCCGCGCTGACCGAGCGATACCTGCTGGCCGAGGAGGACCTGGCGGAGGTGACGCTACGGTTGGGCGATCCCGCTGACGCGGTGCGGCGGCTGCGCGTACTGCTGGAGCGCCATCCACTGCGCCAACGCGCGTGGGAGCAGCTGATGCTGGGTCTGCACCGCCTGGGCGACATTGCCGGCGCGCTGAACGCGTTCCACACCGCCCGCCGGATGCTGGCCGAGCAGACCGGCCTGGACCCGGGGCCACGGTTGCGCCGGCTGCACGACGACATCCTGCACCAACGCGATCTGGGTGGCCCGGCGACGATGGCCCCCGGGTCGACCGGCTCCACCGTCCACGATCTGCCGCCGGCGGTGGAGCCCTTCGTCGGACGTACAGCTGAGATCGCGACCGTGCGGGCGGACCTGGAAGCGGGGATCGGGGCAGTCGTCGCGTTGCACGGGCCGGGCGGGGTCGGCAAGTCCGCGCTCGCGGTGCACCTGGCCCACCTGAGCGCCCCGCGCTTCCCCGATGGGGTGTTCTACCTGGACCTGCGTGGCGCTGAACCGGATCCGGCACCGGCGCGACCGGTCGACGCCATCGGCCGCCTGCTGCGGGCGTTCAGCGTGCCCGGCGGTGTGGTGCCCATGGACGAGACCGAGGCGAGCGCTGCCTACCGTCGGTACACCGCCGGACGGCGGATCCTGGTCATCCTCGACAACGCACACACCGCCGCCCAGGTTGCCGCGCTGCTGCCGGTGGGCCCGACCAGCGCCGCCATCATCACCAGCCGCCGTCACCTGGCCACCCTGCCCCGCGGACGGCACCTGCCGATCGATGTGCTGCCCACCGCCGACGCGATCGACCTACTCGGTCGGGCCGGTGCGGGCGGACGTGTCGGTGCCGAGCCTGCCGCCGCCGACCGCCTTGCCCTGCTGTGCGGCCACCTTCCGCTGGCGCTACGAGTCGCCGCGGCCCGGTTGGCCAGCCGACCCGGCTGGTCGTTGGCGGCCTTCGCTGACCGGCTCGCCGATCCCGCCCGCCGCCTGGACGAGCTGTCCTATGACGACCTCGGGGTCCGACGTACGTTGCGCATGGCCTACGAGGCGCTGTCCGAGGGCGACGCACACGAACGCCTGTGCGCCGGCGCGTTCCGGCTCATCGGTGACGTGCCGCTGACCGTGGTCAGCGTCGGTGCGGTCGCCGCCCTACTCGGCCGGGGGACCGGGGAGGCACACCCGGTGGTGGAGACCCTCGCCGACCAGCGGCTGCTGGAGCCGCGCCAGCCGGGCCGGTACGAGATGCATGACCTCCTGCGCCTCCTCGCGGGCGAGCAGGCGCAGATGCACGAGAGCCCGGCCGAGCGCACCGCCGCGCTCCAGCGACTGGTCGAGACCTACATCGTGGCTGCCGAGCGTGCCACCGCCCTGGCCAACGCCGGCTGGACCCCGACCGACGCGCTGCCCGAACCGATCGGACCGTGGCAGACCTGGCCGGAGAGTGCGGTGGAGGTGAGCGGCTGGTTGGACACCGAACACCTCAACATCGTGGCGGCGGTGACCCGCGCCAGCGACATCGGTGGTGAGCCGGCCCGCCTGGCGGTGAACCTGGCCTGGCTCAGCTACCCGCTGTTCTGGCGCGGCGGCTACCCCGCCGAGGCGCTTGCCCTGATCGATCGCAGCCTGGCCCTGACCGCAGCGCTTGCGCTCGACACCGAGTACGCGGTGAGCCTCTACTACCGGGCGAAGCTGCGCCAGGCCGACGGCGACCCGGCCGGGGCTCAGGCGGATCTGCTGGCCGGCGCGGAGGTCGCCGAAGGTTTGCAGGACCACCTACGCCTGTCGGCCTACCTCGACGCGCTGGGCAACCTGCACTACCTGACCGGCGAGCCGGTTCAGGCGCTGCGCTGCCACGAGCGGGCCCTGACACTGCGACGACAGCACGGGACACCACTCCACCTGGGCGGCAGCCTGAGCAACATGGCCGACGCGCAGTTCGATGCCGGACAGCCGGAGCAGGCACTGGCCGGCACACGCGAGGCGCTGCGTATCGCGCGTCGTATCGGTGCCACCGGCCTGGAGGGGGCTGCCCTGGCCATGTTGGGTCAGCTGGAATGCCGGGCCGGTGACCATGCCGCCGCCGAGCGGACGCTGACCGAGGCCATGGCGCGTACCGCCGCCACCGGTGACCTACCCACCCAGTGCGAAGCCACGCTGGCTCGGTGCGCCGCCCGGCTGGCCGGTGGGCGGCCGGGACAGGCGCTCGACGACGCCGTCTCGGCCCGCGACCTCGCCAGCCGGATCGGTGATCGTTACCTGCGGGCTGTCGCCGCCCGGGCGATGGCGGTGGCCACCACGGCTGCGGGGGATGCGCCGGCCGGTCGCCGGCTGGCCGCCGAGGCGGGGGCGGACCTACGACGGCTACGGGGTTACCACTCGCCGATGTACGCCAGCTTCTTCGGCCGATGACCCCGCACAAGTGGTACGGGCGTCCGTGGGCGGCCGGCCCACGAACGCCCGTACCGGAGTCCCGGGTCAGTCGGAGACAGACTCCTCGGGCAGCACGTGCCGGAAGAAGGCCGGACGCTCGCCCGAGCCTGCGCTGCGCTGTACGCCGTCGGCGCCGGCCATCCAGGAGAGCGGTTCCTGAACGGTGTACAGCCGTAGGGTGCCGCCGGGAGTACGGGTGAGGTAGGCGACGTTCGGACCGTTGGAGTTGGTGAAACTGAACGCGGTCGGGTCGGTGGCGTAGGTCTCGAACGCGTCCTGGGCCGGAATCCAGTTACCCCAGGTGCCGCTGCCCTGTGCGGTCTCGGCAGCGTAGTGGATGTAGCCGTCGGTACCGCGTACGTAGACCCCGATGCGGCCGGTTACCGGGCTCAGCAACGCGCTCGGCGTACCCGCTGGAACGGTGCCCGATCCGCCGACCTCCGCCCACACCCCGGTGAAGGTGCCATCAGTGCGGCGTTCGGTGGCGGCGATCCGGCCCTCGGCGTTGCGGGCGAAGATCCGCAGCCGGTAGCCGGGCATCACCACCACGGCCGGTGTTCCGGTGAAGCCGCTGCCGCCGAGGCTGGTCCACGTTCCCAGTGTTCCGGCCGTGTACCGGGCCGCCTGCAACGTGCCGGCGCTGTCCGCGACCACGACCAGAGCGCTCGCGTCGGCCAGCGGTACCGCTACCGGAGTGCCGGTCAGGCCGCTGCCACCGAGCTTGCGCCAGGCCAGCAGGTCAGCGTGTACCGGGTCCTGCCGTCGGGCCCACAGGGCGCCGCCGGCGTCAACCGCGAACACGACCTCACGTTGGTCGGACAGGCGCACCACGGCAGGGCTGGAGGCCATTCGACCGCCCAGATCGGTCCAGTTGCTCCAACCGGGGCTGCCGGCGGTGGACTGGGTCCGGGTCCAGACATCGCTGTTGATGTTGCGGCTGGTGATCCGTACCAGGTTCTGGGTGTTCTCGGAGAGTGCCGGAACCCCGCTGAACCCCTCGCTGCCGGAGATCGCGGTCAGTTGCAGTGAGCTGAAGTTGTCCGGGCTCATCCGTCCGTGTAGCAACCGGCCGATGTTGTCGGTGTGCGCAAGCTCGATGCTGTTCGAGGTGGCCTGCGTCACGGCCGCCGGCGCGTACTGGGCCACCGGCACCGATGGCCGGGCCGGCACGTGCGACACGGACAGCGTGCAGCCGTTGGTGATGGCCGCCACGTTGCTGAAGTTCTGCCAACCGGAAGTGCCGATGGTCCGCCGCAGGATCACCCAGGTGCTGTTGTCCTCGCGGAAGCGGTACTGCGCCAGGATCCCGCTGGCTTCGATGCCGAAGAGGGTGTCGCCGCCGACCGAGAACAGGCCCTTGCTGAACGCGTTCCACCCCGTACCGAGCTGCAGTTGGTAGTCGATCCATCGCTGGCTGTCCGCGTCGTAACGGTAGCGGAAGAGCCGGCCGTCGGTGGCGTCCCGGGCGTACAACACACCCTGGCCGGCGGCGACGATGAGGTTGAACCGACCCCAGCCGGTGTCGAGCAGACGGCTGAAGAAGGTCCACGTGCCGGCCGCCTCGTCGTACCGGTAGGTCCGCAGCCTGCCCTCAGCGTCCACGGCGTAGAAGTCGCCCCGCTCGTCGACCGTGATCTTGTCGCGGGCGGTGGCCGTCGCAAACTGGGTGAAGCCGGTGCTGATTCGCCGAGCAGCGCTGCCGTTGACCATCTCCCAGCCGCTGCTCGTCCAGCGGTAGCGGTACAGTCCGCTGGCGTTGATGCCGTAGACCCGGCCCCCCGGACCACCGATGACCCGGCCGTAGGTCTGCCAGCCGTTGCCGATCTGGCTGCGGGTCGACCAGGTGGCGCTCGTGCTGCCGGGCGTGTTGAGCGGGTAACGCCAGAGCTTACCGCCGCTGTCCGCAGCGAAGACCGACGTCGAGGCGGCACAGCTCACCGTGTCGGCGGCTGACGCTGGCGCCGCCTGCGCCATCGCCAGCAACGTCGCGGCCAGCGCCACGACCTGCGTAGCGGCCAGCCGCCCGCGCCATTGTGACCGTTCCATGACATGCCTTTCACTAAGTCGACGTTGCGGGTCGTCGCCGGTTGCCCATCGGCGATGATGGCAGCAATCCGGTGACAACTGTCCAATACGGGGAACTGGCAGTGCCGGCGTCGCTGACGGCCAGCAGATCCCACTTCCCACAACCGACGTGGCCACCGACCGAAGGTCGGTACGCACCCGAGCTTGATGTGGATCGCACGTGCACCCCTTCCATGTCGCGCCGTCATGGCGTCAGGGTGACGCTAACCAGTACCGGTGGGACACCGGTGACACCGCACTTCCCGTACTCCGCCCGTACCCCGGACGGTCGGTGCCGCCGACGCCACGGTTCGACGGCACCGCCCCACTGGGCACTGACGGTGCTGGTGCCCACCAGTCACGCGCTACACCGGCGGAGCCGGCAGGGTGTGTGCGGCGAAGACCCGGCCCGCGATCGACGCAAGGTCGAGACGGGCCAGTCCGGCCAACGCCGCCGGGGCCGACAGGTCCCGCCCGGCCGCCGCAGCCAGGGCCGTCACCGGTTGCCGCTCGTAGACGCGGCTGGCGTTGTTGGCGTTACGGAACAGGATCAACCAGGTCTGCCCCGCGCTGTTCGTCACCGGCACGATCGTGGGATCAGTCGCCGCCGACTCGAACAGGTCCGGGATCGCCGCGGACCAGCCGGTGAAGACACCCGTACCCTGCGCCGTCTCCCACGCCAGCATCACCGAACCCGAGGGGCTGCGGGTGACCACCGCCGTACGACCCAGCACCGGATCCAGCACCGCCGCCGGTGCGCCCGCCGACACGTACGAGCCCAACGACGTCCACTCCGACGGGAACGTCCCCGCCGCGTCCTGGTACTTCGTCATGATGGTGCCGTCGAGGGACTGCACGAAGACCCGGGCCCGGTAGCCGGGGTAGACCACGACCGCCGGCGTGCCGGTGCCGGTGCCGCCCAGGTCGGTCCAGGCGGAGAGGGTGCCGTCGACGTACTCCGCCGTCGTCACCGTGCCGGAGGCGGTACGCAGGAACAGCCGCACGCCGGTGCGGGTCGCCGCGACGACCGGGGTGCCGACGAAGTCCTGATCAGTCAGGGTCCGCCAACCGGGGATGGTTCCGGTCTGCTGGTAGACCCACAGCTTGCCGTCGGCGTCGACGGCGAAAACGGCCATCGTCCCGGACGGCAGTCGGGTCACCGCCGGGGCGGCGGCCATCGAACCGCCGAAGTCCGCCCAGGCGCTCCACGTCGCGGAACCCACCGCCGTCTGCGTACGCGCCCACACGTCCGAATCCGAGTAGTGTGCGGCCACCTGCACCCGGCCGTCACCCAGCACCCCCAGGCTCGGCCGGCCCGAGAACGCCTCGTTACCGGAGAGCACGGTCCACTGCACCGAACCGAAGTTGTCCACATCGGTCTGGTGCCCGACCAGGACCCGGCCGATGTTGTCCGTGTACGCGTACTCGACCATGCCCAGCGACGCGCCCGCCACCGGACCGGCCTGCACACCCACCGAGGCCGCGTACGACTGCACCGGCACCGCCGGGATCGGGTCGGTGAAGTATCCCTGGATGTCCACGATGATGCGGGCAGAGCCACCCAGGGTGTTCTTGATGCGGATCTGACCGTCGGTCCCCGGCTTGACGATCACCAGCCCGGCTGCGGTGTACGGCTTGCGTACGTGCACCTGACCGACGTTGGGCTCGGCACCACCGGTCGGCCACACCTTGATGCCGCCGGTGGCGCCCGCTCCGGCAACCGTCACGTTGAGCGCCACCCCGGCGATCGCCCGGGTCGGCATCCCGAGCTTGCCGGTCACCTGCACGTCGACCACGCCGCCGTTGGCGATGGCGCTTCCGCTGTCGTAGAGCCGGGTTGCCGCGAGGTGGCGGAAGCCGGCCCCCTGGGTGGGGCTGTCGGTGACGTAGCCGTACGGCGCGACGATCAGGTCGACGGCGGCACCGCTGCGGTTGGTGAACGTGACCTGGCCCGCCGAGGAGAGCGGCAGCGAGACGAGGTGCGAGTGGTGCCCGGTCTCCTCGAAGTTGAGCGCCGAGTTCGCCGGGTTGCCAGCGCCGGCCGGCATCACACCCAGCCAGCCGGGTGCGGTCACGTTGACGGCGGCCACGTTGGCCAGCACAGCCGTGGCCGTTGCCGGGACCACACCACCGGTCAGGGTCACCGTACGGGTGCCGTTCGCGGGGATCTTCGCCTTGGTGGTTCCGGTGCCGTCGCGGGTGTCGACCAACTTGTTCTGCGACACCGGAACGAATCCGCCGCCGCCCCCGACGGTGGAACGGAAGTAGCCCTGTGCGGTGGCGATGACGTGGACGTTGCCGACGTCGTTGCGGACGGCGATGCGGCCGTTGCTGCCCGGCTGCACGACAGCGGTGTTGGAGACCTGCTCGCCGACGAAGCTGTTGAGCATCGAGACCCCGTTCGGGGTGGTGCCGTCGGGGTAGGCCCGCAGGTAGGTGTTACCGGTGCCGTCCGTCGTCACCAGTCGGATCAGGACCGCGCTGACCCCGGAGGAGGGAACGCCGCCGACACCCAGGACGGGGAACGTCACCACGCCGCCGGCCCCGACGACGCCGGTGCGCCCGCCAAGTCCGGTACGGGTGTCGAGCAGTGCGCCGCCGCTGGGCAGCGGTACGTAGTCACCGCCCAGCCCGGCGGCGTCCGCGGCGGCCGGCGACGGGCGTGAGACGGCCACGCCCAGCGCCGCCACCAGCAGCATCAGCACGGTCAGCAGCCGCACCGGCCGCATTCGGTACGTGCCTTCGGTAAACACGTCACTTCCTTCGTGTGGTGGTCGAGTTGGTGTTGGTGCCTGTGATCGGCATTCCTGGACCGGCCACCGGACGGTCCAGGAATGCGCGCCGGCCACTGCGTATGCCTGGACCGGCCGGTTGTCAGAAGCCGGGTGGGAGCCAGAGATCGAGGACATCGGCGAACTCGTCCGCCTGCCCAATGACGCTCTTGGGTAGCTCTGCCCGCTTCCCCCGGTCTTCGAGCACCCTCTTCAGTTCCTCCATGCGGTCGTCGTTCTGCCGTTGCAGGGTGCCGTTGCGCAGGGCGGAACCGTTGTCGTCCAGCTTCGAGTCGCCGCAGTTGCACCTGCCGGGGGGCCGCTTGCCGGTCAGCGATTCGGGCAGGACGGTCGGACCGTGGACCGGGCAGCCGGCGTCGGTGTTGTGCACCAGCAGGTCCAACCCGCCGGCAAGCACGTAGAAGGTGTGGGTGGTGTCGACGGTGAGGTTGTAGACCCGCGTCCGCTCCGTCCGCTCGCGGGTGGCCAGCACGGTCCCGGTTCCCCCGGTGGAAGCCTGCAACTGCTGGCCGACGGCCAGGTCACCGGCGTCGACCCAGGTGTTCCGCTCAGGCGACCAGAACGGGTGGCCCTCGGTGGCGGTGACCGTGGCGCTGGCCGACCCGCCGGGCCCGTCGGTGTCCACCTCGACCTCGACCAGCTCCTTCTGACCCTCACCGACGATGACGGCGGTGACCGCGAAGGCTCCGGTGCGGCCGGTGGTGGGATCGGTGGAGAGCACCTTCTCGCCCACCCTGACCTTGCTGATCGGTTTGGTCGAACCGTCGGCCATCCGGACCAGCGTGTCGCCGGTGAAGCTGTTGCCCGTGGCGCAGGAGGCGATGTCGGCGGCGTCGTCCACCCGCCTGGTGGTGACCAGCCGAGAGCCGCCCCGCACGACGTCGACGACCTCATCACCGTGCTTGGCGGCCATGCTCGCCACCCGTGCCGCGCGGATCGCGCCACCACCGGCACCACCTAGGGCGAAACCGGCGACGGTCGCCGCGGTCCAGGCACAGGCCTCCAGGTCACCCTTGCTCACGCAGTCGACCAGGTCGGTGACGCCGACCGCCTCGGCGGCGAGGCTCAGCGCGTCCTTCACGTACGGCGCCGCCGCCTTGGCGAAGTCCACCACCGCCTCGGTCGCCTTGGAGATCTCCTCGACGACCGCGCCGGCTGCCTGGACGGCCGCCTGGTAGAGGACCTTCGTCGCCTGGACCGTGTCGGCGACCACGTCCCGGACGGTGGCGACCACTGCCGCCGGGATGTGTGCGGCGGCCGACACCACCGTCTTGATGGTCGACACGACCGGCTTCAGCGCGGCGGCCACCGCCTTGATCGGGTTGTGCTTGGCCACGTACTCGATGGCCCGCCGCGCGGTCTCGGTGACCTTCCGCTTCATCTCGTGGAGCACCTGCCGGGCCTGCTCAGCCTTCTGCCTGGCCCAGCTCACGCCCGCCGAGACAGCGCCGGTCACCGTCTTCCAGGCGCGGGATGCCTTGTCGGCCACCCAGGCACCTGCGGCCCTGAGCTTCTGACCGACCCAGGTGACGGCCGTGCGGGCCTTGTTGTAGAGCCACTTGGCGCCGTTGGAGATCGCGGTGGCCACCTTCTTGATTCCGGAGCCGATCCAGCTGGCCACCCGCTTCACCCCGGACCAGACGTAGCTCGCCCCCGCCTTCAAGCCGTTCCAGGCGTTGGAGGCGACCTTCTTCACTCCGTTCCAGGCGTTGGAGGCGACCTTCTTCACTCCGGACCAGGCATTGGAGGCGGTCTTCTTGACCTTGTTGACCACGGACTTGCACCAACCGCACGACGGCCAGTACCCGTCCGGATCGATGTGCGCCAGCGGGTCGCCCGCCGCGTAGGTGTACCGGTTGGCCAGGATCGCGTCGCCGGTGCTGTAGTTGACCGTGTCGCGGGAGACGAACGTGCCGGTGCCGGGCTCGTACCAGCGTGCGCCCATGTCGACCTGGCCGGTGGTCGGGTCGGTCCAGTCCCCCTGGAAGCCCAGGTCACCCGTGTCGCCCTCGGCGGCGACGACCTGGCCGAAGGGGTCGTACGCCTTCGAGTCGGCGAGTTCGGCCAGCGTCGTGTCGGTGGGGTCGATGCCCGCCACCACGTCGCCGTGCCCGTCGGTGAGGGCCAGCAGTTGCTCGTTGCCCTCGCCGACGGCGACGACCTCACCGGTCGGCCCCCGGGAGTAGCGGCCGGTACCGTCGGTGACGACGTCGTCGGTCATACCCGCGTATCCGAACGAGGCCGTGCCCCGGGACGCCACCCGGTTCAGCGCGTCGTACGTGTAGCTCACCGAGCCGGCGGTGGTGAGCCGGTCGAACGCGTCGAAGGCGTACCGCTCGGTCAGGCCGGAGCTGGTCCGTGAGGCGAGCGTGCCCCGCGCGGTGTAGGTGTAGGTGTAGTCCGAGTCGGACAGCAGGCGGTTGCGCTCGTCGTAGCTGGCCGTCTTCGCGCCGGCCCGGATCCGGTTGCCGGAGGCGTCCCAGGCGTACGCCACCGTCCCCTGCGGGCCCGACCACGAGACCAGGCGCCCGGCCAGGTCGTAGGCGTAGGTGTGGTTACCGGCCCCGGCCGTTCCGGCCGTGGTCTTGCCGACCAGCTTGTCGTCAACGTCGTAGGTGTAGCTGATGGAGCTGACCGACTGCCCGGTCGAGTTGCGGGTGACGTCGCTGGTGAGACGCGCGAGGTTGTCGTAGCCGAAGGTACGGGTGCGACCGGAGCCGTAGTCGATGCTGGTTGGCTGCCCGGCGGCGTCGTAGGTGTAGGTCTGGGTGACGCCGGTGATGCCGTCGCGGATCGCGGTCAGCCGCCGCTTGGTGTACGTGTAGGTCGAACTGCCGGCGGTGTCGGTCCGGTTGGTCAGCTGACCGTCGGCGTCGTAGCTGAAGCTGGCGGAGCCGGCCCGACCGGTGGCGTTGAGCAGGTTGCCCCGGTCGTCGTAACGGTACGTGTCGGTGCCGACCGGTGCGGTGGCCTGGACCAGCCGGCCGGCCAGGTCGTAGCCGAGGGTCCGCTCCGGGGTGCCGGCGCCACTGCCGGTCTCGCCGGTCAGCCGGCCCGCCGCGTCGTAGCTGCGGAGCCGGGTCACGCCACCGGGCGAGGTGAGCTTGGCCGGCTGTCCGGCGATGTTGTACGCCACCGTCCAGGTACGGTCGGCCGCGTTGGGGTGCGCGGCGGTGGCCGGCTCGATCTGCGACTCCAGCAGCCCCCAGCTGTTGTACGTGGAGATGGTGCGGTTGCCCCGGCCGTCGGTGTACCGGGTGGGGTTACCGGCCACGTCGTAACCGAAGCTGGTGGTGATCGAGGAGTTGGCGGTGGCCGGCTCCACCTGCCGGACCAGGCGGCCGAGGGTGTCGTACTCGTAGCTGGTGGTGACACCGCCGGGGCTGACCGCCGAGGTCAGGTTGCCGGCCGCGTCGTAGCCGTAGGTCTGGGTACGTAGGACCGAGCCGTCCGCCGCGAGATCCGACTCGGCGGTGATCAGCCCGAGCAGGTCGTAGTCGATCCGCTCGGTGCGGCCCAACGCGTCGCTGACGCGCACCTGCCGGCCGGCGTAGTCGTAGCCGTAGCTGGTGGCCACCCCGGCGGGGTCGGTCACCCGGGTGAGCTGGCCGAACGTGTCGTACACGTTGGTGGTGGTGGCACCGCTGGGCGACACGACCGACGTGACGTTGCCACCGTCGTCGTAGCGGTACCGGGTGGTGAGCGTACGGGCGGTCGGGTACCGCTCCAGCACCGTCGCGGTCACCTGCCGGTCGAGGTCGTCGTAGGTCGCCTCGATCCGGCTGCCGGTGGGGCTGGTCGTCGACAGCAGCTGACCGGTACGGGTGTAGGTGTACCGGGTCACCGCCCGGTCCGCGACACCGGTCGGCTCGTCCCGGCTGACCAGGCGGCCTAACTGGTCATAGGAGTAGCGGGTGGAGTTGCCCCGCGCGTCGACGGTCTCCACCACGTTGCCCGCCGCGTCGTAGCGGGTCGTGGTGTTCGGTTGCAGCGCGGTCAGCCCAGCCGGCGGCCAGTACGTCGGAGCCGTACGGCCGACCTGTCGACCCAGCCGGTTGTAGGTGTAGCTGGTGACGTTGCCCCGGGCGTCGGCGAGGTGCACCGTCTCGTCGAAGGTGTTGTAGCCGGTGACGGTGGTCGGCGTGACCGTGGTCGGCGCGCCACCGTTCTCCTCGGCGGCCACCGGCGGGGCGGTCACCCTGATCTGGCGCCCCAACTCGTCGTAGTCGTACCGAATCGTCCGACCGAGCGGGTCGGTGGCGGAGGTCAGCAGCCCACGCTGGTCGTAGGTGCTGGTGGTGACCCGGCTGACCGTGCCGGCGACGACCGTCTGGCGGACCGGGTTGCCGCTGTCGTCGTAGGCGTAGTCGACCTGCTCCGGGGTGGTGGCCAGGGTCCACGGCACGTTCGACGCCCGGCCGGTACGCGTCATCCGGGTCACGTTGCCCATCGCGTCGTACGTGTACGACGTGGTCAGTGCGGCGGCACCCGGGTTGACCACGACGGTGGCGACGTTGCCCGCCCGGGTGTACGTCTGCTGGGTGACCGCGGTGCCGTTGGCGGCGGCCTGCCGGGTGCGGTTACCGGCCCCGTCGTACGTGTTCTCCTCCACCACGTAGTCGCGCGTGCTGCCGTCCGGGTTGCGGAAGTTCTTCAGCACAATGCGGTGCAGTTGGTCGTCGCCGTAGTACTGGTACTCCAGCCGTCGGCCCATCGCGTCGGTGTCGCTGACCATCCGGCCGGCGTAGTCGTACGTGTAGGTGTGCAGCACCAGGTAGTCGCCGGTGGTCGGGCCCTCGTCCCCGGTGTACGCGCGCAGCCGGACCTCGGCCAACGTGTTCCGCGCGGTGTACGCGTAGTCGTACCGGTTGCCGTTGGCGTCCACGACGCTGGTCTCGTTGCCGAACCGGTCGTAGTTCTTGACGGTCTCGTTGCCCTCCGCATCCGTGACCTTGACCGGCCGGTTGTGCTGGTCGTACTCCCACGAGGTGGTGCGGGTGGCATCGTCGCCGCGTACGTCGTCGACCTCGATCCGGATCACGTTGCCGTCCACGTCGTAGGTCGTCGTGGAGTGCTTCTGGTGTGCCTGGCCGGTCACCGCGTCCGTGGTGGCTGGTTCGGTGGTGCTGACCGGCCGCGACAAGGCGTCGTAGGTCTGGCTGGTGACCACACCGGTCGGGTGGGCGTCGGACGTTTCCGTGGTGGTGAGCACACGGCCGAGCGCGTCGTAGGTGTAGCTGGTGACCATCCCCGACGGTTGCGTGACCCGGTACAGGTCGCCGTTCTGGTAGTAGGCGTAGCGCGTGATCCTGCCGCGGGCGTCGGTGGTGGTCAGCAACAGGCCGGCCGGCACGTTGCCACCGCCGTACGCTGCCTCACCACCGGTGGTGTAGGTGTGGCTGACCGTGCTGCCGTCCGGGTTGACCTGGGTGGCCAGCTCACCGAACGAGGTGTACGTGTAGGTGGTGCGGTAGGTGTTGTCGGTGGCGTTGGCCGAGCGTCCGTCCCGTGACTCGGTCGGCAGGTCGTTACGCGGGTCGAACGGGTCGGTCACGGTTCCCGGATAGGTCGTGTAGCTGGTGTGGCAGACGCCGGCCGCGCGACAGGTCCGCTTCGAGACCACATTCCCGCGCTGGTCGTGGGTCATCCGTACGGCGTCGCCGTTCTCGTTCGTGACCACGGTCTGGTTGCCGCGATCGTCGTACTCGAACGTGCGGATCGCCATTCCCTCGAGCGGATGCCGGACGAACACCGGTCCGCCCGCATCACCCGGGATGACGGTGCAGAACGACGGGTCGCCCGGGTCGGGGGCGGAGCACACCTCGGTCGGCGGCGTGGGCGTCGGCGTCGGCGTGGGCGACCCGGGCCGGTCCTCTTCCCGGGTCTCCAGGCCGAGCGGGGTGCCCGAACGCAGCAGCTGACCGGTGAGCCCGTCGTACTCGTACAGGTGCGGCCGGTTCGCCGGGTCCAACACCTGCACGCTGCGGCGCAGGTCGGTGTCACCGCCGTACACCAGCGGGGCACCGATGGTCCAGGCCCCGCCGTGCCGGTCGGTGTGCCTGGTGACCCGGTCGGCTGCGGTGTCGTACGTGAACTGCGCGGCGATCTTGCCACTGGGCAGGGTCACCGTCGTCAACTGGTTGGCGCCGGCGGCGTACTGGTAGTGCGCGGCGACCGCTGCCTGGCCCAGCGGGTGGGAGTAGACGGCCACCTCGTCGATCGCACCGGTGAAGTACCGACGCGCCGTCGTACCCCAGCCCGGCCAGGATGCCGGTGTGGTCGCGTACGCCGCGCCGAGCTGGTTGAAGGTGAGCAGCGAGTGCTCGACCGTCGTGCCGGTACGCTCGGCCACCCTGGCCCCGTCGAGGTAGAGCGTCTGGACCCCGCCCATCACCGACAGCACCGCGTGGTGCCAGCGCCCGTCGTTCACGGCGGCGGTCGAGGTCAGCGGGGCGATCGTGGGGCCACCGAACTGCCCACGCAGCAGGCCGTCGGTGCCCACGTACAGCACCGGCACCCCGGTGGTGGATGCGTCGCCGAGCGTCTTGTCCTGGTAGCCGAGCAGCGGACCGCCGCTGCCGGTGATGCTGGCCTTGAACCAGAGTTCGACCGCGCCGTCGCGTGACTTCTTCACCGTGCCCTTGGGCAACTCGACCACGGAGGAGGTGCCGTTGAAGCTTGCTGCGGTGTTGCCGGTGCCGGTCAGCGCACCCGCCGTGCCCAGGGTCACGCCCGCATAGGTGCCGGCGTCCTTGCCCAGGTTGACGGCGACCTCGCTGCCGACGGCGGTACCCTGCGCCTCGCCCAGCCGCCAGTACGACTCCGGCTTGGCGTCGAGCACGCCGGTGCGGTAGTGCGAGCCGGCCGCGTAGCTGTACCGGGTACACGCGCCACCGGGGGCGCAGACCGAGGTGAGCAGGTCACCGCTGTAGGTGTAGGTCCAGGTCGGTGCGGTGCCGTTGACCGCGTCCGCGGCGACGCTGGCCACCTGCGCGCCGGACCAGGTGAAGGTCAGCGACCGGCCGGCGGTGTTGGTCTGGCTGTTGGCGACGCGGGCCCGGGCCAGCTTCCCGTCGGTGGTGCTGTAGGTGAGCACGATCGACCGGTGCGCGGCATCCGTGATCTTCGTCAGTCGGCCGGTGGAGGAGAACTGGTAGGCCATCCGCGCCTTGTCGACCAGCGTCCAGATGGTGCCGTTCCAGGTCAGCGACGCGGTACGGCCGGACGGGGCGGCGAAGGTGCCGTCCGGGTTCCTCCCGAAGCGCACCTGCTGCCCGTCCGGGTAGGTGACCAGCATGTTGCCGGAGCCGTCCGCGTCGGCGACGACCCGCATGTCGTAGCGGGTCGACCAGCCGGCACCGAACGCGCCGTCGCGCCGCGGGTCGAGGCTGTTGTAGGTGCGGACCAGGTTCAGCTCGGGGCCGACCGTGGTGACCGTGGCATCCATGGCGGTGGTGGAGACGTTGCCGGTCTGGGCGTCGAACTCACGGTCGTTCGCAGCCGTCGTAGCGCCTGCGATCCGCGAGGTGATCTCCGGCTGCGGTACGGCGGTGAGCAGCGTCGAAGACGGCGAAGAGACCTCGTTGCCACCGTCCTTGACGATCACCCGCCACTGGTAGGTCCTGCTCCAGTACAACCGGCCGGCCGGCACGGTCCAGGCGGTCCTGGCCTGGAAGCCCGAGTCGAAGCACCCGGTGGTGCCGCCGGAGGCCGTCTGCTCGCACACCTCGAACTTGTAGGAAAGCGACGATCCCGGGGGCGCGTCGATGTCCAACGCACGTGCCCACAGTTGCGGGGCCAGCGTCGACGCGGCGTAGCCGTTCGGCGGGTAGAGCTCCTGCACGACCGGCGGGATGTCGGTGACCTCCAGCACCATCCGCGCGGGTGGTACCTGGTGGTCGGTGAAGACCGCGCCGCCGGTACGCACCATGGTGAAGTCCAGGAAGTACCGCCCCGGCGGCAGGGCCTTGATGGTCGCGTCGAGGGTCACCTTGGCGCCGCGGGCCACCGGGGCGGTCAGGTTGGCCGCGCGCTGCTGGGTGACCGCCGCGCCGGTCCGCGCGTTGTAGGCACGGTAGGCCAGGTAGTAGCTGCCCACCGCCCATGCCTCGGCGCTGCGGTTGGTCACCGTCACGGCGACCCGACCGTCCTGGTTCTGCAGCACCGGCGGGTTGGGCACCGGCTTCGGGATGTGGTACGACGCGTTGTACGGGCTGTGCGTCACGTACAGCTTCGGCGGGTTGGCCGTCGCGGGACCGGTGAACCGCTTGCCGCTGAGCGGATCGGTCGAGGCCCGCAGCGACAGACCATGGTTGGCCTGCTCCCCGTTGACCCACCGCTGCACCAGGGTGGCTCCGGCAGCGCCCAGGTCGAGTGCCTCGGCAGCGGTCGGGCAGGCCGATCGGTCCGCACCGAACTCGACGTAGCCGTACGCGAACGACTTGCTGGCCAGTGCCGCGCCGACGGCCGGGCCGGGGTAGGAGTAGCCGGTGCCGGCCGACCAGGCAGCCGTCACCGGGTGTACGGTCACCTCCCGTGGTCGACAGGAGTCGGAGTCGTAGTTGACCACCTGCAGTTGCGCGCCGTAGATGGTGTGGTAGCGCAGCCGATCCACCAGGCCACCGAACCTGAGGTACGACGCGGCGTTGGCGCCGTCCACCGTACCGACCCGCAACTCGCTGCCGCCCGAGGCGGAACCGGAGCCGTGTACGTACATGGCCGAGTCGGCCGCGCCGTTGTCGACCGGCAGTTGAACCGTCGGATCCAGGCGCACCGGGTAGACGCGGGCCGGATCACGCAGCCACCTGTCGTCCACGGACACCCGCAGTGTCGGCCTACCGCCGACAGCAAGCAACTGGTAGGTGACAGCCGTCGAGGTCGCCGGAACGGGTGCGGCGTCGACAACGTAGCCCGGTGGGAAGACGGCCCGCACCGTGCCGGTGGCGTCGGTCAGCACCACCGTGTTGTCGCGCACCGCCGCAGTGAGCCCTTCGAGGCGTAGTGGGAAGTCGTACGTTCTCGGCACGTCGGCGGAGCGCAGTACCAGCGTCTCCTTCAGCGCCCCGGGGCGCGACTCCAACTCGAGGTCCACGTCGGGCAGCACGCCACGGTAGGTGACCAGCGCGCCATCGGCCCGTCCCGGTACCGGCGCAGCGCCGGCCAACGCGTACGACACGGCCTGACCGTCGGCGATGGCGAAGTGCGCCAGGGCCGGGGCGTCGGCCCGTGCGGCGAGCCGGACCTGCATTGCGTCGGCCGTGTTGCGCCAGCCGGAAGTGGGGTCGGCGGTCAGCCTCGGGTCGATCGGTGCCCAGCCGCCGCTGGCGGTCCGGTAGTTGATCGGTGCGGTGGAGAAGACGGTGGTCTGGGTGCCGTCGGCGTTGGCGTAGACCTGTCGATGGGCATCGCGCTGTTGAGTCAACTCCTGGCTACTGGTCGGCTGGTAACCGCGCAGCCGCGCCGCCGGTGGCTGCTGTTGGGAAGCGGTGTTGGCCGGAACGGTCGGCTGCTGTGGCAGCGAGTGCTGCGGATAGCGCGACCGTTGGGAGGCGGGGATCGTCGTGTTCACACGCTGGTTCGAAGTACTGCCGTCGCCCGGTGCGCCATCCCACCGCTGTCGCGGCGCGGCCGTGTTCGCCCCGCTGGCACCGTCGCCGCCCCGGGACGTTCCGGCCGACGTGGCCGGGCTCGTGTTCGGCGGCTTCGGCAGACCTTCCACTCCGGACGTCGCGACGATGAACGCCAGCGTTGCTGCCAGTGCGGTAGCCAACAGCGGACGCGGTGACCGTCGCGGTGGCCGCAGGCTGCGTAGCAGATCCGAGGTCTGGTTACCCGATGCGCTCAGTTCGCTGTCATGCATCGCAAACCTCCGTGGCACACAAGTCGTTCTCCCGCACCGCGGCTCGCGATGCCGACAGATGCATATCGCGATGCAACGCGGTGATCGCCAGCTATATGAACTTGTTATCCACATCGGTGTTCAACCGCTGCCCGCGTACAGCTGAACTGCCGGCAACCGGCAACCGGCAACCGGCAACCGGCAATCGGCAATCGGCAACCGGCGCCGCTTCCGCGGGTCCCGGGTGAACTGGCTGTCACCGATGCAGGTGGCCGGCGAACGGGCGCTGGTACCCAGGGGAGGACGCCGGCCGACCGGTGGACGTGCCTACGGGGGCGGTTTGTCTTGGCCCCGTCGGCCCGGTCTATCCCCGCCGGGATGGCTCCGCGCCACTGCCTGCACGTCACACAAATGACGACATGCAGGCGACCAATTCGTCTCCTAAGGTCATGCCCACGGGTGGGAAATATGCTCACCTGGTCGGCCGGATTCGGAAGGGGACGACGATGACGTCGAAGAGAACCGGAAGCGGGAGGCTCGGAACGGCTGCGAAGAAGGTCGCGGTCAGCGTGGCTATGACGATGGGAGTGACCCTGGGATCCGTGGCCCTGGTCGCCACGCCGGCCCACGCTCTGCCAACCAACTGTTCGGGGATCACTTTCCCGAACAATTTCACGGCCTGGAAATGCACGTCAGGCACCGGCACCTACCGGACCTGGGCGAAGTGTTTGAACCTTCCGACGAATACCTACGTCTATCGGTATGGTCAATGGGTGGGCATCAACAAGTTTTCCTCCGTGACCTGTATCCGTAGCAGTACACGGGCGGAGGTTGTTGCTGCCTCCGGAGTGCAGAGGGGCTGAGCCACCCCGGTTCAGCTCGCTGAACCCGGCGGTCGAGCCGTCGCTGATCGAATGCTGGCCGGCCAATCCAGCATCCTGTGGGCCGCCCGCCGGCATGATGCTGACGTGATGTGCTGGGAGCGTGGTACCGGCGTCAACCGTGCGAGCGCTGCTGCGGCAGGTCACGAGCCTTCCACAGCAGCGCTCGCACCATGGCTCGGCACTTCCAGAGCGGTGGGCAGAATGCAGAGATGTCTGTCCATTGCGATGCCTGTCTCGCGACGTACCGGCCTTGAAACGTGTCCGTCGGTCGTGTTCAGTGAGCGGTCCTTGCGGTGGTGAGGTTGGCCGCGATCAGCAGCCCCGCGGGAATGAGCGCACCGAGGAATCCGCTCGGTCCGATCAGGAAGATGGCCAGGGCCGCCCAGCCGAGCAGCGCCCAGCCGACATACCCCGGGACCTGCTGCCCCTGCCTTCCCACCCGGGACACCAGCAGTCCCAGCAGCACCAACACCACGACGAATCCGCCGGGCAGCGCCCAGAACGTCACCATCGAGTCGTTGCCGTCGGACCGGTCGCGGAGGTCTCCGGCGAGCCAACTGGCCCATGGGGCGAGCCAGGCGAACATGGCGGTGTGCAGCACGGCGATGAGGATCATGGTGTGGCCCGCCCAGACGGTGAGCCGGCTCGGCGTCGTATCAGTGCTCATGACGGCCATACTCGTCGCGCCACGTCGGACGGGAATCCCTTGCGGGAGGGATGTGGCTCCCCCGAGCAGGGGAGCCGGCGACCATTCGATGTCCGGCTGCGCGCTCCTCGACGACAGCCGGCGCGTCCTGCACCCCGTGGGACGGCAACCCGCCCTGGCTACTCGGCGTCATCCCTCGGTGCAGCAGGCATGCTTGCTTTCCTGGAGGTAGTGCGGATCGTGCCACCAGTAACCCGCGTTGGCGGGGTGGGGAGGAAGGGGCGGTAGCAGAGTGCTCTTCCGGGTCGATGCCGCCGATTGCCGGCCCGCGAACGGTTCGAGGAGGTCATCGACGGTGTGCAGTACGCCGTTCGCCATGACCTGTCGAACGTCGGCCAGGTGCTCGATGTCGCTGAGTGGATCGTCCCCGAGGAAGATGAGGTCGGCATAGTAGTTCGGCGCGATGCGGCCCAGCGGTTCGTTGAGGAACTCGCCCGAGGTTCGGGTGGCCGTGGTGAGGACCTCGTACGGGGTCAGCCCCCCGAGGGCGACCATGGCGCGGAGGTTGAGGTGCATGCTGATCGCGGTGGGGAATATCGGGCAGTCCGTACCGGTGACCACGCGGCCGCCGCCCCGGATCAGGGCGGCGACATGGGTGATCTGGCGGATCAGGTTCTCGCGGATGACGGTCTGGTCGGTGTCGCGTGCGGTCGCGACGACGGCCTGTAGGGCCGCGTACTCCCAACTGGGGTAGAGGGTACGTACCCGTCGGTCGACGGCGAGACTGTCGTCGTCACCGAGCAGGATGAACGAGTTGTAGAGGACCGGAGTCAGCGCTGCCCGGGTGGTGGTGAAGATTCCAGCGACGTCCTGGTAGACGGCACCGAGGGCGGACACGGTGCGTGAGTAACCGAACCGGCTGGTGGCACCGACGTGCTCCATGTTGTCGCCGCCGAACGCGAATGCCGGGTAGTGGTAGTGCGAGGTGCTGTGTATTCCGTGCCGATGGGACCATTCGATGACCCGGTGCTGCCATTCGGGGGGCAGCCGGACGTACGACTTGGTCAGGTCGTAGTCGAGGGCGCCGGCACGCTCCAGTTCGAGCCTGAGCTGTTTCCCGTCGTACGTGGGGCGCATGAAGTTGTAGAAGATCCGGGGACCGTCGAAGGCCTCCCCGGTGCCAAGGTAGCGTGGGCCGATCCGGGCTCCGGACTGGATCGATTCCCGTTCCTCGACCATGTGGTATGCGGGACTGCCGGGAGAACGCGTGGTGGTGACACCCATGGACAACCAGAGGCGACCCTGTCGGTCGCCGTACGAGTAGCCCTGCATCTCCCGGTGGTGGTGCATGTCGATGAGGCCGGGGAGCACGACGGCACCGCGGGCATCGACGTGGCGACCGTCGCGTCCCGGTCGGTGGGGTTCGACTGCGGTGATCCGATGGCCTTCGACCACGATGTCGACATCGTCCCGCAGTTGACGCTGAACACCGTCCCAGATCCGACCGGCATGGATGACGGTGCGGCCACGGGGCGCGGTGTTGGTCCAGGTGAGTCGCATCGGTACGGTACGCGGCGTGCCGCCGCCAGCGGGGATGATCCGGAGCTGGCCGTTGTGCAGGTAGAGCAGGTGCTGGGAGTCTCCGCTCCAACTCGGCGCGTCGGTGACCTCATTGTTGATCTGCCGGGGTGTGTCGGCGAAGGTGCCGTCTGCGTGCACGTCCACCACCCAGAGCACGCTTGCGACGACGAAGGCGATCCGGGTGCCGTCGGGCGACCAGACCGGTCCGTCGTCTCCACGGGTCTGGATCGACCGGTGGGGAAGTGGGTCGACGTACCGACCGGCACCGGTGTGCCGGTCGACAAGAAGGATCTTGCTCAGTCCTTCGCGGTACCGGGCGGAGTAGGGCACGATGGTGGCGAGCGCGATCGTGTTTCCGTCGGCCGACCAGGTGGGGCGTCCCGGCTGGTAGGTCGCCTGGTAGATCGGTCTTACCGACCCGGTGGCCACCTCGACGGTGTACAGGGCTCCGGTCTGGTCGAGGAATGCCAGGCGGCTGCTGTCGGCCGACCAGCTTCCGGAAACCGCAGCCGCGTTCGGCATGTTGGTCAACTGTCGGTCCTGCCCGGTGCTCAGGTCACGCAGCCAGATGTCGAGTTTGCCACTCCGGTCACTGGAGTAGGACAGGTAGCGGCCGTCCGGTGACCAGGCAGGATCGGATTTCCACCACGGGTCGCGCGTCAGGGGCTGTGGGCGCTGCCCGATCGTCATGGTCCAGATGTCGTTCAGAGCGCGGAAGGCGACTCTCCTTCCGTCCGGGGAGAGCATCGGGCTACCGATCCCGACAACGGGTTTCGGCGTCACCGAGTCGAAGTCGCGCCGCCGTTTGTCGTAGCGTGGTGCCGCGAGGGCGAGCGGGGCGACGAAGCCGATCTCGTTCACCCGGTCGCCGCCCAGCCTCCGGCGGCGGATACGACCGTCAGCGGTGTAGACGTACTCCTGCGGGGAGCGCCACGAGACCCGGAACGGGAAGACATCCTCCCCGGCGACCTCGGCGGTGCCGTTGCGCCACAGTTCGCTACGTCCGTTGGCGATCACGTTGTAGAGCAGTTCACCGCCGTCGGGCGTCCATTCCGGGGCTCGGATCACGTGTCCCGTCGGTACGCTCACCGCGGTCTTCCGGTTTCCGCTGGCGACGTCGATGACGTCGATACGGGTGTTGGCGACGACGAACGCGATTCGTCTGCCATCCGGTGACCAGGCGGGCTCGTACTCCTCGGCAGCGCTGTCCGTGAGTGTGGTGATGGTGTTGGTCGTGAGGTCCAGGAGATGGATGCCGTAGCTGCCGGACCGGTCGGCGGAGAACGCGATCCGTGTCCCGTCGGGGGAGAACCTGGGCTCGCGGTGGTCGAACGGACCTCGGGTGAGTTGCCGCAGTCCCGATCCGTCCGGCCGGATCAGCCAGAGGTTGAACGTTCCGTCCCGGTAGGACTGGAAGGCGATCGTCGTCCCGTCCGGTGACCAGTCGGGCTGTGCGATGTCGAAGTACTCACTGGTCAGCCTGCGTGCCGATCCGCCTGAGGCGGGTAGCACCCAGAGCACCCCGACCAGGTCGATCGCGATCTGGCGGCCGTCTGGCGAGACCCGAGCGGCCAGATCCGTCCCCTCACCCAGTCCGACGCGTCGTCCCGCCAGTGTGGCCCGGTCGGACGAGTCGGCCGCGGTGGCTCGACCCAGAGGTGTTGCGCCAGCCAGCACCGTTGTACCGGCCACGCCTGCCAAGAGTCTGCGCCTACTTACACCCTGCACCGATTTGCCCCTCTCGGCTACTCGAATCCCCTGTCCGGACACCTCGAAATCGAGAGATAAAAATCGACGCCAACCTATATTGATTGATCTTAAGATCGCAATATCTTGACGCGGTGGGCTGCGACGGAGCGTCTCGCGAGACCCGGGTCGTCATGGTCGTCCGTGTTCGACCTCGACGAGTGTCAGCGCGCCGGGTTGCGCTGCGACGCTGGCGGGTTCGTGCTCAAACGATCCGGCCCGGCCCTGCTGGCCGAACCGGTCCGTACTGCCGTCGCGGGCGACATGCTCACAGGCTCACGGCTGTGCGGCGGTACTCGGCGGCCCCCGTCCGCCCCTCTCGTGCGGCGGGCGCCGCGTGAGACGGACATCGCGCACCTGGGCGCCGGGCACCGGTCGTTTGTGATGGCTGTCGCCTACGCTGAAGCGTGCCCGCCCTCCTTCTTCTGGAAGTGTCCTTCCGGTTCTCGGAAGGGATCGAACCCGCGTTTGTCCACATGGCATATGTCACATGTCGCGCAGGCTCAAAATCTTGCTGTCCGGCCCTGCTTTTGAGGTGAGATCCATGCATTGCGATCAATGTAGTGGTGCAATTACAGTGAGCTGGATGTGCCCAGTATCGACTTCGGAGGCGACGTGAGGATCCACGTGTCGAAGCTGTTCCGAATGATCGCGTCGGCGAGCGTTCTCGCCTGCGTCCTGTCGACCGCAGCGGTAGTTTCCGGCGCCAGTCCGGCGCAGGCGGGTGTGGTGCAGGTATGGGACAGTTTTGAAGGAAGTCCCTGGACCAGGATGGACTCCGGTGGTGATGGGGACGGGGTTGCGGGTTTCGACATAAACGGAGGTGTCGCCTACACCGGGGCCAACAACGGATGGCTCCATGTGGGAAACGGCTGGGCAGCCCACAGATTGGCAGTCAATCTCGACGGTGGGTTCTCCGGGAAGAAATGGAACTGTAGTGCGGCTGTCCGCATGAACGTGCTCGGAGCGGGGGCGGTCGCTGGCCTTCAGGTGTGGGACCCTAATGGGTGGCACATCATTGCCGAGCACTATCCCTGGATCAACGGTAACGGTAGTGGCTATCATCTCGTCGCCATTCACAACCTGGACCTGACGAGATTTCATGGAAATATCTACCTGCAGGTGATCTACGGCGACAACCGGCCGACTCCACAGTTCATCCGGGTAGACGATCTGGTCTTGCAGTGCTACTACTAGCGTCACGTGGTCTGTCTGCGGTCTTTCGACAGCGTGCCTGCGGTCGTCGTGTCTGACACTTCTCGTACAGCGCGCCCCACCGGCGGATCTGATCGTCCCAGACGCGGTAGCCGCCCGACGCCCTGCCTGACCAGACCGACGAGAGTGAAGCTCTCTTCGATGTCTGCCTGGTCGGAGCTTTGGGCGCCGGGCGGGTTCGGGGCTAATGCAGACGGGACTCGATGGCCTCGATGATCCGTGGGCGGAGTTCCGCAGCACGGATGACGGCGTCGACGGAGCCGACCCTGACCGCGCGCTGGATGTTGTGTACGCGGTCGAACTCCGTGGCCACCTCGCCGAGCTTCTCCGCGCGGACCGACGAACGTAGCTCGTCGAGCTCGGCGGTCAGCGCGGCGCGGTCGGCACCGGCGGCGGCCGCGACGCGGGCCTCCAACTCCCGTACGCGTGGGTCGGCCGCAGTACGGGCGTTGACGTCTCCGGAGAACACCACTGCGGCGGCGGGGGCACCACCGAGCACCGAGGCGAACGAGCCTTCCAGCGCGAGCACGGTCATGTTCGGGTTCAGTGCCTTCGAGAACACCACGAACGCGCCGCCGTGGTACCGCGAAATCACGCAGAACACGATCGGTCCACGGAAGTTCACGATCGCGCGACCGATCTCGGCGCCGTACTCCAGTTGGAGCTTGCGCATCGACTCCGGCGAGCCGTCGAAGCCCGACAGGTTCGCCAGCACCACCAGCGGTCGGTTGCCGCTGGCCGAGTTGATCGCACGCGCGGCCTTCTTCGACGACCGGGGGAACAGCGTACCGGCGGTGTAGGTGTCCGGGCCGTCGGTGGGCGGGAAGCCGCGCCGCGGCACCGCCCGTGACTCGATGCCGAGCAGGCATACCGGCATACCGCCGAGATGCACGTCCTGCACCGCCACGGTCTCCGCGTCCGCCATGCCCGCCCAGCGTTCCAGTACCGGGTGGTCCTGGTCGGAGAGCGCCCGCATCACGGTCCGGATGTCGAACGGCTTCTTGCGGTCCGGGTTGGCCTCGGCCGAGAAGATCTCGCCCACGGTGGTGAAGTCGCTGCCCGCCACGGAGTGCGGGAAGTCGGAGATGTCGCGGTCGACCGGGTCGGACGTCGTTGCCCGCCGTGGCGCATCCTCGCCGGGCGCGACGTACGTGTGGTCGTAGTGCAACATCAGCACATCCCGCGCCGCGGCCAGGTTCGGCGCCCAGTACTGCGCCTGCCCGTTCGGGCCCATGACCCGGTCGTACCCGCCGATGCCGAAGTTGTCCTCGGCCGAGACGCCACCGGAGAAGTCGAGCGACTGCTTGCCGGTGAGCACCATCGCCGAGTCCGGCGTCATCACCAGGATGCCCTTGGTGTGCATGAGCATCGTCGCCTCGGCGTTCCAGTACGGCTGCGCGCCGACGTTGATGCCCGCGACCACGATGTTGATCTCGCCGCCGTCCTGGGTGAACTCGACGATCCGCTTGAGCGCCGCCGCCACCCAGTCCATGTTCTCCGTGCCCGACTCCATGGAGATCCGGGCACCGGAGGACAGCGCGTACCACTCCAGCGGCACCCGCATCCGCTCGGCCAGGTCCAGTGCGGCGATCACACGGCGACACTCCGGCTCCGACAGCGCACCGAGCGACTTCGTCGGGTCGCCGAGCAGCACCACCCTGGTGACACCCTGCGGGTGCCGCTGGGTCGGCGTGGTGACCACACCCGCGACGATCGCCGCGGTGTTACGCCCCTTCGGCCGGTCGACCGGCACCAGGACGTGGTCGCCGTCGAGGTCGTGCTCGACGAAGCTGCCGAGCAGGCCGGTCAGCTCGTACGGGTACACCGCGTTACGGCTGCTGGCCCGTAGCACCTTCTGCCGGTAGTCGTCGAGCGGTTCGACCGGCTCGTCCGACGGCTCGCCGATGGTCAGCTCCGCTCCGCCGGTGGCGTCGAAGGAGATCCGTACGGCGATCTTGGTCAGCTCGCCGGTGTCCCGGTCGCGCTGCCGTGCGATGAACAGGATCTCCTCCAACCCCGCGCCCGCGGTCGTCGGCCGTACGCGCCCGGCGATCATCTCCATCTCTTCGCGGGTGAGGCCGCTCGGTGGCCAGACGTAGATCACGATCCGGTTGGTGTTGAAGCGCTTCTTCGACGGGCGCCGCGACTGGGCACGACGGATCGAGTCGAGGCAGGTGGCGATGGTGTCCTCGGCGGTCGGCAGCGCGACCAGCCTGCCGTCGTGCTCACGCAACTCGGTCAGGTCGCGTACCTGGGCGAACGCGACGAGCCGGTCGTCCGACGGGTTCTCCCGGGCCACGCACTGGAAGAGGTAGACCTCCTCGTCCGACGACGGAAGTCGGGTGAGATCGAACTTGTGCAGCCGCTCCATCTGCATCCGCTGCGCGATGTACGGGTGCAGGCCACGGATCAGCCGCTCCTCGACCATCCCGTTGTCAGACGGGCTGAACGTGAAGTGGTGGTGCATCACCGCGCCGCCCCGGCCCGCGACGGTGGTGGTGACCCGGCGGACCTGGTTCGGCAGCGGGCAGGCGCTGATGACCTCGTGCAGCGCGGCGGCCATCGCGTCGAAGTCGGCCGGCTGCTTCTCCCAGGCGAGGTAGATGTCGGCGTCGATGGCGTCCTCGCCGTTGGCCAGCTCGGCGAGCCCCCGCAGCGCGCTGCCCAGTGCCTCGAAGCTCACGGCGGAGGAGACCACGCACGAGCCCGCGCGCTCGACGACCACGAACGTGCAGCCAGCGACCGTACGGGTACGGACGCCGGTGAGCCCCTTGTTGCCGTAGTACCGCCGGGTCAGCACCTCGAGCATGACCGCGTTGTCCAGCTCGGTACGGACGAGCCGCTGGCCGAGCAGCCGTACCAGCGGCTCGGTGCTGCGCACCATCTCGGCGATGCGCTCGGCGCGGTCCGGTGCGTCCGGGTGCGCGTCCAGGTGACGCAGGTGCCGGCGGACGTCGGCGTAGACCCGGGCACGGTTGCGCCGCAGCAGCGGCTGGGCGAACCAGGCGAACACCACACCACGGGCGAGGTCGGAGACCACGGGGAACCGGACCTGCGTCGCGGCCACCAACCGTTCCAGCGCGAGACCGGCGGGCTCGCGCAGCACCTCGTCCGGCGGCGGCTCCCGCAGCCACGCGCGCAGCAGCGTCGCGACGACCGTGGCGTCGGCGGACGCCCGTTGCTGGGCGAGGAAGATCCGGAACACGGCGGCTTCGAGATCGGGGGAGCGCTCCAGTTCGGTGATTCCGTAGTGCCCGAGCGCCTTGGCGAGCTTGACCTGGAACGCAGCCGGCAGCCCCGCCCGCTCCACGTCGAGGCACTGGAGGTAGGAGTGGAAGTGCTCGCGGGCGCTGTGCACGTGGCCGTCACCGTCGTCGCCGGCCGGCCGGTTTCGGCTCAGCTCGGTGAGGTCGGCGAACAGGTCGACGAGTTCGAGTTCCTCGGCCAGCGGCCGGTGACCGTCCGCAATGGCCGCCTGGCGTGCCTCGAGGTAGTCGTCGATCACCCGGCGGTCGTCGTGCGGGTCGACGTCGAAGCCCAGTAGCAGGCTGCGCAGGTCCTCCTGACCGCGCGTGGTACGCGCCTGCGCCGGGATCGCCACGGGCGCGGCGGGCAGGTCCAGTTCGATGTCCGCGGCCTCCGGCCCGTCTTCGGCCTCGGCGCTCTCGTCGGCGATCGGCTCCAGCCGGAGTAGTGGGGCACCGGCCTCCACCTGGCTGCCCACGGAGACGGCGCACTCCTTCAGCCGCGCCTTGAACGGTGCCCGCAGCACCGTCTCCATCTTCATGGCCTCCACCACCAGCACCGGTGCGCCCGCCTCGACCTCGTCACCGACCGTCAGCGGGGTCGCGACGACCAGTGCGGGCATGGGTGAGCGGACGACGCCGCCCTCGTCGCGGCTGACCCGGTGCGTGACGCCGTCCACCTCCACCAGATGGATCGGCCCGTGTGTGGCGGTGAGCAGGTGGTACCGGGCACCGTTGACGACGATCTGCCCGGTGTGCCGGTCGAAGCGGTCGAGTTCGACGTCGGCGGTGTGGACCTCGCCGCCGGCTTCGATGCCGACGCGGAACCGGTGCGCGCCGATCCGTGCGACGCGTACGCGGTATCCGACACCGCGCAGCTTGAGGTCCAGCGGTCGGCCGCTCTTGTGCTGTACCTGCGGGCGTCCGCCGGACGCCGTCGACAGCAGCCGCTGCCGCTCGACGTGTTCCTCCTCCTCGTACGCCTCGATGGCGGCGGCCGCCACCGCGACAGCGGAGTGCCGGTGGGAGACGAGCCCGCCCTCGCTACGGACACGGTCGATCCAGCCGGTGTCCGCGCTGGCATCGATCACCTCGGGCTGGTCGAGCAGGTCGAGCACGAAGCTCTTGTTCGTTGCGCCACCCTCGATGATCACGGTGGTCTCCGCCATCGCCCGACGCAACCTGCCGAGCGCCTCGTCGCGGTCGCGACCGTAGGCGATGATCTTCGCGATCATTGAGTCGAAGTCGGCCGGGATGGTGTCACCCTCGCTGACACCGGTGTCCACGCGGATGCCCGGACCGGCGGGCAGGTCCAGCCGGGCGATACGGCCCGGGGAGGGCGCGAAGTCCCGGTCCGGGTCTTCGGCGTTCAGCCGGGCCTCGATGGCGTGCCCGCGCTCCACCGGCGGCTCACCCTCGAGCCTGCCCCCGGAGGCCACCCGCAGCTGTGCCTTGACCAGGTCGAACCCGGTGGTGGACTCGGTGATCGGGTGCTCGACCTGTAGGCGGGTGTTGACCTCGAGGAATGCGAACAACCTGTCGCCGGGGTGGTAGAGGAACTCGACGGTCGCCGCGCCACGGTAACCGACGGCGACGGCCAGCCGTTCGGCTGACGCCTTGAGCTCGGCTGTCTGCAAAGGGCTGAGTACCGGCGACGCCGACTCCTCGATGACCTTCTGGTTACGCCGCTGCACCGAGCAGTCACGGACACCGAGTGCCCAGGCGGTGCCCTCGCCATCGGCGATCACCTGGACCTCGACGTGCCGGGCACCGGTGACCAGGCGCTCCAGGAACACGATGCCGCTACCGAAGGCCCGTGCGGCCTCCTGGCTGGTGCGTTCGTAGGCATCGGCGAGTTCGGCCTCGTTCGTGACCACCCGGATGCCCCGGCCGCCGCCGCCTGCGGTCGCCTTCAGCATCAGTGGGTAGCCGATCTCGGTCGCCGCCGCGAGGGCGGCGTCCAGCGTCTCGACCGCACCACGGCTCCACGGCGCGACCGGTACACCGACCTCCTCGGCGATGAGCTTTGCGCCGATCTTGTCGCCGAGCTTGCGCATGGCTTCCGCGCTCGGTCCGACGAAGGTGACTCCGACCTTCTCGCACAGTTCCGCGAACGCGGGGTCCTCTGCGACGAAGCCCCAGCCGACCCACGCGGCATCGGCTCCGGTCTCCACCAGTGCGCGCTCCAGCACCTTCAGGTCGAGGTACGGGCGCGCGGACGCAGGACCGAGATCATAGGCAATGTCCGCTTCGCGGACGAATGTGGCAGTGCGGTCGACGTCGGTGTACAGGGCGACGGTCTCGATCCGTGTCCCGGTCTCTGCGGCGAGTTCCCGGACGGCGTGGATGAGCCGCATTGCGGCCTCACCACGGTTGACGATGGCGACACGACTGAACACCCGACCTAGCCCTCCTGTAGACCAACGATCTGCGCGCCGTGACACGGCGGCCCCCGGCAGTGTTCACCCTTCCGTCTGCTGTCCGGGAGCGCCATGCCGCAGACAACGCACCTACAGGGCTCCAGTTGTGGGAACCCTCCAAAACTTGTTGTCCGCCCGCGCCCCGCCGGGGGGTGAGTTAACGGAGCGGGTGCGTGTTTTGTCGCTCCGTGACCGTGGCGAGAAGCGCAGTTCGAGGCGGAGGTCAGCTCATTCCTGCTGACGACCCGCCACCACTGCCCCAGCGCCGGACGGCTCAGGACAGGCGCGGACACGGACCCTCCGCTGTCCCGCCGGGCCGAGGCGCGGCACCTGCCTGGCTGCTGCTGCGGTCTCAGCTCAGCAGAGCCGGTCTCATCTCCGCGCCCAGGTTGATCGTGCCGACCACCCGGCTGCCCGCGGACTCGTATACGTCGATGGCGTTGTTGCGGCGCATCTGTTCCCGGGCCGGGGGCGGCAGCGGCGGCGGATCCTCCATCGCCGCACGAATCTGTCGGGCGGTCGAGATCAGCCGATGGGCCAGGGAGGCAGCGTCGACGTCCACCCGGACACGGCCGTGCTCCCAGCCGTTGGCGGTGAGGTCGAGCACCTCGAACACGTGGGCCAGCAGCGGGTAAGGGTCGGTCACCTGTACCAAGCGGGACGCCTGGGCGCCGGCAACGGTGACGGCCGCAGCCACCTGCGCGTACGGGTGGAAGCCACACGGGAGCGCGAACAGCGGCCACTGCAACGTGTGTCCCGCCGTCTTCCACAGCGGCCGGTAGTTCCGGCGGTCGACCAAAAGCCGGCGACCCGTACGACGGTGCAGTTCGGCGGCCTGGGTGAGGAGTTCCGTATGGGCCTCGTCGGCGAACTCACGAATGATCCTGGCCGCCACGAACAGACCGTCGTCGCCGTCCAGCAACCGGGTCACCGCATCGACCTGGTCGGGGAACCGGACCTGCGCGTGAGCACCGAACCGGTGCCGGACGTCCTGGAGTAGCGCCTCCTGCCGGGCCGGATCGTGCTGGACCCGCTTCCTACCCAGCACAAGCCGGAACCACCGCATGTCGCCCTCGCTTCAGCAGCCGCCGCAGAACGCGGCAATGCTACAAGACCGTGCCCGCCGTGACCGAAATTCGGAAAGTGAGCCGCAGCAGCGTCAACAGGCTCAGGGAGACGTCAGTACCGATGCCGGCAGGCTGGAGTTGAGCAACCGCCGACGCGGTTGCTCAACCCGTTCACCTCGGCTGCTGCGGGCCTACGGCTCGGCCATTCCGGCGGTGATGGACCTTCGCGCAGCCCGCCGTGCGGGCAGTAGCGTCGCCAGCGGGGCGGCCAGGACCGTGGTGGCCAGTGCGAGACCGAGTTGGCCGAATGGCACGGTCATCGTCATCGGCATGGCACTGCTGGCCGCCACGCGGCTGATCAGCCAAGCCGAACCGACACCGAGCACCAGGCCGAGGGCGGCCCCCATGAGCGCGATCAGGACCGACTCGATCATCAAGGTGGCCCGTAGCTGGCCCCGGGTCAGTCCCAGTGCCCGCAGCAACGCCGACTCGCGGGTCCGTTCCAGTACCGACAGGGACAGCGTATTGCCGATTCCGGCCAGGGCGATGACGACGGCGAGCCCGATCAGCGCCCACAAATAGCCGAGCAGCTGCTGAAATTGCTCGGCCGCACGTTTCTTGAGATCCTCACTGCTGGCCAGTTGGGTCAGTGGCGAGCCGGAGACGGCCTGCTCGATCGCCGATCGCCCCTCGGCGAGACCGATCCCGGGGCGCATCTTGACCATGATGTTCTGGTAGCCGGTGGTCGACGGGTCCAGCGTGTCCAATGTGGTCAGGTCCATCAGGCCCAGCCCCAGGTCGATGTCCGGGCCGTCGACGCTGTCGTAGATCGCCGTCACCCGCATGTCCACCCTGCCGTGCCGGGTGCTGACCGGCAGGGTTTGGTTCACGGCCAGGCCAGTCTCGTCGGCGAGTTGCCGGCTGATCGCCAGTTCGTCCGGGCCGAGCCGGTCGAGTTGGCCGTCGAGCACGCCCGGCCGCAGCAGGCTACCGATCGCCCTGCCATCCACAGCGGTCAGCCAGTACCCGCCGGCCGGACCGAGGTCAACGCCGAGCGATTGGCTCGGTGCGGCCACGGCGACCTCGTCGAGCGTGCTGATCGTTTCCAGTAGCGCAGGTGGTAGGGGGCGGGGAGGCACTGCGGAAGTGAGTGTGTAGTCCACCGGGTACTGCCGGTCGATGGCCTGCTCGACGCTGTGGCCGGCGGTCGCGACCACCGTGGTGATCAGCGCGACCACGGTGAGCCCGAGCATGAGTGCAGCGGCCGTGGCGGCAGTCCGTCGCGGGTTGCGCGTGGCGTTGGTGCAGGCCAGCAGGCCCGGTGTCCCGGCCAGTCGACGCGGCACCCCGCCCAGTGTCCGGACGATCGGCCCTACCAGGAGTGGGCCGGCGGCCAGTGCCGCGCCGAGTAGGGCCAGCAGGCACAGGCCGATGAGTGCGACGCCGCGCTCGGCACCGGCTTCGAGGCCGAAGACAGCCAGCCCGGTGCCGGTCAGGGCAAGCAGCGCGGTGACGGCCGACCTGAGTCGGCTGTCGTGTGCCGCCTTCGTCGGACCGTCGGAACGGGTGCGCAGTGCCGCGACCGGGGCGACGCGGGTGGCCGCGTACGCGGGAACCAGCGATGCTGCCATGGTGACCAGTACGCCGACCGCGCCGGCGAGTAACACGGTTCGCGTGGTGACCGGGGTGTGGACGGCGGCCTCGCCCTCGACGCCGAACGCGCCGATCAGGAGTTGCAGCAGCGCCGCCAGACCCACTCCGCCGAACAGTCCCAGCATGGATGCGACCGCCCCGGTGGCCGCCGCCTCAGCCAGCACACCGGTGAACACCTGCCGTTTCGACGCGCCGACACAGCGCAGCAGGGCCAGTTCCCGGGTGCGCTGGGTGACCAGGATGCCGAAGGTGTTGTAGATCACCATCGCGGCCACAGCCAGGGCGATGAGGGCGAACGTGGAGAAGAAGCGGGCGAAGTCCGGGGTCTGCGGGGCGGTCTGGGCGAGCAGTTGGTCGACTGCCGCCGCGCCGGTCATCACCACCAGGTCGGAGCGGTCCAGGGTACGGGTGATCTGGTCCACCAGTTGCCGCTGGTCGGTGCCCGACGTCGCTCTGGCCACGATCTCGGAGTAGCTGCCATCCGGGGTCAGTAGGCGCAGCGCGTCGGGGCGCAGCAGCAGCTGCCGGCCGGTGCCGAGTTGGCTACCGGGCACGGCTGGGCGGAACGTGCCGACCAGGGTGAACTCCCGTTGCTGCCCGTCCTCGGTCAGCACCCGGACAGGCTGTCCGAGGCGGTACCCCGACTCGGTTGCGGTGCGTCGGTCCAGTGTGACCTCCCGGTCGGTCTCCGGGTACCGGCCCTCGACCAGTTCGTACGGTCGCAGCAGTGGATCGGCGGGGAGCGCGGTCGCGGCGGCGTCGCTGGCCCGGCCGGTCACACCGACCAGTGGGGCCTGAACGGTCAGGCGTCCCTCCGCCGCCGCCACGCCCGGGATCTGCCGGACCTTTCGCAGGACCTCGTCGTTGAGTGGGTTCGAGGTCTGGTTTCCGTGCAGACCGGCCGTGATCGACGCGTCCACGTTGCGAGCCTGCCCAGCCAACTCCGCACGCAGACCGACACCGACCGCTTCGTCGAGTACCCGGGCACCGGTCACGAACGCCACGGCGAGCGCGATCGCGATCGCGATCGCGGAGAACAGCAGCCGTCCGGTCCGGGCGCGCAGACCGGCGAGGATGACCCGGGACATCAGGCGGCCAGCCCGGTGAGCGTGGACAGCACGGTGTCGGCGTCCGGTGCGGCGAGGTGACCGGCGATCCGGCCGTCGGCCAACAGTACGACCCGGTCGGCGTACGAGGCGGCCACCGGGTCGTGGGTCACCATGATCACGGTCTGGCCCAGTTCCCGGACCGAGGTCCGCAGGAACTTCAGCACCTCGGTACCGGAACGGGAGTCGAGGTTGCCGGTAGGCTCGTCGGCGAAGATCACATCCGGCTGGCCGACGAGTGCCCGGGCGCAGGCCACCCGCTGCTGCTGGCCGCCGGAGAGTTCGCCGGGCAGATGGCCGAGCCGCTGACGTAGACCGAGGACGTCGATCACGGTGTCCAGCCAGGCCCGGTCCGGTCGTCGACCGGCCAGTTGCAGACCGAGCAGGATGTTCTGCTCCGCGGTCAGGGTCGGCAGCAGGTTGAACGACTGGAACACGAAGCCGATCCGATCCCGACGCAGCCGGGTCGTCTGCCGGTCGGAAAGCGTAGTGATCTCGGTCGACCCGATCCGGATCTGACCGGAGTCGACCCTGTCGAGGCCGGCCAGACAGTGCAGCAGCGTGGACTTGCCGGAGCCGGAGGGACCCATGATCGCGCTGAACTGACCAGCGGCGAAGTCCACGGTCACCCCGTCCAGAGCGGGTACCGCGCTGGCACCTCGGCCATACACCTTGACCACGCTTTCCGCACCGACGGCGATACGCCCGCTGGCCGTGTCCGGCCCAGCCATCGATTCAGCCACTATCCGTACCTCTGTCCCACTCGACGAACACGCAAATGACGGCGGTCCACTGCACCGACTGAGCCGCCGTACGAAGACTGGCAAGGTGCCGCTTAACGAGTGCTGAATGCGGCTGAAGGATTCTTCAGGTGGCCGGATTCGGTCTGGGATCATTTGCCCATGCGGGTGCTCGTGGTGGAGGACGAAAAGCGACTAGCCGAATCCCTGCAGTGGGGTCTGGAGGCCGACGGGTACGCCGTCGACCTGGCGCGGGACGGCGTGGAGGGGTTGTACCTGGCAGAGCAGCACCCGTATCAGGTAATCATTCTGGACATCATGCTGCCGGGTCTGAACGGGTACCGGGTGTGCGCGGCGTTACGCGAACGCGGGGTGGATACACCGATTCTGATGCTGACCGCCAAGACCGGTGGCCATGACGAGGCCGAGGCTCTGGACACCGGTGCCGACGATTTTCTGCGCAAACCCTTCTCGTACCTCGTACTCACCGCACGGATCCGGGCACTGGTGCGGCGCGGGGCCGCCGGATGCAACCTCGTGTACCGGTTCGGCGATCTGGTCGTCGACCCCCGCCGACGGACCTGTCACCGGGGCGCAGCGCCGATTGCGCTGACCGCGAAGGAGTTCGCCGTGCTGGAGTGTCTGGCCCGTCAGGCCGGGCAGGTGATGTCCAAGCTCGACATCCTGGAACAGGTGTGGGACATGGCCTACCGTGGCGACCCGAACATCGTCGAGGTCTACGTCAGCACCCTCCGCCGCAAGATCGACGCCCCGTTCGGTCGCCGTACCATCGACACCGTACGCGGTGCCGGCTACCGACTGGTCGTCGATGGCTAGCCGGTGGCCATCCTCGATGCGGCGCAGTGCCGCCCTGACCGCCGCACTGGCCTGTGTCGCGGTCTTCGCCCTCGGGGCCTGGGGGCTGCGCCAGCTCGTCTACCACGAGTTGATGACGGCCGCGCGGACCAATGCCTGGAGCGAACTCGACCAACTCGCCGACGTCTACCGCAGTGTCCCGGGCACCGGTGGTCCGGCCGACCCGGCGAGCATGGCTGGGCTGAACGGGGACGCGATGTTCGAGGTCGTCACCGACTCTCAGCAGGTCGTCGCACGTAGCGACAACCTGCTGCGCTTGGACCCAGCCTGGTCCGGACTGGCCCCGGCCCCGGCCGACGCCGCGCCGGACTGGACGACCATCACGACGACGATCCTGCGGCCGGGTGAGCACCCACATTGGCGGGAGTACCGCACCTACGACGTGGTGGGCATGGTGCTGGACGTACCCGTGCGATCGATGCAATCGACGGACGGGGACGCTGGTGGCACGCGGCGGTTGACCCTGTACGTGTTCGTGTTGCCGTGGGACGCCATGAACGCCACCCGAGCGTTCGACGACTCGCTGAAGGTCTTCCTCCCACTGGCGGTACTGTTCGTGGCGGTCGTGGCGTGGTACGCCACCGGTCGCGCCCTGCGTCCGGTGGAGGCGATCCGCCGGGAGATGGCTGAGGTCAGCGTGCACCAACTGGACCGTCGGGTACCGGTACCCCGGTCCGGTGACGAGATCGAGAAGCTGGCACGAACCACCAACGCGACCCTGGACCGGCTGGAGCGCGCGCACCGGCGGCAGCAGCAGTTCGTCGCGGATGCCAGCCACGAACTGCGAAGCCCGCTGGCCAGCCTGCGCACCGGTTTGGAGGTGGCACTCGCCCACCCGGACCGGGTGGACTGGCCGCGGACGGCCCAGCGGTCACTGCTCGACGTGCAGCGTCTACAGGACCTCACCGCAGACCTGTTGCTGCTGGCCAGCCACGACGCGACAGCGGTACCAGAGACGCTGGTCGACCTCGCTGCCCTGGCATGGGAGCAGGTCGCCGAGCGTCAGCGCGACAGCGGACACAGGCCGACGGCGGACGGCACCGCTGACGGGCCAGGGTTCAGGTGCGTCACCGACGGAGCGGCGCTGGTACGGGGGAACTCAGGACAGCTCGACCGGTTGCTGCGCAACCTGCTGGACAACGCGGCCCGGCATGCCCGTACCACGGTCACGGTCACGGTCCGGACCGACGATCCGCCCGGCGGCGATCCGGCGGTGGTGCTGGAGGTCCATGACGACGGCTCGGGTATCCCGGTTGCCGAACGGCAGCGGGTCTTCGAACGGTTCACCCGCCTGGACGACGCCCGCGCCCGCGATTCTGGTGGTTCGGGACTTGGCCTGACCATTGCCAGGGACGTCGCGCAGCGGCACGGCGGCACGTTGCTGGTCGTCGACAGCGATGTGGGCGCCCTGCTGGTGACCCGGCTGCCACTTGTGGACGACACGCCAGCCAAAGGGCGCGGGGAGGAACAGCCCGTAGAAGCCGCGTGACGGGCGTTCGGTCCTGCTGAGGTACCCGGCCCCATCTTCCTCATTGGGCACGTCTCGAGCGAACGAGCCTGACCAGGGATGCGTCCCGACAGGGTGGGCTGTGCACCCCTCTCTGGGCGGGGTGGGTCTGGTATGGCACGAAGACCGGTGGTTTCGCCGATGCAGGACACCAAGCCCTGATTACAAGCTGGTGAACGTCGATATATCTCCTCACCGTAGGGAGTGCAGAGACGTGTCAACCAACACCAGTCCCACCCGGCCCCGTCGCCCGGCGCGTGTCATTCTCGGCCTGGCCATGGTCGCCAGCCTTGTCACCGGCGCGATCGCCGCCGCGCCGGCGGGGGCACAGGCCGCCGACAATCCGTACGAGCGGGGCCCGGCCCCGACCGACGCCAGTGTCGAGGCAGCGCGTGGCCCGTACGCGACCTCGTCGACCAACGTCTCCTCGCTGGTGGTGACCGGCTTCGGCGGCGGCGTCATCTACTACCCGACCACCACCAGCGACGGCACGTTCGGGGCGGTCGCCATCTCACCCGGCTTCACCGCGTACTGGTCGAGTCTGGACTGGCTCGGTCCGCGGCTGGCGTCGCACGGCTTCGTGGTCTTCGGCATCGAGACCACCACCACGTTGGACCAGCCGGACAGCCGGGGCCGGCAGTTGCTGGCCGCCCTCGACTACCTGGTCAACAGGAGTTCCGTGCGGAGCCGGGTCGACGCCTCCCGGCTGGCGGTCGCCGGTCACTCGATGGGTGGCGGCGGAACGTTGGAAGCGGCCCGGACGCGTCCGGCGCTGAAGGCCGCCATTCCGCTGGCTCCGTGGCACACCACCAAGAGTTGGTCGACCGTACAGGTGCCGACGCTGATCATCGGCGGCGAGTCGGACAGCGTGGCGTCGGTCAGCACCCACTCCGAGCCCTTCTACAACAGCATCTCGGCGGCTCCCGAAAAGGCCTACCTGGAACTGAACAACGCCAGTCACTTCTTCCCGCAGACCGCCAACACACCCATGGCGAAGCAGATGATCTCCTGGTTGAAGCGGTTCGTGGACAACGACACCCGCTACTCACAGTTCCTCTGCCCGGGGCCGAGTGGCCTGGCGATCGAGGAGTACCGGAACACCTGCCCGAGTTAGCGGACGTCTCGACCGGCTGTCCACGGTGACTGGGCGGACCGGCAACCACCTGATGACGAGTGACCGGCGGGAGGCGCTCCCGCCGGTCACTCGTGCCGGCGCTGGACGAGGAGCGACCGACGCTCATATATTGCACTAGAAGTGCAACTATCTTCCTGGGAGGTAGGCGTGTGGAAGGACCGGTTGTCCAGCCTGGTGACTGAGTTCCTGGCCGGACACGACCCCGAGGTGATCGGCCGTACCGAATTTCTCCGGGCCCGGTTCGATGCCGGCCTGGCCTGGATCCACCACCCGGTCGGTCTAGGTGGCCTCGACGCGCCGCGCGAGCTGCAACCGCTGGTCGACGGGGCGTTCGACGCGGCCGGTGCCCCCGGCAGCCCGCCCCACCGGAACCCGATCGGCCTCGGCCTGGCCGCGCCCACCATCCTCCGGCACGGCACCCCCGCCCTCCGGAAGCGGCTCCTGCGTCCGCTCTGGACCGGGGAGGAGATCTGGTGCCAGCTCTTCAGCGAACCCGGTGCCGGCTCCGACCTCGCCGCAGTGGCCACCCGAGCGGTCCGCCAAACCGACGGCGGCAGCGGTGCCCACACCGCAGGCTGGATCATCAACGGGCAGAAGGTCTGGACCTCGCTGGCACATCGGGCCCGCTGGGGGCTGCTGCTGGCCCGGACCGACCCGGACCTGCCCAAGCATCAGGGCCTGAGCTACTTCGTCTGCGACATGACCGCCCCCGGCGTGGAGGTCCGACCGCTGCGCCAGCTGACCGGTGACGCCGAGTTCAACGAGGTCTTCCTGACCGACGTACGACTTCCGGACGAACTGCGCCTCGGCGAGATCGGCGAGGGCTGGCAGGTGGCCCGGACCACGTTGATGAACGAACGGGTCGTCATCGGTGGTCGACCGGTACCGCGCGAAGGCGGCATGATCGGCGTACTGGCCGAGGCCTGGCGGAACCGTCCGGACCGGCGTACCCCCGCCCTGCACGACGAGTTGCTCCGGCTCTGGGTCCGCGCCGAGGCGGTCCGACTGACCGGGCTGCTGGTGCGGCAACAGATGGTCACCGGGGATCCCGGCCCCGAAGGGTCGGCGGTGAAGCTCTCCTACGCCGCGCTCACCCAGGCGGTATCCGGCCTGGAACTCGACCTGCTCGGCGTGGACGGGCTGCGGCACGACGACTGGAGCCTGCGGCGACCGGACCGGGTCGACATGCTCGGCCGTACGCCCGGCTACCGCTATCTGCGGGCCCGGGGCAACTCCATCGAGGGCGGCACCTCCGAGATCCTGCGCGGCATCATCGCCGAGCGCCTCCTCGGGCTGCCCACCGAACCCCGTACCGATCGGAACACCGCCTGGAAGGACCTGCCCCGATGAGCGTCGACCTGCGTTACAGCGAGTTGGACCTGGAGCTCCGACGAAGCGTACGGGCGATGCTCACCCTCCACAGCCCGTGGCAGCGGGTGCTGACCAACCAGGACCGCCCCGACGACGCGACGCTCTGGTCGCGCCTCGCCACCGAGATGGGGTTGGCCGGACTGGCGGTCCCCGAGCGCCTCGGCGGTGGTGGTGCAGGGCTGCGGGAGAACGCGATCGTCTGCGAGGAGTTGGGCCGGGCGGTGGCACCGGTGCCGTACCTGGCCAGCGCGGTGGTCGCCACCCAGACCCTGCTGGCCTGCGCTGCCGAGCGATGGCTGACCCAGCTCGCGGACGGGACTCGTCGGGCGGTGGTGGTGGTGCCGGTCGACACCCCGCCGGGGCCGGCCGGCGTACGTCCCGCACCGGTCGGCGTCCATGCCGGCCCAGCTTTCGGACCCGGTGTCCGGGCCGACGACCATCGGCTCACCGGTACGGTGCCCGGCGTCGCCGATGCCGCCACCGCCGATCTGCTGCTGGTCCCGACCGTCGACGAACTCTGGATCGTCGAGGCCGTCGCCGCCGGGGTCAGCCGGTCGCCGGTGGTCTCGTTGGATCAGACCCGGGCGTTGACCGACTTCAGCTTCGACGCCGTGCCGGCGTACCGGATCGCAGCTGGGAGAGCGGCGGCGGGGGCGCTGCACTGGGGATTGACCGCCGGTGCGGTCCTGCTGGCCGCCGAGCAGTACGGCCTGGCCCAGTGGTGTCTGGACGCGGCCGTCGACCAGCTGAAGACCCGCTACCAGTTCGGTCGGCCGATCGGTGGGTTCCAGGCACTCAAGCACCGGCTCGCCGATGCCTGGGTCGAGGTCACCCAGGCCAGGGCGGTGGCCCGGTACGCCGTCGGGGTGCTTGCTGACGCCGACCCGGGCGCGGGGCCGGATTCCGAGGCGCAGGTGGCAGCGGCGTTGGCCCAGGCGCACTGCGGCCCGGTTGCCGTACGCCTGGCGGAGGAGTGCGTGCAGTTGCACGGCGGGCTCGGGTTCACCTGGGAGCACCCGGTCCACCTCTATCTGAAGCGGGCCAGGACGGCGGCGGTCGCCTTCGGCGGGGCTGACCGGCACCGGAGCGCCCTGGCCGGACTGGTCGATCTGCCACCGGGCTGATTCCGAGCTGATTCCGAGCTGGTTCCGGGAGGTCACCGGTTCGTAACGAGGTATTGACGAAGCACGCTTGAAAAGTACACTGCCAGTGTAAATAGCAGTGGCAGTGCAAATAGTTTGTCGGCGGTGGGGTCTACTTCGAACCGCAAGCGGTTCGTGAGCCTGTGAAGGAGGGTCGATGACCGGAACCGCAGCGACACGGCCCATCCCCGGCGGGGGCCTGGCCCTGCACGGCATCGGGGTCAGCTTCGGTGGACTCGTCGCCCTCGACGACGTCTCACTGCGGGTACCCCCCGGCCAGGTCGTCGGCGTCATCGGTCCGAACGGTGCCGGCAAGACCACCCTCTTCAACGTGATCTGCGGCTTCGTCCGTCCGGTCGCCGGATCGCTGACCCTGGACGGGCAACCACTGCGTCCCCGGCCCGACCAGCTCACCCGGCTCGGCATCGCCCGTACCCTGCAGGGCGTCGGACTCTTCGCCGGCCTCACCGTCGCCGAGAACGTGATGGCCGGAGCCACCGGCTCCGCCCGCGCCGGCTTTCTGTCCGCCCTGCTCGGCCTCGGCCGCAGCGACCGCGACGAGCGCCGGCTCCGCGCCGAGGCGCTCGACCTGCTCGACGAACTCGGCATCGCCGGGCACGCCGACGCCTTACCGGCGACCCTTCCCTACGGGGTGCGCAAACGGGTCGCCCTGGCCCGGGCCCTGGCCGCCCGACCGCGACTGCTGCTCCTCGACGAGCCGGCCGGCGGCCTCGGCGTCGAAGAGGTCGCCAACCTCGGTGAACTCATCGTCGGCCTACCCCGACGCGCTGCCCGTCACGGTGGAGCCGGCGACGACGAACCGTGCTCGGTGCTGCTGGTCGAACATCACATGGACCTGGTGATGTCGGTCTGCCACCAGATCGTGGTGCTCGACTTCGGCCGGGTCATCGCCACCGGCACCCCGGAGCAGATCCGCGACGACCCGGCCGTCACCGAGGCGTACCTCGGCGTCGACGACGAGCCGACCAACCAGGACAGTCCGGAGGCGGTGGCATGAGCGAGCGTAGCGAGCGAGTCATCCGTTCTGTGTTGGCTCGTGTCGCCGGTGAGCGAAGCGGGGCGGCGGCATGAGCGAGCGTAGCGAGCGAGTCGTCCGTTCTGTGTTGGCTCGTGTCGCCGGTGAGCGAAGCGGGGCGGCGGCATGAGCGGAACCGAGACTCCGCTGCTCCAGGTACAGGGCGTAACCGCCGGATACGGTGCCGCGCCGGTGCTGCACGGCGTCGACCTGACGATCCCCACCGGCACCATCACCGCCGTGCTCGGGGCCAACGGTGCCGGAAAGACCACCCTGCTGCGTACGCTCTCCGGGTTGATCCGCCCCACCAGCGGCCGGATCGTCCTGGCCGGCGAGGAGATCGGCACCA
Source organism: Micromonospora sonneratiae (assembly GCF_042679305.1). Taxonomy (NCBI): domain Bacteria; kingdom Bacillati; phylum Actinomycetota; class Actinomycetes; order Micromonosporales; family Micromonosporaceae; genus Micromonospora; species Micromonospora sonneratiae. The sequence continues at coordinate 421,636 of NZ_JBHTMP010000001.1, read as the reverse complement.
CCCCGGTCGAGCAACGGGTCCGCCGGGGGATGGCCCACGTTCCCGAAGGCCGGGGTGTGGTCACCGAGTTGACCGTCGAGGAGAACCTCCGCCTCGGCGGGCTCTGGCGCCGCGACCGAACCGACGCGAGACGCGCCCTCGACGAGGTCTACCAACTCTTCGAACCGCTGGCCCGGCGGCGGCGGGCCAGCGGTCATCAGCTCTCCGGTGGCGAACGGCAGATGCTGGCCCTCGGCCGGGCCCTGGTCGCCCGACCCAAACTGCTGCTGCTCGACGAACCCTCACTCGGCCTCGCCCCGAAGGTCACCGGTCAGATCATGACGCTGCTCCGGCAGTTACGCGACCGGACCGGCCTGACGGTGCTCCTGGTCGAACAGAACGTACGCAGCGCCCTCTCCGTCGCGGACACCGGCGTCGTCCTCTCGCTCGGGCAGGTGGTGGTCACCGCCGACGCCGCCCGGCTCCACGACGACGAGGACCTGCGCCACGCGTACCTGGGCTTCTAGGGAAGGGCCACACCGATGGAACGATTCGTCTTCCTCACCGTCGACGGGCTCAGCCGGGGCGCGGTCTACGCCGCCTTCGCCCTCGCCCTGGTGCTGATCTGGCGGGCCGCCCGAGTGGTCAACTTCGCCCAGGGCGCGATGGCGGTCGCCACCGGCTACGTCGCGTACAGCGTCACCGCTGCCAGCGGCTCGTACTGGCTCGGTTTCCTCGCCGCCCTCGGCGGCGGGCTGCTCCTCGGCGCCGTCGTCGAGCGCGGCATGATGCGTTTCGTCGACCACCGGGCCCCACTGAACGCGGTCATCGTCGCGCTCGGTCTGATCCTGTTCATCCAGGCGGTCCTCGGAATGCTCTACGGCAACGAGTTCCGCCCGGTTGCCACCCCGTTCTCCCGCGACCCGTTCACTCTCGGTGACCTGGCCCTGCTCTCCCGCTACGACCTGTTCGTCTTCGGCGCAGTCGGTGTGGTGGTGCTCGGCCTCGCCCTGCTCTTCACCCACACCCCGGTCGGCCTGCGGATGCGGGCCTCGGCCTTCGCCCCCGAGGTCTCCCGGCTGCTCGGTGTCGACGTCGGCGGAATGCTCACCCTCGGCTGGGCGCTCGCTGCCGCGGTCGGCGCGCTGGCTGGGCTGCTGGTCTTCCCGACCGAACTGGGCCTGAACCCGCACGCGATGGACCTGGTCTTCGTCTCGGCCTTCACCGCGGCGGTGGTCGGCGGTCTGGAGAGCCCACCGGGCGCGGTCGTCGGGGGCCTCGCGGTCGGTCTGATCCTCTCCTATGTCAGCGGGTACGTCGGCAGCGACACCACCCCGCTCGCGGTCCTGGTACTGCTGCTTGCCGTGCTGTTGCTCCGCCCGGCCGGCCTCTTCACCATCGGCAGAGCGAGGCAGGTATGACCACTTCCCGGCTACGTGCCAAGCTATCGACACATTCCACGATGCCGCGCTCGAATCCGCTGATCCATTCCACCCTGCTGCGGCATCTGCTCCTCGCCGTAGTGGCCGGGGTCGGGCTCTTCGCCCTCACCGGGGCGTTGGAGCCGTTCCGCAACTACCAGTTGGCCACCGTCGCCGCGTACCTCTGCGCGACCGCCGGGCTCACCGTACTGACCGGACTCAACGGCCAGCTCTCCCTCGGGCACGGCGCGTTGATGGCCACCGGTGCCTACACCGTCGCCCTGACCCAGAACGCGCTGGCCGACGCCGGGCGGGTCAGTGGGGGATACCTGCTCTTCTCGCTCGCCGTCGGGGTGGTGGTGACCGTCGTCGCCGGTACGGTGATCGGTGCTGCCGCCGCCCGGCTCCGTGGCCCCTACCTGGCCGGGGTAACCCTCGCCGTCGCGGTCGTCGTGCCGGCGCTGGCCACCACCTTCCGGGGCGTCTTCAACAGTGAGCAGGGGCTGCCGGTCTACCTGGCGCCGGCACCGGAGTCGCTCGGGCTCTACTTTCCGTACGAGCGGTGGCAGGCCTGGATCGCCATCACCGGTGCCCTGCTGACCCTGGTGCTGCTCGGGAACCTGATCCGCAGCCGGTTCGGCCGGAACCTACGGGCGGTCCGCGACGACGAGGTGGCCGCCCGACTGGCCGGCATCCACGTCGGGCGTACCCAGGTCCTGGCCTTCGTGGTCAGCGCCGGATGCGCCGGCCTCGGCGGTGGCCTGCTGGCGGTGCTGGCACAGAGCGTCTCGCCCGGTGCCTTCTCGCTGACCCTCTCGCTCCATCTGTTGATGGCCATCGTGATCGGTGGGCTCGGCAGCCTGGTCGGCGCGCTCTGGGGTGCCCTGCTCCTGGTGGCCCTTCCGGCGTTGACCAGCACGATCACCAATCTGGCCACCCCGTCGCCGGCGGTCGCCCAGCGACTGGACGGAAACCTCTCCCTGGCGGTCTTCGGAGTCACGTTGATCGTCGTGGTGATCGCCGCGCCGGGCGGTGTGCAGGGTCTGCTGCGCCGCGTCGGCCGGTTCGTCGGAGCCCGGTTGCGGGTGACGGCCGGGCGGTAATCCGATGCGGCACCGCACCCGCTCCACCACCACATCCCTCGTTAACGGTCCAGCGGATCGCCGCCGGGCCGAGAAAGGTCGGACGATGCAGCGCATCGCGCACCGCGCACTCGCGATCGCCACCTCCGCCGTACTGGTCACGGCCCTGGCGGCGTGCGGGAGCGACGACGAAAACGGGCCAGCCGGGGGGAGCGTCCCCGGCGTCACCGACACCGAGATCCTGGTCGGCACGCACATGCCGCTGACCGGCCCGGCCTCGGCCGGCTACTCGAAGATCGCGCCGGCCACCAAGGCGTACTTCGACCACGTCAACGCCAACGGTGGCGTACACGGCCGTAAGATCAACTACAAGATCATGGATGACGGGTACAACCCGGCCACCACCCAGCAGGTGGTTCGCGAGCTGGTCCTGCAGGACAGGGTCTTCGCCATCCTCAACGGGCTCGGCACCCCGCCGCACAGCGGCGTACTGGACTTCCTGAACAACAGCAAGGTGCCGGACCTCTTCGTCGCCTCCGGCAGCCGGGCCTGGAACGCGCCGAAACGGTACCCCTACACCTTCGGTTTCAACACTGACTACACCGTAGAGGGCAAGATCCTTGCCAACTACGTCAGGAACAACCTCGCCGGGCAGAAGGTCTGCTTCTTCGGTCAGGGCGACGACTTCGGCGAGGACAGCCTGGCCGGGGTGGAGCAGGTCCTCGGCGCGTCCAGTGTGGCGGTCAGGAAGACCTACGTCACCAGCAACACCAACGTGGCACCCCAGATCGGTGAGCTGAAGGCCGGCGGCTGTCAGGTCGTCGTACTGGCCACCGTGCCGGGCTTCACCTCGCTGGCGATCGGCACCGCAGCCCGGATCGGTTTCAAGCCGACGTGGCTCGTTTCCGGGGTGGGCGGTGACTATCCGACGCTTGCCGCGCAGCTCGGAGAGAACAAGGGCCTGCTGGAGGGAATGCTCGGGGTCAACTATCTCCCCTCGGCCGCCGCCAGCGACGACCCGTGGACCACGCTCTTCCGCAAGATCAATGACGAGCGCAACGGTGGTGCGGCCTTCGACGGCAACATCGTCTACGGCATGTCGGTCGGCTACCTCTTCGTGCAGGCGCTCCTCGCCGCTGGCAGGAACCTGACCCGGCAGGGCCTGATCGACGCGGTCGAGCGGGGCGGGTTCAAGGGCCCCGGTCTGGCTCCGCTCCGCTTCTCCAAGGAGAACCACTCCGGATACGGCGGAATGCGAATGATCAAGGTGGAGCAGGGCAGGCAGGACTACTTCGGGCCCACCTACGAGACCGATTCGGCCAGCGGTCCGGTCAACGAGTATCCGGAGGCACCGGCGGCCCCGCCGGCGAACGGGATCCCCACCTCCTGAGTCGGTTGTAACGGCTGCTCGGGTGCCCTCGGCGCGTCCCGCCGGGGGCACCCGGTCCGGGTCACCGGTCACTCTGGGACGAGTGACGTGATCGGCTACCTCAGCGCAGCCGCTCGATGATCATCGCCATTCCCTGGCCCCCACCGACGCACATGGTCTCCAGGCCGATCGTCTTGTCGTGCCAGCTCAGTGAGTTGAGCAGGGTGGTGGTGATCCGGGCGCCGGTCATCCCGAACGGGTGGCCGACGGCGATCGCCCCACCGTTGACGTTCAGCCGGTCCGGATCGATGCCCAGCTCGTCCGCGCTCGCCACCACCTGCACCGCGAACGCTTCGTTGATCTCCACCAGATCGATGTCCGAGATGGACATCCCGGCCCGGGCCAGCGCCTGTCGCGATGCCCCGACCGGGCCGAGACCCATGATCTCCGGCGAGAGTGCGGAGAGTCCGGTGGAGACGATCCGCGCCAACGGCTCGATGGCCAGCTCACGGGCCCGGACGTCGGACATGACCACCAGGGCGGCGGCGCCGTCGTTCAGCGGGCAGGCGTTGCCGGCGGTCACCGTACCGTCCGGCCGGAAGACCGGCTTGAGCGCGGCGACCGCCTCCAGGGTGACGGCCGGACGCGGGCCGTCGTCGGCGGTGACCACGGTGCCGTCCGGGCGAGTGATCGGGGTGATCTCCCGGGCCCAGAAGCCGTCGGCGATCGCCTGCTCGGCGCGGTTCTGCGAGCGGACCGCGAACTCGTCCTGCCGGGCCCGGCTCACCCCGCAGAACTGTGCGACGTTCTCTGCGGTCTGCCCCATTGCGAGGTAGACGTCCGGCAGTTCGCCGTACTCCCGGGGGTCCCGCCAGTGGGCGGCGCCCGGCATGCTCGCCCGGTTCGCGGTCCGTTCCAGCGCCGGGGCGAAGCGGGGGTTGGTGGTCTCCGGCAGCCCGTCGCTACGGCCCCGGGCGTATCGGGAGACGGACTCGACCCCGGCGGAGATGAAGGCGTCCCCCTCGCCGGCCCGGATCGCGTGGAACGCCATCCGGGTGGTCTGTAGCGAGGAGGAGCAGTACCGGTTGACCGTGGTGCCGGGCAGGTGGTCGAAACCGAGTAGGGTGGCGACCACCCGGCCCAGGTTGTAGCCCTGCTCGCCGGCGGGCTGACCGGTGCCGAGCATGAGGTCGTCGATCTGCCGTGGATCGAGTTGCGGTACCGCGTCCAGCGCGGCCCGCACGATGGTAGCGGCCAGGTCGTCGGGGCGTACGTCGATCAGGGAACCTTTGTTGGCGCGGCCGATGGGGGAGCGGGCGGCGGCGACGATGACGGCTTCGGGCATGGTGTCAGGCATCCTTTCCCAGGTATCAATGTGCACCAAGAGTGCACTTACTTCGCCTCGGCTGTCCATCGAATCTCGGGCGGAAATCATTCGGCGGATGGTTGACGGCTTCGATTGGCCGTTTCTAAAATCCACACTGTGACTGCAAAATCTGAGCATCCGAACGTCGGTCGCCTCGCGGGTCGGGTGGCCGTGGTGACCGGGGCCAGTCGCGGCATCGGTCTGGCCATCGCCCAGCGCTTCATCGACGAGGGTGCCCGGGTGGTGATCACCGGCCGCAAGCCGGCACCGCTGGCCGAGGCGGTGACCGCCCTCGGCGGCCCGGCGGTTGCCCATGGCGTCCCAGGGGCGGCCGACGACCCCGAACACCAGGCACGGACCATCGCCGAGGCGACCGGGACCTTCGGCAGGCTCGACATCCTGGTCAACAACGCCGGGACCAACCCGGTCTACGGGCCGCTCACCGGTCTCGACCCCGGTGCGGCCCGGAAGATCATGGAGGTCAACACGCTGGGTGCGCTCGGCTGGGTCCAGCGGGCCTGCGCGGCCGGCTTCGGCGAGCACGGTGGCGCGGTGGTCAACATCTCCTCGGTCTCCGCGCTGAGGCCCGCCGCCGGCATCGCCTTCTACGGCGTCAGCAAGGCCGCGCTCAACCAGCTGACCGCCGCGCTGGCCGTCGAACTGGCTCCCCGGATCCGGGTCAACGCGGTCGCCCCGGCAGTGGTGAAGACCCGCTTCGCCGCCGCCCTCTACACCGGGCGGGAAGCCGAAGTCGCCGCCGGTTACCCGCTCGGTCGGCTCGGCGAACCGGCCGACGTAGCCGCCGCGGTCGCCTTCCTCGCCAGCCCGGACGCCGCCTGGATCACCGGTCAGACCCTGATCGTCGACGGTGGACTCACCATCACCGACCGGGCCGTCGGATGACCGCCGTCGGGCTCGACCTCAACGACGCAGTGGTGGTGGTCACCGGCGCCGGATCGGGCATCGGGGCCGCCCTCGCCCAACGCTTCGTCGCCGCCGGTGCGCGGGTCGTGGTCAACGACCTGGACCCGGCCGCCGCCGAAACCGTAGCGGCCCGGATCGGTGCCCTGGCCATCGCCGGAGACGCCGCCGATTCCGACTTCGTCGACCGGCTCGTCGAACAGGTCTGGGCCGACTTCGGCGCGTTGGACCTCTTCTGTGCCAACGTTGGCATCGCCCCGGAGGGTGGACTCGACGCACCCGACGAGGCCTGGGCGAGGGCGTGGCAGGTCAACGTCCTCTCCCAGGTCTACGCCGCCCGCGCCCTGCTGCCCAACTGGCTCGCCGACGGGCAGGGTCGACTCCTGGTCACCGTCTCCGCCGCCGGGCTGCTGACCATGCTCGGCAATGCTCCGTACTCGGTCACCAAACACGCCGCGCTCGGCTTCGCCGAATGGCTCCGAGCCAGCTACGAACACCGGGGGATCGTCGTGCAGGCGCTCTGCCCGCAGGGCGTACGCACCCCGATGCTCACCCGTTCCGGGCCAATGGGCAGCGCGCTGCTCGACGACGGTGCGCTCACCGCCGACGAGGTCGCCGACTCGGTGCTGGAGGCGATGACTGACGACCGCTTTCTGGTGCTGCCACACGCCGAAGTGAGAGACTTCTATCTCCGGCGGGCCGCCGACCCGGACCGGTGGATCCGCTCGATGAACCGCCTACAGCAGCGACACGAGACAGCGCGCGCCCGACCGCGCCCCGAGGCGGCACCGGCGCCGCCACAGAGGGAGCCGGCATGAGCAAGCGAAGCGAGCGGACGTCATGAGGCGGGCAGGGCCGGAGTCGGTGGGCCCGGACCTGCCCGGCCTGGACCTCGACCGGCTAGGGAAATATCTCGACCAACGGACCCCGGGCCTGGTCGTCGGTGAGCTTCGGGCCGAGCTACTGGTCGGCGGCCGGTCCAACCTGACCTACGCGGTGACCGACGGGACGTCCCGCTGGGTGCTGCGCCGTCCACCGCTCGGTCATGTCCTCGCCACCGCACACGACATGGCCCGGGAGTTCCGGGTGCTGACGGCACTCGGTCCGGTCGGCTTCCCGGTGCCACCGACGGTGCTGCTCTGCTCGGATCCGGCGGTACTCGGTGCCCCCTTCTATCTGATGGGGCAGGTCGACGGCATGATCTACCGGGACCCGGACGAACTGGAACGGCTCGGTCCGAACCGGGTACACGTTCTCGGGCTCTCCCTGGTGGAGACCCTCGCCGACCTGCACGCGGTCCGGCCAGAAGAGGTCGGACTGGCTGACTTCGGCCGGCTGGACGGCTACAACGACCGGCAGGTCCGACGCTGGAAGCGGCAGCTCGACGCCTCGCGGAGCCGGGACGTACCGGGAATCGAGCGGCTCCACGACCGGCTGGCCGCAGCCGTACCCGGTTGTGAGGCCGGCACCATCGTGCACGGTGACTTCCGGTTGGACAACGTGCTGGTCGGCCCGGCCGGCGAGATCCGCGCGGTGCTCGACTGGGAGATGTCCACCCTCGGTGACCCGCTGAGCGACCTCGCGCTGATGCTCGTCTACGCCGGTCGTCCGATGCTCGACGCCGTCGGTGCGGCGCGTTCGGCGCTCGCCGTCGCCGGGCATCCGGACACCGCCGAGATCACCGAGCACTACGCCCGACGCTCCGGTCGCGACACCAGCGGCCTGCGCTGGTACGTCGCGTTCGCCGCCTTCAAGCTCGCGGTGATCCTCGAAGGCGTGCACTACCGGTACGTACACGGTCAGACGGTCGGCCCCGGTTTCGAGCGGATCGGGGCGCAGGTCGTGCCGCTGGTCCGGCAGGCTCACGAGACATTGGACGGAGTGGTATGAGCGGGCACAGCGAGCGAAGCGAGCAGACGTCATGAACTTCGACTTTGACGGTCCCACCGAGGAGTTGCGCGCTCGGCTGCTCGACTTCATGGCCGAGTGGATCTACCCGGCCGAGCCGGTCTTCGCTGCACAGGCCCGGGAATCCGGCTGGTCCCACCCGCCGGTCCTCGACGACCTGCGGGCCGAGGCGCGCCGTCGCGGGCTCTGGAACCTCTTCCTCCCCGGTGAGTACGGTGCCGGCCTGACCAACCTGCGGTACGCCCCGTTGGCCGAGATCACCGGTCGCAGTCCCAGCCTGGCCCCGGCCGCGTTGAACTGTGCGGCCCCGGACACCGGGAACATGGAGGTGCTGGCGGAGTTTGGCACCGAGGCGCAGCGTAAGCAGTGGCTGGAGCCGCTGCTCGACGCGCGGATCCGGTCGGCGTTCGCGATGACCGAGCCGGACGTCGCCTCCTCGGACGCGACCAACATCGCCACCCGGATCGAACGCGACGGGGACGACTATGTGATCAACGGTCGCAAGTGGTTCATCACCGGGGCGATGAACCCGCTCTGCCAGATCTTCATCGTGATGGGCAAGACCGATCCGGATGCGCCCCGGCACCTACAGCAGAGCCAGGTTCTGGTACCCCGGGACACCCCGGGGATCACCATCCGCCGGGGCATGGAGGCCTTCGGCTGGGACGACGCCGACCATGGCGGCCACGCCGAGATCGACTTCACCGACGTACGGGTTCCGGTGGAGAACCTGATCTCCACCGAGGGGTCCGGGTTCGCCATCGCCCAGGCGCGGCTCGGCCCCGGCCGGGTGCACCACTGCATGCGGCTGATCGGCATGGCCGAACGGGCCCTTGAACTGATGTGCCGTCGGGTCAGCAGCCGGCAGGCGTTCGGCGGTCCGCTGGCCGAACAGGGGGTGATCCAGGACTGGATCGCCCGGGCCCGGGTCCGGATCGAACAGGCCCGGCTGCTGGTGCTCAAGACCGCCTGGCTGATGGACACGGTCGGCAACACGGGTGCCCGGACCGAGATCCAGGCGATCAAGATTGCGGTGCCGGAGATGACCCAGTGGGTGGTGGACCGGGCGATCCAGGCGCACGGTGCGGCCGGGGTCAGTCAGGACACTCCACTGGCGCGGCTCTGGGCGTCGGCCCGGACCATCCGGCTGGCCGACGGCCCGGACGAGGTACACCTACGGTCCCTGGCCCGGCGTGAGCTCCGCCGCCACCAGGCAGCGGTCGGTTGATCGCCACTACACTGCTGATGCAAGTTCCGACGGTCGGCAGGGAGCACCAGGCGATGAGTGACACCGACGCCCCGGTCCGGGTGGATGGACGTACCGCCCGTGCCGAACGCACCCGGGCGGCCATCGTCGATGCGCACCTCGCGCTCATCGGTGAGGGCGACCTACGGCCGACCGGTGAGCGGATCGCCGAGCGGGCCGGGGTCTCCCTACGGACACTCTGGACCAACTTCAAGGACATGGAGACCCTCTTCGAAGCTAGCGGTGATCGGGTCCTCGCCGAGCAGAAGGCGGCCTACCAGCCGATCCCGGTGAACCTGCCGCTGGCCAAGAGGGTGGACGCCTTCTGTCGGCAACGCGCCCGACTGCTTCAGTTGATCGCACCCTCGGCGCGGGCCGCCCAGTTGCGGGAGCCGACCTCGGCGCAGTTGCGCCGCAACCGGGCCAAGCACGTCGAGCTGCTCCGGAACGAGCTGACCGAGTTGTTCGCCGTCGAACTCGACGCTGCGGGGGAGGGGCGAACGCAACTGCTCAACGCGTTGATCGCGGCGAGCATGTGGCCGGCCTGGTCGATGCTGCGGGACGGGTTGGGACTCGGCGTCGACGAGGCCCGGCGGACGATGACCCGTACCATTCTGGCCCTGCTGACCACATCCGACTGAGCGCGTGAGGTCATCCGGGTGGGCCGGAACTGGCTATCGCTGCTGCCCTGGTCCGCTCGTCGCCCAGATGCTGACCAGCCTGCACGGCGGCCGACTTGGCGAGTGGATCGCCACGGCTCAGCAAGTTGGATTGTTCAGGTCACCGGCTTCGCCAGTGACCTGAACAACGACTTCGACGCCGTCACCGCTGGCCTGCCCCTGCCACAGTTCGGGCCGGTGGAAGGCAACGTCAACAGGATCAAGATGACCAAACGGCAGACGTACGGCCGAGCTGGCTTCGACCTGCTTCGCATACGAGTCTTGCTGGATCGATGATCTCTGAACGTATAACCTCTTGCGATGGAAGCCGGAGTCGGGTTCGGGTACAAGATTGAGTGGCTTGCGGTGCGTCTCCGAGGCGCCGAGTCGGTAGCCGCGTCGTTGGGTCTTGGCTCGCTCTCACATACGACCTGGCAGGACGCGGTTGCGGCCGCCTATGCAGGCGCGTGGCTGTTGACGCCGCCCATCGATGGCTGGACACTTGCCGCATCCATCGACGTGGAGGCCCCCCAAGACAGTCGATTCGGGCCATGGCTGGCGGATCTGAGTGTGTCCCTCGGTGAGGTCCAATACTTCGGGACACAACGCGTGGTGGAGTACCAGGCTTGGGGGCGCGCGAGCAGCGGCATCGTGGACCGCGCATTCGTCTACCTCGGCGAAAGTGGTGAAGTGCTGTTCCATGTAGGTGAGCCGACCCCTGAGGAACAAGCGCTCGGTGTCGGTCTCGTCCCAGACGACGATTGGTGGGAGTCGGACGAGGATGACGACACCTACACATGGCCGGACGAGGAAACTGTGCTTATGCTCGCTGGGCGGTGGAGTCTGGATCCGCGAACCCTGGACGGCGCCCACATAGCAGGGTTGCCCTGGGTCGCCGTACCAACTGGGCGCTAGGTGTACTGACCATGGAGGTTGGGTACGTGGGCGGACACACACGCGGACAATCTTGAAATAAGGGAGGGCCTTCGGTTTCGGTGTGGATTGCGACGTCTGCACCGACCGACCGGAGGCCCTCGTGCTCCACCGTAACGCCCCACTGTCCGAGACCGGCAGGCTACGTCTGGCCCGATGCGTGGTGGACGACGGCTGGCCACTACGCCGGGCTGCCGAGCGGTTCCAGGTCAGCGTCCGCACCGCGCAACGCTGGGCCGCTCGTTACCGCGTCGAGGGCCCTGCCGGTATGGCCGACCGTTCCTCCCGCCCCCACCACAGCCCCACCCGAACCCCGACCCGCACCGAACGACGAATCATCAAAGTCCGGGTCCTACGACGGTGGGGGCCAGCCCGTATCGGCTACCTCCTCGGCCTCAACCCCGCCACCGTCCACCGGGTCCTGACCCGCTACCGGATTCCGGCACTGACCCACCTGGACCGGGCCACCGCCCAGCCCGTCCGCCGCTACGAACACACCGCCCCAGGCGACCTGATCCACGTCGACATCAAGAAACTCGGCAACATCCCCGACGGCGGAGGACACCGGATCCACGGCCGCGCCGTCGGCGGCCGACGCAGCTCCGCCCACCGCGACCCCACCCGCCCCCGCAAGATCGGCGGACGGCCCAACCTCGGCTACCACTACCTCCACAACGCCGTGGACGACCATTCCCGCCTGGCCTACACCGAAATCCTCCCCAACGAAACCCGCGAAACCGCCGTAGCGTTCTGGCACCGCGCCCACGCCTTCTTCCGCACCGCCGGAATCACCGTCCGGCGGGTCCTGACCGACAACGGCTCCTGCTACCGCTCCCACCTCTGGAAAGACACCCTCACCACCGCCGGGATCACCCACAAACGCACCCGCCCCTACCGACCACAGACCAACGGCAAGGTCGAACGCTACAACCGAACCCTCCTCGACGAATGGGCCTACGCACGCCCATACACCTCCGAGACAGAACGACGTGAAGCCCTACCCGAATGGCTCCACATTTACAATCACCACCGCGGCCACACCGCACTCGCAGGCAAACCACCCGCCAGCCGCGTCCCCAACCTCACGGGGCAGTACAGCTAGGCGGCGCCGCCGCAGTCGGTCGCTTCTACGAGAACGCCACCGGCTGGCTCTACGACTACGACCCCGGCCGCTCCCGGCAGTTGGCTGACGTCCTGCCCGGTCACCGCGCCCAGGCTACTGGTGATCGGGTAGAACCCGTCGGCCCCGCTCCGTCCAGGTGCGGTAGATGGGGTGGCCTCGGCCGCACGGCAGGAGCGCGGCTGTCGGGTTCGGATACCGGGCCGTGGGGGTGGTAGGTCGATACCCAGGAAGGTCGTCGGTTGACGCTCGTGCGTGTGCTGAGGCTGAACTGCTGCTTCGGCTGGGCGGTTGACGGCTACCGGCGCTGCTCCCAGTCGGTCCGGGTGAGGTCGTACTCGACTTCGCCGTGCTCGGATCCTGCGATCGCCTCGGGCCAGTCCCCGCTGAAGTTCCGCAGGAACTTCAGGCCTGCCTTCTCCACCACACGCCGGGACCGGGTGTTGACCACCATGGTGTTCGCGGTGACCCGTTCCACCGCGAGATCGGTGAATCCCTTGCTGATCAGGGCACGCGATCCCTCCGTGGCGTACCCCCTGCCCCAGGCGGCCCTGGCCAGCCGGTAGCCGAGCTCGACCACGGCAGCGCTGTGCTCGTCCAGGGGACGGAACTCGAACCAGCCCAGGAAGGTTCCGGTGGTCTTCTCCTCGGCGGCCCAGTAGCCGCGGGTGCCGAAGCACGGGTAGTCGTGTAGGAGCCGTGGCAGGGTTTGCGCCTGGACCGTCTCGCGACTGGTCGGCTTGCCGCCGTTGATGAAGCGCATGATCTCGGGGTCGTTGTCCAGTGCGAAGAGGTGGTCGGCGTCGTCGTCGGTGAAGGGGCGTAGCACGAGCCGTTCGGTTTCCAGGAAGACATGCATGTCGTGATCTTCACGGGCGGATGCGGGGCCTTCCACCGGATATCGCCACAGGACAGTGGGCGACTGTTCACGTAGCACGGGGTGGCGAAAGTTCCGCCCCCTTCCGATCTCGTTACCAATAGGTAACACTCACTAGATGATTGATGCATCACTAGTGCAAATAGCTGGGCTGCATGGACGGGCCACGCAACGCCAGGCGATCATCAACCTGATTGACGGGGCAGCCGGCGGCACCGGTGGTGCGCTGCTGCTGCACGGCGAACTCGGCCTGGGCAAGACCGCGCTACTCGACCAGGGCAGCGTGATCGCGACCGCCCATCCGGCCGGGTTCACCGTCCTCACCGCCAAGTGCCTGCCCGACGAGGCCGACCTGCCGTACGCCGTACTGCACCGGCTCCTCGAACCGCTCGCCGGGCAGCTCCACCTCCTGCCCACCCGGCAGAAGGAGGTACTCACCCGGGCGCTCAGCGGGGAGGGCTGCCCGGAGCCGGACCGACTGGTCCTCTGCCAGGCGGTGGTCAGGCTGCTCGGCACGGCCAGCGCCCACCATCCCCTGTTCTGCCGTCTCGACGACGTACACGCGGCGGATCGTCCGTCACTGGACGCACTCGCCTTCGCCGCCCGCCGGGTGCAGCCCTACCGGGTCGCCATGCTGTTCGCCAGCGAGGCGACGGCCACCGTCTCCGACGTACCGGCGCTGCGGCTGACCCCGCTCGACCCGGCAGACAGCCTGGCCCTGTTGGCTGACGTGATCCCCGACGGGTTGCCCGGCGACGCGGCCCGCCCCCTGGCCCGGCTCGCGCGGGGTAATCCGCAGGCCCTGGTCGATCTGGCCGCTGCGCTCACCCCCGGCCAGCGGTACGGCGAGGAGCCACTACCCGCCGAGTTGCCACTCGACGGGGTGCTCGGCCGGACGTACCGGGACCGGTTGCACCGGCTACCTGCCGACACCCGCTGGCTGCTCCTGCTCGCCGCCGCCGACGTCGCGCTGGACCAGCCCGGACTCGTCCGGGCCGCAGCCGCCTCCGGTACCCAGCTCCGTGCCCTCGCCCCGGCGGAGCTTGCCGGCCTGATCCGGGTCGGTGCCCATGCCGTGGACTTTCCGCAGCAGCTGCTCCGGACACTGGTCTACCAACAGGCACCGCTGGCTCGACGGCGCGCCGCGCACCTGCTCCTGTCCCGGGCCATCAGCACCGGGCCGGAGCAACGACTACGCCGGGCCGTACATCTGGCTGCCGCCGCCGACGGACCGGACGAACCGCTCGCCGCCGAACTGGAACAGACCGCGGCGGAGGTCGGCGGGTACGCCAGCGCCTCGGCGGCGCTGGAACGCGCAGCCCAGCTCAGCGATGCCGGCAGCAGCGACGGGCGGAGCAACGCGGCCAACCGGCTGGTGGCGGCGGCACGCTACGCCTGGTTGGCCGGCGACCCGCAGCGAGCCCGCCGACTGCTCTTCCGAATCGGTGAGAGCGGCTCGGACCGGGCGGTGCAGGGACGGGTCTGGCTACTCAGCGGCGAGATCGCGCTGCGGGTCGGCGTCGCCGGGGAGGCACTGGACCGCCTGCTGACCGCTGCCGAGTCGCTGGCCCCGACCGATCGTCGGTTGGCCCTGGAGGCGCTGCTGAGGGCCGGGGAGGCCGCCTGCTCCTGCGGTGACTACCACCGGTACGGCGAGATCGCCCGCCGGGCGGCGGCACTGCGTCAGCCCGGTGCGCCGGACGCCGTGCTCCTGGCGCAGGAACACATCGCCGGGGTGGCCGCGACCTTCCACGGACGACACCACGCCGCAGTGGCGCACCTGCGACGGGCGGTCACCATCGCGACCCGGTCGGCAGATGCCGCCGCGCTCACCGTGGGAAGCGCCGCCAGTCTGCTGGCCGCCGACGATGTCGCCGCCGGTCGCCTCGCTGCCCGGGCGGTGGCGCGAGCGCGCTTCAGCGGCGATGTCTCGGTGCTGCCCCGGGCGTTGGAGCTGCTGACGTACGCCCACTACTGGCTCGACCCGACCGGGGCGGCAGCGACGGCGGCAGCTCGGGACGGCCTGACGGCGGCTTGGGAGAGTGGGCAGGAGAACAGCGCCGGCATCCACCGGGGAATGCTCGCGGTGCTCGCCGCGATCCGGGGCGACCGAACCGGGGCGCTGTGGCACGGCCAGTTCCTCGCCGAGGCGCAACCGGTACGGCAGCGGCCCTGGGCGTTGGGGCAGTGGGCGTTGGCGGTACTCGATCTCGTCGAGGGCCGGAACCCGGACGCCGCTGCCCGACTGTATGCCCTGGCCCGGCCGGGCACCGGCAGAGGACAACTCGTCGAACAGGTGATGGCGACGCCGTACCTGGTCGAGGCGGTCGCCCACTGTGGTGCTTCCGGAGTGGTGGCACCGTCGGGAGTGGCCGTGCCGGGGCTGGCCACGGGATCCACGACGTTGGTGCGGGTACGGGCGGTACGGGCGCTGGTCGTCTTCGACCGCTGGGCCAGCGGCACGGGAAACCCCGGCCGCCGGGCCGTCTCGGCCCGCTGCCACGCGCTGCTGGCACCCCGGGGCAGTGGCGTGGCCGAGGACTACTTCCGGGATGCGTTGCGCCTGCACACGGCGGGCGGCGCGGAGTTCGAACGGGCCCGTACCGAACTTCTCTTCGGTCAGGAGTTGCGGCGCTCACGTCGACCCCGCGCCGCCCGGGAACATCTGCACCGGGCGGTGGAGACGTTCCAGCGGCTCGGCGTTACGGTCTGGACCCAGCAGGCGGTGGCTGAGCTGCGGGCTGCCGGCGCGACGGTCCCGGCCTCCAGAACCCTGCTGGGCAGTGTCCCTTGGCATCGGGCCACCGACACGCCGGGCTTCGTCGCAGACGTTCCGGTCTCGACCATCGGTGGTGCGGCACCGACGGTGGATGTGCGGACGTTGACCGCCCAGCAACTGCGGATCGCCCGACTGGTGGTGGAGGGGGCGACCAACCGTGAGGTGGCCGCCCGGCTGCACCTCAGCCCCCGGACCGTCGATCACCACATGCGCAACATCTTCCACCGGCTCGGACTCCGCTCCCGGATCGAGTTGGCCCGTGCCCTTCGTTGATACCCCGGCGGTCCAGCGTCCGCCGGGGTACAACGGTCAGTCGAAGAGGACGACGGTACGGGCGCCCTCGCCCCGGGCCATCCGGGCGAAGGCGGCCGACGCCTCGGCGAGTCCACACCGGTCGGTGATCAACGGACCGAGGTCGAGTGACCCGTCGAGCACCGCGGCGGCCAGTTCCGGCACGTCCCGGTCCGGGTCCGAGGAGCCGTAGACCGAGGAGCGGAGGGTACGGGCGGAGTGGAAGATTTCCAGTGCGCTGAGTTCGACCAGATCCTCCTTCGCGCCCATCCCCACGACGATCACCTGGCCGCCGCGTCGGGTGGCCCGCCAGGCGGTGCGGATCGTGGCGGCCCGCCCGACGCACTCGAAGGCGTGGTCGACCCCACGCCCGTCGGTCAGTGCCCGGATCTGCCTACCGAGCATGTCGTCGGAGACCAGGAAGTCGGTGGCCCCGGCGGCCAGGGCCAGCCCACTCTTGGCCTCGGCGAGGTCGGCGGCGATGATCCGCCCGGCACCGGCCGTCCGGGCGGCGAGCACCGTCGCCAGTCCCACCCCGCCGAGCCCGAGGACCAGCACGGACTCACCAGGTGCGACGGCGGCGGTCCGGGTGACCGCGCCGACCCCGGTCAGCGCCGCGCAGCCGAGCAGGGCGGCCGATTCGAACGGCAGGCCGGCCGGGACGCCGATCACCGCGCGCTCGCTGACGACCACCTCCTCGGCAAGTGCGCCGAGACCGAGCGTGACGTGCACCGGCACACCTTCGGCGGTACGACCCCGGGCCACCGCCGGCACGCCTGCCTGGGCGCAGAGCCACGGTTCGCCGTGCTGACAGGACCAGCACTGCCGGCACGGGGGTGCCCAGTTCAGCACCACGTGGTCGCCGACACCCACCCGTCGTACGTCGTCGCCGACCTCGGCCACCACTCCGGCGGCCTCGTGCCCGAGCACCAGTGGGTACGCCGGGCTGATCGTCCCGTTCATCATGGACAGGTCGGAGTGGCACACCCCGGCGGCGCGGATCCGGACCCGGATCTCACCCGGACCCGGAGCGGGAAGTTCGATGTCGGTGACAGTCGGTTCGGCACCGACGCCCGTGACGACCAACGCCCTCATCGCTGGCTCTCCCCGAGCCGGGTCGTCCTGAGCTGGACCGCCTTGAGCTGGGTGAACTCGGTGAGCCCGTGCACGCCCAGCTCCCGGCCGATTCCGGACTGCTTGTAGCCACCGAACGGGGCCAGCGGATTGAAGGGGCCGCCGTTGATCTCCACCGAACCGGTACGGATCCGGCGTGCGACGGCGAGGGCCCGCTCGTCGTCACCGGCGAAGACCGCGCCGGCGAGCCCGTACCGGGAGTTGTTCGCGATCGCCACGGCCTGGTCGGCGTCGTCGAACGCCATCACCGAGAGGACCGGGCCGAAGACCTCCTCCTGGGCCAGTACGCTGTCGGGGCTCACGTCGGCGATGATGGTCGGTGCGACGAAGTACCCCCGTTCGGGGATCGGCGCGTCCGGTCCGCCGGTGACCAGGCGACCGCCGTCGGCGAGGCCGCGCTCGACGTGTCCGCGTACCCGGTCGCGTTGGGCGGCGGAGACCAGCGGCCCGAGCCGGGTGGCCGGTTCGAAGGGGTCGCCGAGCTGGTAGCCGGCGGCAATGTCGGCGGCTAGTTCGAGGGCTTCGGCGTACCGGCTGCGGTGCACCAGCATGCGGGTCCAGGCGGTGCAGGTCTGACCGGAGTTGATGAAGCAGTTGGCGATGCCGGCCCGGACCGCGGTGGCGAGGTCGGCGTCGTCGAGGATGATGTTCGCCGACTTGCCGCCGAGTTCGAGCGTCACCCGGGCGATCCGGTCGGCGGCCAGGTGGGAGATCCGCCGGCCGACGGCGGTGGAGCCGGTGAAGGAGACCATGTCCACGTCCGGATGCCCGGCGAGGGCTTCGCCGACCACCGGGCCGGTCCCGGTGACCAGGTTTACCACCCCGGGTGGTAGGTCGGCCTCTTCGATCGCGTCGAAGAGCTGGTAGGCCACCAGCGGGGTCAGCTCGCTCGGTTTCAGCACCACGGTGCAGCCGGCGGTCAGCGCGGGGGCCAGTTTGGCGATCACCTGTTGCAGTGGGTAGTTCCACGGGGTGATGGCGCCGACGACACCGACGGGTTCGCGCAGCACCAGGGAGTTGCCGATGGTCTCCACCGGCGTGGGCTGCCGGGCCAGGTCGACGTAGCTCTTCAGTACCGTCAGCGGGAGGCCGACCTGGACCCGGGTGGCGAACTTCTGCGGGGTGCCGAGTTCGAGGCTGATGGTTTCGGCGAGGGCACCGGCGCGGGAGGCGAGCGCGTCATGGAGCCGTTCCAGCGCGTCGGCCCGGTCGGCCGGACCGGTGCCGGCCCAACCGTCGAAGGCGGCGCGGGCGGCGGTGACGGCCCGGTCGACGTCGGTGGTGGTGCCGGCCGGGACTTCGGCGATGATCTCTTCGGTGACCGGGTTCTCCACCGGGATCTGCTCGGTTCCGTCCGGCCGCACCCATCGGCCGTCGAGATAGATTTCGGTACGGCTGAGCTGCATCGGAGGGTACCTCTCACATCGGGTGAGCGGGTGAGTGGACAACTGGGCCCACGGGTCAGCGGAGCGCTCGGGGCACGATAACTAGCGCTGCAAGTTTTCTCGACTGTAATGCCCGCTGCTTCATCGATCCATAGCCTGGGCGAGTTTCTCGAAACTGCGCGAGAGGCCGTCGATCAGCGCGTCCAGCCCGAGTGTGAACGCTCCTTCGTCGACACTGCGCTGATGCTCGGCCAGCCGGTGCGCCTGCCCGAGGTGTGGATGTGCGTCGTAGAGGGCCGGATCCTCGATGAACCCCTTGGCGAACGAGCCGAGGGCGGAGCCGGTGACCAGGTAGCGCATCAGGGCTCCGATGTGGGTGGCCCTCGCCGGCGGCCAGCCGGCGTCGACCAGGCCGCCGTAGACGGCGTCGGCCATCCGCAGTGACGCCGGCCGTCGGCCCGGCCCCTGGGCAAGGTACGGCACGATGTTCGGGTGCGCGGCCAGTGCCGCCCGGTAGGAGAGGGCCCAGAGCCGTAGCGCATCCCGCCAGTCGTGCGTACCGAAGAACGAGACGTCGACCTCGGCGATGATCATGTCGGCGACCGCGTCCAGGATCTCGTCCTTGGTGGCGAAGTGGTTGTAGAGCGACGGGCCACGGACCCCGAGTTCGGTGGCGAGCCGGCGGGTGGAGAGCGCGGCCAGCCCTTCGGCGTCGATGAGCGCGGCGGCGGTGGCCACGATCCGTTCCCGGCTGAGCAGGGCTTTACTGGGCCGTGGCATTGGTTGGTTTCCTCCGGATGGGCACGATCAGAACTCTTTCACATCCGGGTCTGGACGCGGTAAAACTTGCACCGCTAGTTTAATGCCCATGGATCTGAGCCTCTCGGCTGAACAGACCGCCGTACGCCGACTCGCGACCGAGTTCGTCGACCGCGAAGTGGCCCCGCACGCCGCCGCCGCGGACCGCGCCGAAGCTCTCGACCCGGGCATCGTCAGGAAGCTCGGCGACCTCGGCTTCCTCGGTCTGACCATCGACGAGACCGACGGCGGTTCCGGCGGCGACCACCTGACGTACTGCCTGGTGCTGGAGGAACTCGGCCGGGGCGACTCGTCGGTACGCGGCATCGTCTCGGTCTCCCTGGGGCTGGTCGCCAAGCCGATCGCGGCCCACGGCACGCCCGAACAGAAGGCCCGCTGGCTGCCCGGACTCTGCGCCGGCGAACTGCTCGGCAGCTTCGCGCTCACCGAACCCGACAGCGGATCCGACGCTGCGGCGCTGCGGACCCGGGCGGTACGCGACGGTGACGACTGGCTGATCAGCGGTACCAAGGTGTTCATCACCAACGGCACCCTCGCCGACGTGGTGCTGCTGTTCGCCCGTACCGGCGACCCCGGACCCCGGGGCATCACCGCCTTCCTGGTCCCCACCGGGAGCGTCGGGCTGACCCGTCGCCGGATCCACGGCAAGCTCGGGCTCCGTGGCCAGGACACCGCCGAACTGGTCCTCGACCGGGTCCGGGTGCCCGACAGTGCGCGGCTCGGAGCCGAAGGCGCCGGCTTCAAACTGGCACTCGGCACCCTGGCCAAGGGGCGGCTCTCCGTCGCCGCCGGCTGTGTGGGCATCGCCCAGGGCAGCCTGAACGCCGCACTTGCCTATGCGGCCGAGCGGGAACAGTTCGGTAGACCGATCGCCGGACACCAACTGGTGCAGCAGCTTCTCGCCGAGATCGCCGTCGACACCGCCGCCGCCCGGCTGCTCGTCTGGCAGGTTGCCGACCTGATCGACCGGAATCAGCCCTTCGCCACCGAATCGTCCATGGCGAAACTCTTCGCCACCGAGGCCGCCGTACGGGCCGCGAACAACGCGCTACAGGTCTTCGGCGGACACGGCTACATCGACGAATACCCGGTCGGAAAGTACCTGCGCGACGCCCGGGTCGCCACCCTCTACGAGGGGACCAGCCAGATCCAGCAACTACTCGTCGGGCGGGCGCTGACCGGCGTCAACGCCTTCAGGTGACCACCACCAGGGAGAGACCGTGAACAGATTCGCCGACCGGGTCGCCATCGTCACCGGCGCGGCCCAGGGCATCGGTGCCGCCACCGCCCGCCGACTGGCCGCCGAGGGGGCCGCCGTCGCGGTCGTCGACCTTGACGCCGAGCGGAGCAGACTCGTCGCCGACGAACTCACCGCCACCGGGGCCCGGGCGATCGGCCTCGGCTGCGACGTCACCGACGCCGACGCGGTCGAGGCGATGACCGAGCAGGTCGTCGCCGACCTCGGCGGACTGCACATCCTGGTCAACAACGCCGGCATCACCCGGGACAACCTGCTGTTCAAGATGACGGCCGCCGAGTGGCACGCGGTGCTGAACACCAACCTGACCAGCATGTTCCACTGCTGCCAGGCGGCGCAGAAGCGGATGGTCGCCGCCCGCTACGGTCGGATCGTCAACCTGAGCAGCCGCTCCGCGCTCGGTAACCGGGGACAGGTCAACTACGCCGCAGCCAAGGCCGGTGTGCAGGGACTTACCGCCACCCTCGCCATCGAACTGGGGCCGTACAACGTCACCGTCAACGCGGTCGCCCCCGGATACGTCGCCACCGCGATGACCGCCGCCACCGCCGTACGGGTCGGATCCAATCCGGAGGAGCACCAGAAGATGGTCGCCGAGTTGACCCCACTGCGTCGGGTCGGCCAGCCGACCGAGATCGCCTCGGTGGTCGCGTTCCTGGCCAGCGACGACGCCTCGTACGTCAGCGGCCAGACCCTCTACGTCAACGGCGGTGCCCGCTGACCGTCCGGCGGCACCCGGCAGGCCGGGCGGCACCCGGCAGGCCGGGCGAACGGTTCGACGACCAGACCAGAGGAGGAGATCGTGGACTTCGCACTGAGCGACGAGGAGCGGGCGATCCGGGACACCGCCCGGGAGTTCATCACCCGTGAGGTCGTACCGCTGGAGCCGGAGGTGCTGCGTCGCGAGCGCGCCCACCAGCCCGGCCTTGAGCCCGGCCAGCTACGCGAGTTGCAGCTCAAGGCCCGCAAGTTCGGCTTCTGGGGCCTGGACACCCCGGACGAGTACGGCGGGATGGGCCTGCCGGCCGTCACCCAGTCGCTGATCTGGACCGAGGTGGGCCGCAGCTTCGTGCCGTTCCGGTTCGGCGGGGAGGCGGACAACATCCTCTTCCACGCCAACGACGAGCAGCAGCGCGAATACCTGCTGCCGACCATCGAGGGTGAACGTCGCTCCTGTTTCGCCATCACCGAACCTGGTGCCGGCTCGGACGCGGCCAACATCCGGTTCGCCGCCCGCCGCGACGGTGACGACTGGGTACTAAACGGCGAGAAGACGTTCATCACCGGCGGCAACGAGGCCGACTTCGCCATCGTCATCGCGGTCACCGACCGGGACAAGGACGTACGCAAGGGGGGCAGCACCGCCTTCCTGGTGGACCGGACGATGGGCTGGCGTTCCGAGTTCATCCAGACGATGGGGGAGGGCGGGCCGGCGTCACTGATCTTCGAGGACGTCCGGGTACCGCAGCGGAACGTCCTCGGCGAGGTCGGACAGGGCTTCGCGCTCGCCATGCAGTGGATCGGCAAGGGGCGGTACGTCATCCCCTCGCACGCGCTCGGCATCGCCGAACGGGCACTGGGCATGGCGATCGAGTACGCGAACACCCGGCACACCTTCGGCCGACCGATCGGCGAGAACCAGGCGATCGGCTGGATGCTGGCCGACTCGGAAACCGAGTTGGAGGCGGCTCGCTGGCTGGTGCTCCGGGCGGCCTGGACCATCGACGCCGGACTCGACCCGAGGCACGCCTCCTCGATGGCGAAACTCTACGGCGCCGGCATGATCAACCGGGTGGTGGACCGCGTGATGCAGATCCACGGCGGTATGGGCTACACCCGGGAACTGCCGATCGAACGGTGGTACCGGCAGGTCCGGTTGCTGCGCATCTTCGAGGGCACCGACGAGATGCAACGACTGATCATCTCCCGCGACCTGCTGCGCGGCTACACGAAGCTCGGAGGGCACCTCGCGTGAGCACCTTCGAATCTGGGGTGAGGATCTTCCAGTCGCCCAGGGAACTCACCGCCGTGATCGGCGAGC
This sequence comes from Micromonospora sonneratiae, assembly GCF_042679305.1. Lineage (NCBI taxonomy): Bacteria > Bacillati > Actinomycetota > Actinomycetes > Micromonosporales > Micromonosporaceae > Micromonospora > Micromonospora sonneratiae. The sequence continues at coordinate 399,048 of NZ_JBHTMP010000001.1, read as the reverse complement.
CCCTCGGTCCCGGGCAGTGGCATCCGGTGGAACAGGACCGGGTGGACCTCTTCGCGGAAGCCACCGACGACCACCAGTGGATCCACGTCGACGCGGAGCGGGCCGCGTCCGGACCCTTCGGCGGCACCGTCGCCCACGGCTACCTCACCCTGTCACTGCTGCCAGCCCTGGTCCGTGACGTCTACCGGGTCGAGGGACTCCGGATGGGGGTCAACTACGGGTTGAACCGGGTACGGTTTCCGGCCCCGCTGCGTACCGGCAGCCGGATCCGGGCAACCGTCCGGGTCGACGAGGTGACCGAGGTAGCCGGCGGAGTCCAACTGGTCAATACGGTCACCGTGGAGAGCGACAGCGGTGGCAAACCGGTCTGTGTGGCCGAGACGGTCAGCCGGCTCTACTTCGCCCGGGAGGCGTGATGACCAGTCTTTCGCTGGCTGCCGTACTCGCCGAATCCGCCCGGAGGTATCCGACGAAGACCGCCGTCGTCGACGGCGAGGCCCGGATCACCTACGCGGACCTGTGGCAGGAGGCCCGGTCGTACGCGGCCGGACTGCGCGAGTTGGGCATGCGACCCGGCGGTACGGTCGCACTGCTGGCGCCGAACGTGGCCGACTTTCCGCGCGCCTACTATGCGGCGCTGGCGGTCGGCGCGACGGTCGTTCCGGTCCATCTGCTGCTCACCGCGGAAGAGGCAGCCTACGTGCTCCGGGACAGTCGGGCCGAACTGCTGATCTGTCACGGTAGCCAACTCGCGATGGGTGCGGCGGCGGCCGAGCGGGCCGGTATTCCGCTGGTCACCGTCGGGGTGGTGCCGTCGGATCCAGCCCAGGCTACGGAGTCGACGGTTCCGGTCCAGCGTTCGGCAGCGTTGCCACGCTCCCCAATCCGGCGGCTGGCGGAGCTGTGCTCCGGGCTGGAACCGCTGCCGTCGTACGCCTCGCGCAGCGCGGAGGATCCGGCGGTGATCCTCTACACCAGCGGCACCACCGGTGAGCCGAAGGGCGCCGTGCTGACCCACCTCAACCTGGTGATGAACGCGATGGTGAACGTCTTCGACGCCAACGACGCCCGACCCACCGACGTGGTGCTGGGCTGTCTGCCGCTGTTCCACAGCTTCGGGCAGACGGTGGCGATGAACGGCACCTTCCGGATCGGCGGCACCCTGGTGCTGCTGGCCCGGTTCACCGGTCCGGCCGCACTGGAGTTGATGGTCCGGGAGCGGGTGGACGTCTTCCACGGGGTACCGACGATGTACCTCGCGCTGTTGGAGGCCGCCGCCGGCCGTACGGCGCTGCCCCGGCTGCGGCTCTGCATCTCCGGCGGCGCATCACTGCCGGTCGCCGTACTCGAACGCTTCAACACGGCCTTCGACACGACGATCTTCGAGGGGTACGGGCTGTCGGAGACCTCGCCGACCGCGACCACCAACCAGCCGCACTTCGGTACCCGGGCCGGTACGGTCGGCCACCCGGTCTGGGGGGTCGAGGTGGAGATCGCCCGCCCGGAGGTCCCGGAGCGGATCGAGCTGCTGGGCGTCGGTGAACTGGGCGAGATCGTGATTCGTGGGCACAACGTGTTCGATCGATATCTCGGCCGTCCGGAGGCGACCGGGGAGGCGCTCGTCGACGGCTGGTTCCGTACCGGGGACCTCGGCACGCGGGACGCCGACGGCTTCGTCACCATCGTGGACCGGACCAAGGATGTCGTCATCCGGGGCGGTTTCAACGTCTATCCGCGCGAGGTGGAGGAGGTGCTGGCCCGGCACCCGGCGGTTGCCCAGGTCGCCGTGATCGGTGTACCGGACCCGGTACACGGGGAGGAGATCTGCGCGGTGGTGGTGCTGGATCCCTCGGTTGACCCGCCGGACGTCCAGGAGGTCATCGGCTGGGCGCGGGAGCGGCTCGGCCGGCACAAGTATCCGCGCCGGATCCGGTTCGTGTCGGAGTTGCCGCTCGGGCCGAGTCACAAGGTGCTCAAACGGGAGTTGCGTCGGTCGATCACCGAGTGAGTCGACGGCGGCGACCTTGCCCGATCGGCTGGGTAGCGAGTCTGAGCCGTGCCCCTTCGGCGGCGGGTGTCCGACCGGCCTGTCAGGATGGCTGCCGATGTCGGATGACGAATCGTGGAAGCGGATCGCACCAGCCTTGCTCACCTGGGCTGACGTTGATCCGGCCAGGCACCCGTTCGACGCTGTCCGGGCGGGTGACGTGGTACGGGCCGTCGCGCCTCCCGTACCACCACCGCCGAAGTGGGTCGGCTTCCAACTTGTCGGTGGTAGTGAGGCCGAGCAGTGGCGGAACGTCGTGAGTCATGCCCTCGTCGACCGGTGCGGGCGCTGGGCCTGCGGCTGGTGGTGGTTTGCCGGTGCGGGCGAATACCACGGCGGACCGGTCGACGGATGGTGCTGCGTCTCGCATTCCGTCACGTCTGCGGACGAGACCCTGACCCTCGTCGCAGAATCGCTGATCGGATGGCGAGGCTGGTTGGCGGACCTGGCCGGGCAGTTCACCCGTTTTCTGCCGCTGCTCAGGTCCCAGGAGTCACCGGACGACCTGGTCGTCGCCTGGGAGGTCGCTGTCGCTCAACTCGTGAACCTGACCGCGGCACGATCTCGCAGTGACGGCGGTTGGTACGCCCGCTGCCAGCAGGTCCTTACCTGGTTCCTCACCGCTGCCGGGATTCCCGAGCAGCACCGTTCGACGCTGATCGAGGACGCCATCGATGGACGGTTCGAGAGCTGGGTGGAACCCAGCACGGTGGCCATCACCGACGTTGCGGAGCGGCTGGCACATCGGATCGTAGGGCCGCAGGCCACCGGACGAGCAGCCCAGCCGACACCCGGGACCGACGACTGGCCCGACACCTGGCCGCCCGGCTGGCCATCGTTACGGACCAGCAACCTGCCAGCTCAGCCCCGCCGGTACCGTCGACCGGAAGCCGGGCCGGCTACGGACGATCTGGCCGCGTGGCAAGCCGTGCGCGCCCGGGTCGACTGGAGCATCGCCGCCGGCCACGTGTCCGGCCCAGTCCGAACCGACCGGGATGCGATCGCCGACCATGTCGCCCAACGTCCGGCGGGCAGCCAGGAGTTGACTGTCGCACTCGGCCAGGTACGCCGGGCGGCGGCCGAGGGCGGACCGCTCACTTTCGTACGGCTGGCGGAGTGGCAGCGCACGGTGCTCGGGGTACCCGAGGCGGGTTTCCGTGCCGGCCCCGCCTACGCCAAACGGGGCCGGGAACGCTACCTCTGGCGGCCTGATCTTCCTGCCCGGTTCGAGGAATGCCTGGCACAGGCCACCGATGACGACCTGCCGCTACCGTCCCGAGCTGCCCGGGTCTATCTCGACGTGGCGTTCTTCCATCCGTTCGACGACGGCAACGCCCGCGCCGCCATGCTGGCGCTCTACTACGTGCTGGCCCGGGAGGAGGTGGTCCTCGACCGTGCCGCACCGCTGCTCGTGACCGTACGACAGGCGGGCGACCAGTTCGGTGCCGCCGGGCTCGCAAAACTGGTCGAACTGCTGATCGCCGCGACGAGACGGCGCATGCGGGCCTGAGCGATCCGGTCGACTGTCGACGGTGCCGGGGTGGTCACAGCATTGCCCGTACGACGTCGGGCGTGAGCGGGATCGGCGGGACCACGTCGTCCGGCCCGTGCCGTTTTTCGTGTTTCAGCGATCGTGCTATCGCGTCCGTGTCCTTCAGTAGGTTTCCCGTAAGGATGCAGGCGGCTGTCTCGTCCGGGCCGACGTCTCCGGCGGATACGAGTCGACGTAGTCCGGCAAGCGAGGCAGCGGAGGCCGGCTCACAGCCGATTCCACTCCGGTCGATCCGGTTCTTCGCCTCGAGGATTTCGTTGTCGGTGACCGAGACGGTGATGCCGTCCGACTGTTCGATCACGTAGCGCATCGCCTTCGGCCAGTTCGGTGGATGGCCGATGTTCAGGGCCGAGGCGACCGTGGCGGGCCGAGGCTCGGGGATGAGGCTTCGTTCCTTCGCCGCGACCATGCGGTGGAAGGGGGACGCGCCCTCGGCCTGAACGATCGCAATCCGTGGGACGGAGTCGATGAATCCGGTCCGATGTAGCTCCAGCAGTCCCTTCCCGATCGCGGATGCGTTGCTGAGCGCGCCACCGGGAACGACCAGCCAGTCGGGGAGTGTCCAGCCCAACTGGTGCGCGAGTTCGAACGCGATGCTCTTCTGGCCCTCGACACGGAGCGGGTTGATCGAGTTGCAGACGTACAGCCCGAACTCGTCCGCGTGGCGTTCGAGGAAACGAATGCCGTCGTCGTAGCCGCCCTCGGTCCGGATGAGTCGCGCTCCGTACGCCTCGGTCTGTAGCGCCTTGTTGCGAGACACGCCATGCGAAGGAAGGAAGACGGTCGACTTCGATCCGCTCAACGCGGCGTACATCGCCATCGACGAGGACGTGTTCCCCGTGGAGGTACACGCGAAATTGTCGTAGCCGAGCCAGCGACCGTGGGAGACGGCAACGGTCATTCCGTTGTCCTTGAACGAGCCGCTCGGGTTCTCGCTCTGCGCTTTGATCCACAGTTTGCGAACACCCGCGTAGCTGGTGAGCGACTCGCTCTCGTAGAGCCCCGTGTTGCCCTCGTACTTGGTCACGATCTGATCGATTGGCAGCTCTGGATGGATGAGCTCCTTGTAGCGCCAGACCCCTCCGGAGAACGGGGTGCCGCGCTCACCGAGCCGCGAATCGAATACGTGTTTCAGTCGATCGGCGTCGACGTCCGACAGGTTGTGGTGGACGACATCCAGTAGCCCCTGGCAATCGCACCGAAATGGTGGACGCCTCGAGTCGAACGATTCCTTGCCGCATTCCATGCAACGGTAGTTCATCCGCGAGAGAGCCTCGGCCTGGTTCGACGTGTCGATGGCGAGTCGAACCGCCTGGTCTCTTTCCCCCTTCGCCTTCTCCGAGTCCGTTTGTATGAGGCTAGAAGGAGGCAACCGATAGCACTAGTATATGTTTCTTGTGAACTCATAACCTGTGCTGATGGGACGTGGCCTCTGGTGAACCTGCATGCCTTCCGTATGTTCTACGAGGTCATCGAATGCGGCAGCGTGACGAAGGCCGCCGAGCGACTGCGGGTGAGTCAGCCTGCGGTGACGGCTCAGCTGCGCAAACTCGAGCGCGAACTCGGGCTCACGCTGTTCCGCCCGCAGGGCAGGGGCATCGCTCCGACCGAGGCGGGCCGGTGGCTGGCTGATCGGGCGCGGGTGTTGTTCGCCCTGGAACGCGACATCGAACGAGGGGCCCAACTCATCCGGCTCGGCGAGAAGGGCACGCTGCGGATCGCCGCGACGTACCTGCCCGCCAACATGCTCCTGCCGGGCTGGGTCGCAAACTGGAAACGGGCCCACCCGGAGATCGACATTGTTTTGACGACATCGAACTCACGCGAGGCTCTCGACCGGCTGCTGCACTACGAGGCCGATCTCGCTGTCGTAGGCGGAGGACGGCCACTGCCGGCCGGGCTACGCCGTGAACAGGTCCTGTACGACGAACTCTGCTTCATCGTCTCGAGCGGCCATCCGCTCGCCGGTCGGAACGCAACCCTGGAAAGGGTACTGGCTGAGCCGATCGTCGCCAGGGAGAAGGGAAGCTCCGGCCGGGAGCTTCTGGCGGCGATATGCCAGATGCACGGTGTGCCCGCCCCGCGCATCGGATTGCAGTGCAGCGGAACGGCGGAAACGATCAGGGCTGTCGCGTCAGGTTACGGAACCGCACTGGCCTCAGCACTTGAAGTGCGGGACAGCGTCGAACGTGGCGAGGTCAGCCGGGTCACCGTCGACGGTGTGCGGATCGAGAATCCGATCGGCCTCTATCTGCGCGCCGGGGAGGCGCCCCCACCAGCCGCTGAGAACTTCGCGACGTACATCAGAGCCCGCCGTTCCGAGGGTTCACTACCCGGACAATCCAGATCATGAATCAATGACAACGATGGTGGACCCCCAAAAGCATGACATTGATGATGGAGAAACTCAGGTAGAGTCCGCCCAACTGCGCCACACGCCAAAAGGTCGGCACCTTTCGCGCGAGGTGTCCGAAATGGAGGTGACCCGTTGATCAGGGCAGCCGTCGGAACGGAGCAGACGGCAACTGGTCGACGGAGTTGGTGATGGGCGCGATGGGCTCTTTCATGCCCAGGGCCATTGCCGGACCGACCTGGATCCTGGGGCGTAGGCCGTTCATGGACAACTGGTGGCCCGTGGTCCTCGACGGACCGGGCTGGGAAGAAGGGAGAAACGATGGCGGAGATTTCAGGTCGCCCTCGCATCCGCGCTCTCGTCACTGCCGCTGCGGTGGCTGGCGGTCTGGTGCTCGGCATGGCCTCGCCCGCGCACGCGGACTACAGAAGCCCGCTCTACCACTCGCTTTCGGCCTGCAATGCCGCCCGGCCGGCGTACGCCAGCTCATGGACGTCGCCGGGACCATGCTGGGCTGTGTACTACTGGGTCAACGGGCAGAAGCGGACCGGTTGGTACTTCACGGTGAAGACCCGGTCCTGAGATCCGTCGGCCCACCCTGTTTGGGCCGGGTTGCTGCCGGCGCCCGTGCGGGTGGGACAGCGGTCAATCCCGCCGGGGTGTTGCGGCAGCCCCGGCGTCGGTGTGGCGGTGTGTCCCCAAGAACACCGTCACACCATTCGCCGTCTGATGGCTGGCGGCGGCGCATGGCCGGGCGGGCCGTTGCTGGTACGCTCGGGACTACGTCAACTGTGACCGAGGAGACCAGACATGGCGGGTGACGACGACATCTCCGGGTGATACCCGGATCTGACAGGCTGCTGGACCGTGCGCGAGAGCCTACGCGCCGTAGCGGCCCGTTTTGTCGTCCCCTTTTCCATGAATCGGGCATCACGTTCCCGTATGCCCGCGTCTCACCCGAGGTTTCCTTCATGTCTGACGCCTCCATCACCGCTTCGAACCTCTCGTTCGCCTGGCCCGACGACACACCGGTCTTCGAAGACCTGTCTTTCACCGTGGGCAGCGGACGCACGGGCCTGGTCGCGCCCAACGGTGCCGGCAAGAGCACCCTGCTCAAACTGATCGCGGGTGAATTGCGACCGACCACCGGATCCGTGTCCGTGAACGGCACGCTCGGATACCTCCCACAAACCCTTCCCCTGACCGGTGATCTCACGGTGGCCGAGGTCCTGGGCGTCGCCACGGTGATCCAGGCGATCGACGCGGTGGAGTCGGGGGACACGAGTGAGGAACACTTCACGACCATCGGCGACGACTGGGACATCGAGGAACGCACCCGTGCCCAACTGCACCGACTGGGTCTGGCCGACCTCGCTTTCGACCAGAGCATGAGCACGCTCAGCGGCGGTCAGATCGTCTCACTCGGCCTGGCAGCCCAGTTGCTGAAGCAGCCCGACGTGCTGCTGCTCGACGAGCCGACCAACAACCTCGACCTCGACGCCCGCCACAAGCTCTACGACGTGCTGGCGGACTGGAACGGCTGCCTGCTGCTCGTCAGCCACGACCGGGCGCTGCTCGACCGGATGGAGCGCATCGCCGAACTCGACCGCGATGAACTGCGTTTCTACGGCGGCAACTTCACGCAGTACGAGGCGGCGGTGCGGGCCGAGCAGGAGGTGGCCGAGAAGAACGTACGCAACGCCGAGCAGGAGTTGAAGCGGGAGAAGCGGGAGATGCAGCAGGCCCGGGAACGGGCCGAACGCCGCGCCAGCAACGCCGCCCGCAACCTCAAGAACGCGGGCCTGCCCCGCATCGTCGCCGGGAACATGATGCGGGGTGCTCAGGAGTCCGCGGGCCGGGCGGGTCAGATGCACGCCTCCCGGGTCAGCGAGGCCAGGGCACGGCTGGACGAGGCGGGGCGGGCCCTGCGCGACGAGCAGCGGATCACGCTGGACCTGCCGGACACCAACGTCCCCGCCGGACGCACGCTCCTCCTCGGCGAGCAGATGCAGGTCCGCCTCGGCGGACGGGCCGTGTTCGCCGGAGACGGTGTCGACCTGACGATCCGGGGTCCCGAACGCATCGCCCTGACCGGTCCCAACGGTGCGGGCAAGAGCACGCTGCTACGCCTGATCAACGGTGATCTCGAACTGGGCAGTGGCCGGATCAAGCGGGCGGACGGCCGGATCGCCTACCTCTCGCAGCGTCTGGACCTGCTGGACCTCGACCGCACCGTCGCCGAGAACTTCGCCGCCTTCGCCCCCGGTCGGACCGAGGCGGAGCGGATGAACCTGCTTGCGCGCTTCCTCTTCCGGGGGACCCGGGCCCATCTTCCGGTCGGGGTGCTCTCCGGTGGTGAACGGCTGCGAGCCACTCTGGCCTGCGTCCTGTGCGCCGAACCGGCACCGCAGTTGCTGCTGCTCGACGAGCCGACGAACAACCTCGATCTGAGCAGCGTCGGCCAGTTGGAAAGCGCCCTGGGCTCCTATCAGGGGGCGTTCGTGGTGGTCAGCCACGACGAGCGGTTCCTCGTCGAGATCGGCGTGGACCGGTGGCTGCGGCTGGCCGACGGCGAACTGACGGAGACCGGGGCACCGCAGGTGTGAGCCGCTGACGTGTCGACCGGGTCCGCGTCCGAGGTTTCCGCCCGGCGGGCCGAGTACCGATCACGTTTGGTGGACCAACATGCCTCAACCAGCCCTGATCGCCCACGACATCGTCCGTACCCTCGGGAGCCGGCGGGTGATCGACGGCGTCTCCCTCACGGCGTCTCCCGGGCACCGCATCGGACTGATCGGGGAGAACGGCGTCGGCAAGTCGACGCTGCTGCGCCTGCTCGCGGGCACGGACGCCCCCGACGCCGGCAGCATCACCCGGCCGGCCGATCTGGGCTTTCTGCACCAGGAGATGCCATTCGACACCGGGTCGACGATCGCCGACGTACTGGATGACGCGCTACGTGAGGCCCGCGCCGATCTGGCTGAACTCGACCGCCTCACCGAGCTGGTGGCCGGCACCCCGCAGGAGGATCCCGGCTATGCGGAACTGCTCGACGCGTACGGGCAACGCCTCGAGCACGCCCGGGAACGGGAGGCGTGGGACGCCGACCGACGCGCCGCGATCATGCTCGAAGGGCTCGGCCTCGGCACGTTCCGACCCGACCGGACCCTCGGTTCGCTCTCCGGTGGGCAGCGCGGCCGTCTGGCGTTGGCGGCGCTGCTGGTCCGTCGACCTTCGGCGCTGCTGCTGGACGAGCCGACCAACCACCTCGACGACAACGCTGCCGCCTTCGTGGAGGAGCAACTGCGTAGCCTGCCCGGGGCCGTCGTGGTGGCCAGCCACGACCGGGCCTTCCTCGACGCCGTCTGCACGGATCTGATCGATCTCGATCCAGCGATGGACGGTCCGGTGCGGTACGGCGGCAACTACAGCGCCTACCAGGCGGAGAAACGGGCCGAGCGGGAACGCTGGGAACGGCGTCATGCCGAGGAACAGGAGAAGCTGGAGGCGTTGCGTCGTGCGGCCGGGGTGACCGCGTACCTCGTCGCCCCCGGTCGTGAGCGGCGTGACAACGAGAAGATGGGCTACGGTCACCGCGCCGGCCGGGTGCAGAACCAGATCGCACGACGCGTGCGCAACGCGACCCGACAACTCGACGAACTGGAACACGGTCGCATCGGTGAGCCGCCGCAGCCGTTGCGTTTCCGGACCACCGCGCTCGTCGAACAGGCGGCTGACGGCACACTCGTCTCCCTGCGGGACGTGTGCGTGCCGGGGCGGCTCACCATCGGGCAGCTGAACATAGCCGCCACGGAACGCCTACTCGTCACGGGAGGCAACGGGGCGGGAAAGTCGACGCTTCTGGCCGTACTCGCCGGGTGTCTCGCAGCCGAGGGCGAGATACGGCGGCGGCCCGGGCTGACCGTGGCGCTGCTGGCCCAGGACACCGTGTTCGCCCGACCGGACCGTAGCGCACGTGACACCTATGGGCTTTCGCTCGGCCCCGAGCGGGTGGAGGCCGTTCCGCTGAACTCACTGGGTCTGCTGCACGAGACGGACCTGGACAGGCCCGTCGGGGAGTTGTCGGTCGGCCAGCGACGTCGGCTCGCACTGGCACTCCTGGTGGCGAGTCCACCGCAGCTGTTGCTGCTCGACGAACCCACGAACCACCTGTCCCCGCGACTGTGCGACGAGCTGGAGGCCGCCCTGGGCACCGGCCCCGGCGCGGTCGTCGTGGCCAGCCATGACCGGTGGCTACGTAGGCGCTGGCAGGGACGCGAGATCCGGTTGCCCTTCCGTGGTGCCTCCGGATCCGACGACCGGCCAGCATCCGGGGCGTCGTCCCGCTCGATATCCTGATCGTCGGCGGATGGCCGACCATGGGCCGAGCCCGGGCCGGCGGACCCGTCCAGCCCGGACCCTCGCCGGCAGCACTGCCAGGCGCCGACCTGATTGGAGCCGTCCCTTGATCCTGCTCTCCGACCGGCGAATCTCCGCCATCCCACTCGGTGACACCGGCGAGGCCATGGTCGATCTGCGCGAGATCGCGGAATTTCGGGTCGACGATCGTCTGGCCGACGCGGCCGGGGCGTACGCACACCTGCGGGAAGGCACCGTGGAGAGGCTGTTGACCGCCCAGCGGTCCCTGCCGGACGGGCTGCGGCTGCTGGTCGTCGAGGGCTACCGGCCGCTCTGGCTCCAGACGAAGTACTTCGACGACTACCGGGACGAGCTGCGCCTACGGTATCCGGACTGGGACGCCGAGCGGCTACGCGTCGAGGCCAGCAAGTACGTCTCGCCGCCCGAAGTCGCCCCGCACAGCACCGGCGGTACCGTCGACCTCACGCTGTGCACCCCCGACGGACACGAGCTGGACATGGGTACGGCCGTCAACGCCACCCCGGTGCAGAGCGCCAACGCCTGCTTCACCGGGTCGCCCGACATCTCCGCCGAGGCGCGGCGCAATCGGGACATCCTCGGTACGGCGCTACGGGCGGCTGGAATGGTCAACTACCCGACGGAGTGGTGGCACTGGTCGTACGGCGACCGTTACTGGGCGCTGAGCACCGGAGCCGACCAGACCCGTTACGGTCCGATCGACCTGTGAGCGGTGACCACGCCGGCCGGGGCGGACCTGCCGGTCGAAGGCGGCGACGGTGGACGACACCGGGCCTGACCGGCTAGCCGTCGAGCAGCTCGCTTTCCCTGAGGGCGGCCTGCACACCGGCCTGGAACCTGGTCCGGGCACCGAGGTCGTCCATCAGTTTCGCGATCCGACGCTGTGCCGTGCGGTAGCTCACGCCGAGCTGTTTGGCGATCGCCATGTCGGTCAGCCCGGCCAGCAGCAGCTTGGGCAGTTGGTCGGTGGCCGAGGCCCGGCTACCGATGCCCGATGTCGAGCCCATCGGATCGGAGATCGACCACACCTCCTCGAACAGCTCCTGCAACGCATCCAGCAGGCCACCGGGGGACACCACGAGTGCGTATGCCTCGTCGGCGCGGCGGACCGGGATGACGGCGAGCCGGTCGTCGGCGAGATACAGGGTGGCCGGAAGGTCCACCTGGAAACGGGCCCGTACCGAGGGCGGGATCAGTGGTGGCTCGTAGTCCAGCACGGCCCGGCAGGGCAGATCCGGATCGGGGATGGGGCACTCCCGGCGTTCGGTGGTGCGTACCAGGCAGCGGAGCTCCCGTTGCGCGACTGACCGGACCTGGAGCATCCGTTCCTCGGTCGCGTGGACACCGACGTAGATGGCGAGCGCGGCCGCACTCTCGCCGTCGGCCTGGCTGCTTCGGTAACGTGTCGCCAGGTCGTCGACGTGCCGACGCGCGGCACCCAGTGCACGTTCGCGTGGACCGAGCACGATGTCCGCGGCGACATCCGGGTCCACCGGTAGGAACTGGCCCCCGACCTCCCGCAACAGGCCCCGGTCACGCAGCCTGGCCAGGCTCGACGCCAGAGCATGCAGCTCGTCCGGGGCGAGTCCCGGGCCCGCCACCAGCCGTTCGTAGAGCGCCTCCCCATCGGGGTCCAATCCCGCCACCCACAGCCGCCCGTCGGCAACCATCATCGTCCTCTGGTCGGGAGGTCCGGATCCGTCCCGCCCCCGCGCAGCCAACCGGCCTTGACGGCCAGGATGCCGGCCTGGTAGCGGGTGGTGGCGCCGAGCCGGGCCTTCATCGCGTGTACGTGCTTGCGGACCGTGCGTTCGTGCCAACCGAGGTGGGCGGCGATCTCGGAGTCGGTCAGCCCCGACACCAGCAGCGTCAACACACTGCGTTCCGCAGGTGTCGGTGCCGCAGTGCCGACGTGCAACTTGGGCCCTGAGGTGGCTGCCGCGTAGACACTCAGCGGTACGGCCCGGGTCCAGCGCAGTTCGAACAGGGTCGACAGGCTGGCCATCAGGGTCGGGTCGCGCACGACCATCCCGTGCATGACGTGGGCGTTGTCGGCGATCGGCACGATGCCGACCGTCTCATCGGCGATCATCATCTTCATCGGTAGGTTTCCGACCACCCGGGCCTCCTCGCCGCACCGCAGGCTCCCCAGGACGTGTTGAAGGCGGCCGGGTATCTCCAACCCACGCCGGTCGTAGAGCGTCCGGTAGGTGGTCCCGTTCGCCAGCAGATCCATCTGGACCTCGTTGGCGACCAACGGGTTTGCGGCGTACGGAGGAGCGTCGAAGGCACGGACCTCCCGCTCGGCACTGCGTTGCACCATGTCCACCGCCCGGGCGATCGCCTCGGCACCGTACACCGGTGCCACGGCATCGCCGGCTGCGTGGGGTACGGACGGGCTGGCGGCGGTCATGGCGAGGGCGCGCAGGTGCCGGCGGGTCTCGGCCAGTTGTGCGGACCGCCTGTGCAGCAGTGCGTCGAAGGCGAGCCGGGGTGGAATCGCCGCAACCTGCCCGGGCAGTCGTACCACCAGCCCGAGTCGGACGAGACGGTCGATGGTCGGCAGATGATCGTCGATGCCGGAGTTGGCCAGGGCCTCCATGGACATCGGTGAGCGTGGAACGAGGAATTCGTACAGATCCTGTTCCGCGCTGGTCAGACCGAGGACCGTCAGCACGTCGCGATTATCGATTGATCGAACCAGTTAACGCCATCGTTGTTTTCCATCTGGAACACACCGTTACCGGGGCCGGAACGCGCCATGGCGCGCATAGGGCCTCGGGTAGATCTTCCATCGGTCGATGTGACCTGAGATCGTCTCGTCGGGCGCCCACCTCCTTCAATCACCCCCTGGATTTGGAAGGATCGAGATGAGACCTCGTCGATGGCGTCTACGCGCCTCGGCCGTGGGCCTGCTCTCGCTGAGCATGCTGGCCCCCACCGGCCTGCCCAGCTTCGCGGCGCCCACCGTCGACCCGGCCGGGTTGGCTCCGAGCCCGGCCACCGGCCCGACCCTGACCACCAAACCGAGTCTGACCACCAAACCGAGTCTGACGGTCAAGTCAGCCCAGGTCACGCTCATCACCGGTGACGTGGTGACCGTCGGGATCAACTCCGACAACTCGCTGACCACGACAGTGACCTCGGTGGCACCGCGAAGCGGCAGCGTGCCGCCAGCGTTCACGACCGTCAACGACGGGGACGCACGGTACGTCTACCCGTCGGACGCGATGGGGCTGGTCGGTGCCGGCAAGCTGGACCGCCGGCTCTTCGACGTCAACTACCTGGTCCGCAACGGCTACACCAACGACGAGCTGGCCGGGTTGCCGATCATCGTCCAGTATCCGCCGCCCGCCGAGAACGCCCGGACCGTGCAGGCGCCCGACCGCAAGGCCGACGCGCTGCCCGGCACCTCGACCCCACGGGCGCTGACCAGCATGAACGCCGCAGCGACCACGGTTGCCCGGGCGAAGGTCGCGCAACTGTGGGCCAGCCTCGCCGGTACGACCCCGGCAGCCGGTCAGAGCGCGCGGACGACGGCCCCGACCACCCTCGACCAGGGGGTGGCCAAGATCTGGCTGGACGGTCGGGTCAAGGTCTCGCTGGATGTGAGCGTGCCGCAGATCGGAGCACCGACGGCGTGGCGGGCCGGCTACGACGGCAGCGGTGTGAAGGTCGCGGTGCTGGACACGGGTGCCGACCTGAACCACCCCGACCTGGCCGGCAAGATCTCCGCGTCGGAGAGCTTCGTCCCGGACGAAGAGGTGCAGGACGGACACGGACATGGCACCCACGTCGCCGCCACGATCGCCGGAACCGGCGCGGCCTCCGGTGGCAGGTACCGGGGTGTTGCCCCCGGTGCCCAACTGATGGTGGGCAAGGTTCTGGCCAACGGCGGGTACGGCACGGACTCGTGGATCGTCAGCGGCATGGAGTGGGCCGCGGCCAGCGGCGCGGACATCGTCAGCCTGAGCCTCGGCGGTGGTGACCTGCCCGGCCTGGACCCGAAGGAGCAGGCGGTCAACGAGCTGTCCGCCCGGTACGGCACGCTGTTCGTCATCGCGGCCGGCAACTCCGGCAGCGGCGAGCGGACCGTGCAGAGCCCGGGTAGCGCGGCTGCGGCGTTGACCGTCGCCGCGGTGGACAAGCAGGATCAGCTCGCCAGCTTCTCGTCGCGGGGCCCGACCCTGGAATACCTGGCCAAGCCGGACATCGCCGCGCCGGGCGTGGACATCGTGGCGGCCCGCGCGGCCGGCACCCGGATGGGGACTCCGGTCGACGACCTGCACACCTCGGCCAGCGGCACCTCGATGGCGACCCCGCACGTGGCGGGTGCCGCCGCGATCCTGGCCCAGCGGCATCCGGACTGGACCGGTGCGCAGCTCAAGGCGGGACTCACCGAGTCCAGCGTGGATACGCCGGCCGGCGTGCTGGAGGAGGGGGCCGGGCGGGTCGACGTCGCCCGAGCGGTCACCGCGACCGTACGGGGCACCGGCAACATCGACTTCGGTCGGGTGCAGTTCCCGCACGACACGCCGGCCAGCCGGACGTTGACCTACACCAACGACGGTGACGCCCCGGTCACGCTGGACCTGGCCGCGTCCGTCCGGTCCCGTAACGGTGCCGCACCGGACGGCACCCTCACCCTGGACCGGACCAGCATCGAGGTCCCCGCCCACGGCACCGCCACGGTCACCGCGAAGCTGGACCTCGGCACGAACGGCCGCCCCGACACCTGGTACAGCGGACTCATCACCGCGACCGGGACCGACGGGACGAGCGTGCGTACCACCGTGGGTGGTTTCAAGGAGCCCAAGCGCAGCAGGCTCACCGTCAGGATCAACCCGGCCCCGCACATGACCGGGCTACAGTACGGGGGCTTCGCCAACCTCCGGGTCGACGACCGGTACGACCTCGACCACGGCATCTCCTACGAGGGTGGCCCGGAGAAGTCCTTCGAGGTGCTGGCCGGCCGGTTCAGCGTCAACGGGTACGTCGGCTGGTACGACGCTGACAGCACGTGGAACGCCCTTCCGATCACCGCGCCCGAGGTGCTCGTTGACGGCGACACCACGGTCACCTTCGACCTGAGCCGGGCCAGCGCGTCGAAGGTACGCACGCCGAGGCCGTCCTACGAGTACCAGGTGGAGGGCGGTTACCAGCGTCGGGGCGCCGACCAGCGGCTCTGGGTCTACCTCGACACCGGTGTGCTGCCACACGGAAGCCGGCTCTGGACGCTGCCCACCGACAGGGCCACGATGGGTGACTTCCGGGCGCAGAGTCAGCACCTGCTCGGTGTGGCACCGGTCAGCATGACCGCCGACGGCCTGTCCCTGCACCCTCGGTACCAGGCGGTCGACCCGGCCATCGGAATGTTCGACGGAAAGCAGCAGCTCACTGCGATCGACGTCGGCTCCGGTACCACCGAGGACCTGTCCCGAGTGGATGTCCGGGGCAAACTGGTACGGCTCGACCTCTCCGACCTGTGTCCGACGCCGGCCTGCGACTATGCCGCCCACGCGCGGGTTCGGGCGACGATCGACGCCGGGGCCGCGGCGGTGCTGTTCCACGGCGCGGTCGGCCGGGCCATCCTGCAGTACTGGACGCCGCAGAATCAGCCGCTCGGCCCCAGGTACGTCCCGGTGCTGAGCCTGCCGGTCGACGAGGGGCGCGCGCTGGCCGCCGCCATCGCCACCCGGCCGGTGACCATTACGGCGACGGGTGAGGACAACTCGCCCTACCTCTACTACCTGAAGTTCTACCACCACGACCAGATACCGGCCCGCCCCGACCTGTCGGTGAACAGCCGTAACCTGGTCGAGACCGACAACCGGTTCCACCGGGACACGCCCGAGCCGATGCAGTACCACAGCTGGTACGCCAGCAACGCGCAGTCGGACCAGAGTACGTTCATGTTGCAGCAGTTCTCGACCGGCGTTTCGACCCGGACCGAGTATCTCGGCCCGGTCACCGACGACGTCACCTTCTCCCGGGGCAGGCAGCTGATCCGGGCCGACGAAACCGGCCGTCACCTGGGCATTCCCGAACGGTCGGGGCGGGTGTACGCCGAGCCGGGCCGGTACACCTACCGCTGGGGCCAGCAGCCGTTCACCGTCGGCGGTACCGCGATTCCGCTGGACCAGCGGCAACCGGGAACGACCAGTTGTGACGACTGCCGGGTGGGCGACCTGCTCCAGGCCACCCACTTCACCCGCAACGGTGCCGGGGTGGCCGGCCCGCGCACCATGGGCATGGACTACAAGACCGGGGCACCCACCGACGAGACGCTGCGGATGTTCCAGGGCGAGCGGGAGGTCCCGTTCAAGCTGTACTGCGGCAACCTCATCTTCTTCTGCGCGCTGTTCCCGACCTTTGCCATGCCGGCCGAGCCGGACACCTACCGGATGACGAGCCGGTACCACAGCCCGGTGGAGCTCCAGCGCTACGCGCGGGACATCGACACCGAGTGGACGTTCCGGTACCAGCGGCCCGGTGCCGGGGACCAGCAGGCATTCTGCATGATGGGCATCTTCTGGCAGAGCCCCTGCTACCCGGCCAGCAAGTTGTACCTGGACTACGACGTTCCGCTGGAGTTGGACAACACCGCCAGGGCGGGTAGGCCGCAGCTCATCTCGTTCTCCGGGTACACCGAGTCGACCGGAGACCCACGGGTACGACTCACGTCGCTGACGCTCGAGGTCAGCTACGACAGCGGTGCCACCTGGAGGCGGGTGCCGACCGTACGGACCAACGGGAACTACCGGGCGGTGCTGCTGCACCCGTCCCTGGGCAGGACCGACGGCACCGTTTCGTTGCGGGTCGACGCGACCGGTGCCGACGGCAACACCATCAAGCAGACCATCAAGCAGGCCTACGGTCTGCGTTAGGCGGTACCCCTAACCGGTGCCCGGTCGGGTTCACCCCGGCCGGGCACCGGCCACGACAAGTCCGCCAGGTGAGCCCAGTCGATCCCGGTATACCCCCGTATCGGGCTTCAGCGCCGCGCCAGCGCCAGCACGCTCAGTCCGAACATCAGGACACCCAGGGGGAGATGGACCGACGGTATGTGCGCGATGCCGAGCACGACCTGGACCGAGGCGAGGACAAGGAAACCGGCGGCGTGCCAGACGGGCCGGGGTGAGCCACCGCCCGGCTTCCACGCCAGCACCGCCGCGAGCACGTACAGCATCGACGCTCCGTACATCACGCGGGCTCCGACACTGTGCAGCGTCTCCCCGTAGGACGAGGTCAGCAGCAGTCCGGCGGAGACCGCCTGAAGGAAG
The DNA here is from genome assembly GCF_042679305.1 of Micromonospora sonneratiae. Taxonomy (NCBI): domain Bacteria; kingdom Bacillati; phylum Actinomycetota; class Actinomycetes; order Micromonosporales; family Micromonosporaceae; genus Micromonospora; species Micromonospora sonneratiae. The sequence continues at coordinate 381,415 of NZ_JBHTMP010000001.1, read as the reverse complement.
ATGGTCAGGGTCTGCAGGGTGATCGCGATCTGCAGAAACGAGATTCGGCGCTGTGTCGTTGCCTGGATTGCCATGCCACGGTCCCTCTTCCGCCCCGAGGGGCAGTAGGTCGATAAGGTTTCACCAGCCCGACGATGCGGGCCTGCGAAAGGTAAGGCGAGGAGGCGACCGGGAGCATGGGGTCGGCTGGGACGAGCACCGACGCGATAGCCGGTGAGCGGCGCCAACTGATCAACGTCGCCTACCGGTTGCTCGGTTCACTGGCCGAGTCCGAGGACGCCGTACAGGAGGCCTACGCGCGCTGGTATGCGCTACCACGAAGCCGGCAGGACGAGATCGCATCCCCCGGCGCCTGGCTGACGACGGTGACCGGCCGCATCTGCCTGGACGTGCTCGGCTCGGCGCGGGCCCGACGTGAACGCTATGTCGGCGCGTGGTTGCCCGATCCGCTACCCGACCACGCCGCGTTGGGCCACGGCCATGGTAACGATCCCGTCGACCAGCTGGTCCTGGACGAATCGGTGACCATGGCCTTCCTCGTCATCCTGGAGGCGATGACCCCCGCCGAGCGGGTGGCGTTCGTACTGCACGACGTCTTCCGGTACCCCTTCGCCGAAGTCGCCGACATCGTCGGCCGGACCCCTGCGGCCTGCAAGCAGCTCGCGGCCTCGGCCCGGCGGCGGGTGCGCGTCGCGTCGGCTCCGGTGACGGCGACCGGGCAGGCCGACGTGGTGCGGAATGTCAAAGCGGCATGGGAGACCAGGGACATCGCGGCCCTCGTCGACCTCCTCGACCCGGCCGCCGTGCTGACCGCCGATGGCGGCGGCATGGTCGGTAGCGTCCTACGCCCGATCGAAGGCGGCGCGCGCATCGCCCAGTACATGGTCGCGATCGCCGACAGGATTCCGGGGATCGAACTCCTGGAGCGGTCGGTCAATGGTGTGCCGGGCCTGGTGGCCCAGCAGGCCGGCACCGTCACGACCGTGGCCTCGTTCGATGTCGCCGGCGGTCGCGTCACCCGGATCTGGGTGGTCCGCAATCCGGAGAAGCTACGGCCGTGGGGGCGGGACGGCTAGCTCCTGTCCGGTGAGTCGTGCAGCCGGTCGGACCTGCCGGTACGGCGATCTCCCGTGCTGTGTGCGTGAGCATGTGGCCGGTACCGGCCAGTCGGTCGTTCTGGAAATCCGTTCGAATACCCGGCTACGCTTCCTCCATGATGGACGGTCACCCAGCGGTCGTCACCGGTGCAGACCGTGACCTGCGGTTCACACAACGGAACCCGGCCGCCGCACGGTTCATCCACGCGTTCGCGTACGCCGGTCACCTGGCCGCACCCGCCCGGCAGCTGGCCGCCGCGAAGGATCCCAAGTTCGAGGCCAACCCGTACAGATGCGAGCGGAGTAACGAACATGAGCCAGCAGGGTGACAAGCCGACCTGGCCGGTTGGCGTGGCGATGGTGGCCCTCATCGTCAGTGTCATATTCCTCTGTAGCGGACTCTTCCGCCAGCCCTGGAGCGACGAGGTCGACTGCGGCGGCAAGACGATGGAGCCGGGTGACACCTGCGTGTCCTCACGGGGAGGATCGCAGTCCTACGACGAGAGGGTCGAGGTCCGGGAGAACGGTACGTGGATGCTGATCCTCGGTCTGGTGGGAGTAGGCGGCAGCATCCTCTTCTTCGCCGCAGCCGGCCGGCGCGGCGACGGAGAGGACACCCGGAGCGAATAGCCGCCTCTGGGTGACCTGTTCCGCCCCTGTTCAGGCGGTCACTCGCCGGGGCGGAGGAAGGCCGGGGGCGTCGCAGCGCGTACGGAGGCGGCCCAGGCGCCGGGAGGCAGGCCGTACGTTCTCTTGAACAGGCGCGTCAGGTGGGCTTGATCGGCGAATCCCACCATCGCGGCGACCACGGCCAACGGGTGGCCAGCGCGAATCAACCGACGTGCCATGTCGAGTTGCCGCATGGTGCGGTACCGCGTGGGGCTGGTGCCGAAGGCCGCCCGGAACTGACGGGCGATGGACCAGCGATCCAGGCCGGCCACCACCTCGAGATCCGCCGCGCGGTGCCGGACGGTGGGTTGTTCGGTCAACATGCCGCGTACCCGTCGTATCGCGTCCATGTCGAGAGCGAGCCGGCCGGACCGGACGGGTCCGGCGTGCCTGCGCAGCGTGTCGGCGATCGCGGTGGTGACGTCCACGACCTCGATCTCGTCCGGTGGCTCGTCGATGTGTGCCAGGAAGCCCTTCAGCGCCGGGGACATCGCCGCCGCCCGGATCACCGGGTCTGCGACGAACGGCAGTGGTCCACCACCGAGCGCGTCCTGGACCAGGGCCGGATCCAGGTAGATGATCCGGTAGCCGAAACCGTCCTCGGTGCCGGCGGCCCCGTCGTGGAGTTCGTCCGGGTGGAGTACGTGCCACTCGCCGGGTAGGCAGTGTCGTTGCTGGCCGCGGTACCTGAACGTCTGCACCCCGGTCAGGGTGACGCCGACCGCGTATCTGTCGTGGCGGTGCGGTGAGAATGCTTCGCCACGCAGCGCGGCTTCGAGACGCTCGATGCCGGCAACGCTGGCACCGAACCGGAACCGACAACCCGGTGCCGGTAGAAGACCATCGGGTACGGGTGCCCGACCGCCGCCCGTCCGTAGCTGATGGCGCAGAAGTTCGGCTTCAGTCGGGTCGCTGCTGTCCACCTCGACCTGCACCCTGGTCACGTTATCGAACCGGCCGCACACCCGGCCAGCAGCATCAACGGGGTGTTGCGGTGCCCTCCGCCGGACCGAAGACCACCAGCACCGTGAGATCTTGAGCGATGTCGACGAAGCGATGCTCCTCGCCCGCGGGCACGAAGACGACACTGCCGCGAGCGACGTCGACGACCTCGTCCGGTGTCCAGAGCCGGCCCCGACCGTCGAGCACGATGTAGATCTCGTCCTCGGTGTGGGGTTGCTGAGGATCGTGCGCCCCGGCTGGAAGTGAGTACGTGCCCAGGCTGAGGCAGGGCACCCGCAGGTGTTCGGCGTACGTTGCTCCGTCGGCGACGTGGTATGCGCCGGCCTGGGCGATGACCCTCATGGTGTGCTCCGTCCTGCGGGCGGTACCTCGGACCTGAGTCAGTCATCATGCCCCAACCCCGGCGACCCGCTCCCGTCGGAGCCGGGGCGGTGATGATCGGGCCGACGGTGGCGGACGTGGTTGCACAAGCCTTCAAGACACTCCCGTGGCGTCGTGGCTAACTCGAAGCAAGCCGCCATCAGCTGCGCTTCTACCGCTGACCTGGCACGGCGGCAGGGCGGAGGTGAGTGGCGCGATGGACACGGTGGGATTCATCGGCCTCGGGGTGATGGGCCAGCCGATGGCCCTCAACCTGGCACGGGCGGGAACGCCGCTGGTCGTATGGAACCGGACGGCATCGCGTTGCGACCCGGTGCTGGCCGCAGGTGCCCAACTCACCGGCGGGCCGGGCGAGGTCTTCGAGCGCGCCGACGTGGTGTTCCTGATGCTCGCTGACGAGCAGGCAGTCGATGCCGTACTGGGCCGGGGAACGCGGGACTTCACCACCCGGGTACGGGGGCGCATACTGGTGCAGATGGGCACCTTCGCGGCCCAGTACTCGCGCGATCTGGCTGACGAGGTCATGGCCACTGGCGGCAGCTACGTCGAGGCCCCGGTGTCCGGTTCGCGGGGACCCGCCGAGGCTGGCCGGCTCATTGCGATGCTGGCTGGCAGCGATGCCGCGATCGAGCGGGTTCGTCCGCTGCTCGCGCCCCTCTGCGCCGAGGTGGTCACCTGTGGCGAGGTGCCCTCGGCGCTGGTGATGAAGTTCGCGGTCAACCTGTTTCTGATCACCATGGTCACCGGTCTTGCGGAGGCTTTCCACTTCGCCGAGGAACACGGCGTGGATCCCGGTCTGTTGGAGCAGATCCTCGATGCGGGACCGATGGCCTCACTGGTGTCGCGGACCAAGGCCGACAAGCTGGTCCGGGACGACTTCGAGGTGCAGGCCGCAATTGTCGACGTTCTCAAGAACAACCGTCTCATCGCAGCCGCTGCCCGTAGCCGTGGCACCGCTTCTCCACTGCTGGACGCCTGCCACGCCCTGTATGCCGAGACACTCGCCCTGGGGTACGCGAACGCCGACATGGCCGGGGTGATCTACGCGCTACGGACCCGTACCCGCTCCGTGAGCGTGACCCGGTTCGACGAAAATCCTCCCGCAGACGGTGGGCCTTCTGACGCGTCCAAGGGCTCGCGCCGCTGAGGGATTGGAACGCCCATTCCTGTCGGTGTCCGTCACTACGCCATGGCGCGGCGGCACCGGGCCAACTCGGCGCGCAGGTCACGGCGCAGTGACCGGTCCAGGTCGGGCTGGTCGAGGGCATGGGCGAAGTCACGGGCGGCCTCGTCCCACCGGCCCAGTCGCATCAGCGCGGTTCCCCGGTTGTACCGGGGCTCAGGTGCCGTCGACAACGCCACCGCCCGGTCGAGGTCGGCCACCGCTGCGGTCACGTCACCCCGTTCGAACCGGACCGCGGCTCGGTTCGTCCACGCCTCGACCAATCCCGGATCCCCGGCCAGCGCCTGCGTGAGTAGTTCGTCGGCCTCGGTGAGGCCGCCGTGCTCGGAGCGGATCAGCCCGAGGGTGCACAGCAGTGCCGGTTCCTGCGGGGCAAGGGCCAGGCCGGCCCGCGCCTCCGCTTCGGCCACGTCGAGCGCACCGCGCTCCATGTGTAGGTTGACCAGGGCGATCCGGGCGTCGAGGTGTCGGGGATCGATGGCGAGCACCCGGTTCAGGTCGTCGCGCGCCTGCTCGGAGCGACCTCGCTCCTGCTGGAGTACGGCCCGGTTGTAGTACGCCTCGGGCAGGTGCGGTCCCAGGCGGATCGCGGTGTCGTAGTCCCGGATCGCGGCTCTGGCCCGGCCGGCTGCCCGGTGCAGGGCGGCCCGGTCCACGTAGTACTCGCAGTTGTCGGGGTCGTGTGCGATCACGGTATCGAGCTCGGCCAGCGCCCGCGCTGGATCACCCATGGCCAGGTAGACCTGTGCCCGGTTGTGGCGTAGCCGGGCCACGTCCTGCGTGCGCTCACCGGGGCCGAGTACCGCCATCAGTCGGTCCAGCCCGTCGTCGATCAGCCGTAGCGCGCGGGCGGGCTCACCTGCCTTGCTGTCCAGCAGCGCCAGGCCCTGCTCGTAGAAGACGGTGGACACCACCCGCTGCCGTGAGTCGCTCAGTTCGGTGGTGAGGTGGAGTGCCCGTTCCAGCAAGTGTCGAGCCTGCGCCGGGTCCTGCCCGGCCGAGGGCAGGTGTCGGGTGTACAGCATGGCGGTGGAGTATGCGGCCGACGAGTTGATTTTCGGGTCGTCGGTGACGGTGCGCACCTCGTGGTAGAGGTCGAGCGCCTCGGCGGCCTGGTCCAGCGCCACCAGGGCGGTTGCCAGACCGGTCGTGAACGCCCACCAGTTCCGCAGGTCGTTCTCCGGTGTCACCATGGCGCGCCCGCGTCGGGCGAGTCGGGCCGCATGGTGGTAGAAGCCCCGGGCCAGGCTGTCCCCCAGGGCCGTACGCACTGCTTCCGGCGTGGGGTCGGCCGCCACCGGCCGGTGGGGACCGTCCTCGCGCAGGTCCAGCCGCAACGGGGTCGACCCGATCCTGCGGGTCAGTACGTCCAGCAGCTCACGGGTGGTCTCGTCGGCGTTGCCGACGTGGTCGAACCGAACCGTGACCGGTTGCCGGAGTGCATCCGCCCAGGCCGCCACGAACTCCGCCGCACCGTAGGCCAGGTAGGCGGTTCGTCGGGCGGGATGGAACCGGATCGGCTCCTCCTCGGCAGCCGGTCGTGCCGTGCCGTCGAGTTGGGGTGCGATGGCATGCAGTTCGACCATGTGCCGGGAGGCGAGGCGGGGATGCTCGGCGGCGATCCGGCTGAGGAAAGCCGAGACCCCGGCGTACGGCCCGTGGTCGCGGTGGCAGTCGTAGCTGCCCAGTTCACTGTTCAAGGTCGCACCCGTGTTTTGGAAGGGGCGGGCACCCGGGAGCGCCCGCCGTATCCGGACTTACCAGCACCACTCGAACCAGAGCCGGCGGGCACCGGACACCAGGCGCAGCGCGCTCGCGCGGCGGACGGTCATCTTCCTCATAGAGCACCTCCTTTGTGGATCACCAAGGACTGCCCCAAAGGGTAATGCCGATCTTCAAAAATATGAAGACGTTCTTAATTGCGGCGACGCGGTTACGCTCCGCGATCTGCGTCCATTGTGGGTGGTATATGACAAGAACGCGCTACGCGATTTTCGTACGCCATTATTTGGCGACATCCCCCGGGTCGGACCGGGTCGGCGGGGGTGTCGTAGCTGGTCAGTGCCGGTTGTCGACCACGGGAGTGGCGGCTGGGGACAGCCTGGGGGACGACGGCCCTGACCGGGATGCAAGCCACGGTACCCAGTTTTTGCGCTTTAATCTGGACAACTCTGCCCCGGGGCATCGCGTTCATTTCACTGATCGGGATGAACGCCGCTTTGGCAACGATCAAAACATGCTCCTCCACCACGCTCATCTCCACCGACAACCGGCGAAGCGGTACGTAGGTCCTGATACCGATCTGTCCCGGGAGTCCCGCGACCGGGTGCCGGCCGAGTTGCTCTTTCCCGGTGCCAGTCTGCGGTGGGACACTGAGCCGTGTTGATCGACGACATCCAGAGACCTCTGGGGCACCATGACGTCGGACCGGCTCTGCGATGATCGCCGGACACTGGGAGGTCGTCGTGGTCGGCGGCCGGATCGCGGGGGCGTCGACCGCCTGGGCGCTCGCTCCGTACGCGGAAAGGGTCCTTGTCGTGGATGCCTCACGCGCCTCCACCTTCTGGCCGCAACAGTCAACCTGGGACCGCACCGGCAACCTTGCCTGGTCCGAACTCGGTCTCCTGGACACGGTCCTGGCCTGCGGCGCCCCCCGTACCTACGGCGACACCTACCGGGTCGGCGACGACGTCGTCGAGCGCGAATACCCACGGGAGGACGAGTACTCGTACCGGATGAGCGTGTCCCGTGAGGTACTGGATCCGGCGCTGCTCACCGCGGCACAGAGCCGGGGGAATGTCACCGTCCTGCGTCCCGCCAAGGCGCGCGACATCGCAATCGACGACGGCCGGGTGCGTGGGGTGACCATCCAGCACGGTGGCATCGACAGCGAGGTCACCTGTGACCTGCTGATCCTCGCCGACGGCCGGTTGTCCCGCAACGCGGAGCGGGTCGGTGCGACCGCCTACCGCGTCGTCGAGTCGCCCTGGTTCGCCCTTCTCGCCTACTACGAGAACCTGCCACTACCGACCGACCGCTCGTACTTCTCGCTACAGGACCGCAGCGTCCTCATCTCGACACCGTGCGGGGACAAGCAGTGGTGTATCGCCCTGGACCTGCACCAGAGCCTGATCGACGAGATCGGCCAGCATCCGGTGCGCTCGTACGACCGGATGGTGCGTGCCGATCCGCGCCTGGGGCCGGCCATCGTCGCCGGACGGCGGACCACCTCGATCGGCGGTGCCGGCAGGATGCGCATGATGCGCCGGCCGATGTCCGGCCCAGGCTGGTGCCTGGTCGGTGACACCGGCTACCACCTGGACCCGGTGACCGCCCAGGGCACCCGGGCCGCCCTGGTCACGGCCCGGATCCTGCGCGACCGGATCGCCGCCGCCGGACGCGTCAGCGGCGCGGACCTCACCGGTCTGACCGACGAGCGCGACGCCGCACTCGAGGAGGACTGGGCCTACACCGAGCAGATCGTGGCCCCGGGGCAGAGCTGATGGCTGGAGCCCGTCACGCGACCGGACGGCTCCCGTTGATGGTGACCCGCTGGCCGTACCGTGAATGCGGATAGTAGTCCCACACGGCGTGATGCTGTGTGCAGCGATTGTCCCAGAACACCAGTGTGTTGGGCGTCCACCGGACCCGGCAGCTCAGGATGGGCTGGTTGGCGATCAGGTTGAAGAGCAGGTCGAGCAGTGCCCGGCTCTCCTGTCGCGACAGTTGCACGATGTGCGAGGTGAAGCCGGAGTTGACGAAGAGCAGCTTGCGGCCGGTCTCCGGGTGGCGTACCACGACCGGGTGTTCGCTCTTTGGCACGACGTACTCCGGCGGCGGCGTGTAGCCCTGCCACGGGATCAGGCCGTCGTGGACCGCGGTCAGGCCGTCGAGGAACGTACGCATCGACGGCGACAGCATCTCGTAGGCCAGGTGCATGTTCGCCCACAGGGTGTCGCCACCGCTGCCGATCTCCGGTGTCCTGGTGACGTAGAGCATCGAGCCCAGTGAGGGCTCAGCATCGGCACTGCCGTCGGTGTGCCACTCCTCACCGGCCACGAACCGCGAGTCCTTGCCGGCGCTGATCTCGAGGATGGCCGGGTCACCACCGTCGAGGTCGGCCAGTGGCTGTAGCCGCAACTCACCGAAGTGACCGGCGAACCTCTTGTGGTCCTCGGCCGACAGCACCTGGTCGCGGAAGACCAGCACATGGTGGGTGAGGAAGGCCTGCCTGATCTCGGCCAGTTGCTGGTCGGACAGCTTGGTGGAGAGGTCGAGGCCGGAGATCTCCGCGCCGATGACCGGGGACAGCGGCTGGACCGTGAACGTGTCGTAGTTCGGTTGCGGTCGGGTCGTCACCCGCTCGACGGCGGTCAGTACGTAGTCTTCCATCTCGTTCCCCTCATGGATTCTTCTTCAGAGTCCCCGAGCCAGCAGGTCGGCCACGATCAGCCGGCCGAAGGCAAGGTTGCCGTGGATCGGATCGTGTGGTTCACAGAACGCGGCACGTTGCTGGCCCGTCGCGTCGGTGACTCGGGCACGCAGATCGACGATCTCCACGCCGAGTACGACGAGCGCACGGCGGATGGTCTCCTGTGCCGCCATGAAGACCATCGGGTCGGACATGCCCGGAACCCGCTGCGGCGGCATCACGGCTAGGACCCGTAGACCCAGGTCGACGGTGTGGCGATAGAAGGCCAACGCGTCGCGGGCCATCGCGCACACGATGTCGTCGAACAGCCGGCTCGCCAGGAAACCCGGCAGGAACCGGCCGTCACCGTCGCGATAGACGTGCCAGTTCTCGGTGGTGGCGAAGAAATGGGCGCTGAGGCCGAAGGTCGATACCAGCGGGATCGTGAGCTGGTCGACGTCGGTCACGGCCAGGTCGGCAAGGAAGCCGCGATATAGACCGTCCACCTTGGCGTCCCGAAACACCAGGCCGTCGTCGCGTACGTCGAAGAAGCCGGCGTTGAAGTCGCGTCCCGAGCCGATCGGGCCGCCGACGAAGGGCACGCCGCCCGCCTTCGCCGCCCGACCGATCGGTCCGGCGTGCGAGTCACCCAGCAGCAGGAACCTAGCCGGCGTTGTAATAGTCGAGGACGGCGTCGTCACAGAGCAGGTCACCCCCGTCGCTGGCTTCGGTGGGGCGGGTCGGCCGGGTCCCGGTGCGAGGGAGTGGACCTGCTCCGGCCGCTCGCCGCTCGATCGCGTCGAAGAAGTGGCGCATGACGAAATCGACCCCCTCGGAGGTCACGGTGCGCAGGTTCGGCGCGAAGAAGACCCCTCTGAACGGAAAACCGGTGACGATCTCGTACGAGGGGAAGTAGTCGACGTACTCGAACTCCTGGGCCAGCTGGCCGGCTGCCGCCCGTAGCACCGACTTCGAGTATGTGGTGGCGGTGAGTGCATGCTCCCCGGTCGCCGTTGCGGTCAGCGGTACCGGTGACACCGTCAGTAGGACGGTTAGGCGCGGGTTGACGGTGCGGGCCAGCGCCACGGCCACGGACAGGTCACGGTGCACCTCGGCGACCGTGAAGTTGCGGAAGATGTGCCGATCGGCGTCGAAGGTGCCGTGACGGGTGCCGGGGCAGACCGGATAGACGGTGCCGGCGTCCCGGTCCTGCCAGGCCTCGGTCAGACCGAGGGTGAAGATGAGACAGCCCGCTTCGACGATCGCGTTACGGATCGCCGCCAGGGTGACCTGGCGCGCGGCCAGTGCCGCCTCGGCCGAGGGGTGGCCGTCCGGATCCACGGCCGGGCGGTACGGGTCGAAGAACCGCCCGCCCTCGCTCCAGATCTCGTCGGGGGCCGCGACGTCGTCCAACGCCCAGGACAGCCATTGTCGCAGGGCGGCGGCGGTGTAGATGTTGCCGGTGCGGAACGAGAACGTGCCGTAGTGGCGGGCCCGGCGCTCGGCCGCGGTCAGCCCCGGTGGAGGCAGCTCGACCTCACGCCAGTTCATCCCGTGCTCGAGCAGGGCCGGCCCGATGTGACGGGCGAAGCAGGAGCCGGCGGTGAGGACCGGGTCGTCCGGACCGATGGTGAACTTCGGCGTCCACAGCTCACCGACGGCCAGCATGTCCGGCTCGGCTACGGCGGAGCGCCAGAACGACCGTCGGGGCAGGGACTGGTAGGGATTCATCGCGTAGTCGTGGGGTCGGCAGCCAACGCGGTCGCCAGCAGCGCGGTGATGGTGGCCTGGTGGGGGAAGAGGAAGAAGTGGTCGCCGGGGAAGACGTGCCGGCGTACCGGCTGGCTGCTCTCGTACGACCAACCCGCCACGCGCGTGGGCTCCACATGCGGGTCCCGGTTGCCGAGCAACAGATGGATGGGCAGATCCAGCGGTGCTCCGGGCCGGTAGGTGTAGCACTCGTCCAGGGCAAGGTCGGCGCGCAGCCCGGGCAGCAGCAACTCCATCATTTCCCGGTCGTCCAGTAGTTCGGTCGGGGTGCCGCCGTAGTCGCGCAGGGCCTCGACCAGCTCCGCGTCGGGCAGGTCGTGCAACGGGTGCACGACCGCCCGGGTCTGCGGACCCTCGGCACCGGCGACCCACAGGCTGTCCGGTGTGGGCAGGCCGTCGCGGCGTAGGGCGCGTGCCACCTCGAAGGCGACGAGGGCACCGAGGCTGTGCCCGAAGAGGGCGAAGGGTCGATCGACGTGTTCGGCAACCGCCTCGGTCAGCTGCGCGACCAGGTCGTCCAGATCGTGCGGCGGCGTCTCGAACAGCCGGCCGCCCCGGCCCGGTAGCTGGGCCACCCACAGTTCGACATCCCGGCCCAGCAGCGGCTGCCAGGGCAGGAAGGCAGCGGCATTGCCACCCGCGTACGGGAAACAGAACAGCTGCACCGACGCGTCCGGATCGGACGTGCCGCAGAACCACGATTGGCTGATTCCCTCGCTGCGCTCGGTCATGCGTCCCCTCGCTCTGCTCGGCGGCCGCATGACTGTGACCTGGGTTGGCTGATTCCCTCGCTGCGCTCGGTCATGCGTCCCCTCGCTCTGCTCGGCGGCCAAGCAACGCCTTGTTGATGCTCTCGGCCACCGTATGGACATGTGGCGGCGCGACGATGCCGTAGTGCGTGGTCTCGACGCGATGCCATGCCGCCAGCCCGGGTAGGTGAGCCTGCCACTGCCGGGCCTGCGCCTCGGGCGAACCGAGCATCGGTAGGCCGGTCGTCGGGCGGCCCGCCAACCACAAGCGGCTGGGCGTGCCGGCGAGCTGCGGCGGAGTGTAATTCGCCATGCTGGCAAGATTGGTTCGACAGCAGCGCGCCAACCCGTCCACGTACGCCTTGGCCGCGACTCCCGAGCCCGTCACGGTCCCCAACTCATGGGCGAAGAGTGCCTGGAGCTGCTCGTCGTCGTACGTCTGGAAGGCCGGCCCGGCGTCGGGCGGCGGCGGATCGAGCAGGTAGAGCTCATCCACCGGCTGGCCGGCCCACTCCGCCTCCGCCGCCATCGCCAGGGCCACCCAGGCGCCGAAGGACCAACCGGCGAGCTGCCAGTGCCACTCGCCCTGTGGGAAGCGAGCCCGCAGCGTGGTGCAGTAGCGTGCGGCCCTTTCGTCGAGCGACCAGACCGGAAGGTCGGAGCGGGTCAGTACGGGGTCGGCGATGAGGCACACGGTGAGCCCCGGATCGAGGGCCGACACCAGTGACCGGTACGCCTGGATGTCGCCGCCGACCGGGTGGACCAGGCAGAGCAGTGAACGCCCGCCACCCGCCTGCCAGACCTCCAGCGGCACGTCTTCCGTAGTGGTGCCGTTGCTGCGGCCCGCCTCACCGAGGAGGCCCAGCACCTCGGCCAGGCTCACCTGGTGGCTCAGCTGGGACAGCGCGAGACTGATGCCGAAGCGCTCCTTCACCTCGTCGAGCAGACTCAGCAGCAGCAGGGAGTCGGCCCCCAGGTCGTAGAGGGAGCTGGCCGGGTCGAGCCGGTCCACCTCCAGCCAGTGACACAGCCAGCCGGTGAGTTGGTGGGCCGCCGTCTGCGACACCACGCCGGCCGTCCGAGACACCACGCCGGCCGTCTGCGGTAGCGCGCCAGGGGCCGGCACCGTGGCGGACGCCGCGACCGGCGCTCCGGCCGGTGGAGCGTAGAAGTTCCGTGCCTGGTCCAGCGCGGTGGTGGAGACCATCAGGTGGGGCAGACGCAGCCGCAGGGCATGTGCGAACAGCCGCTGGCCCTCGGTCACGGACAGGCCCACCGTCAGGTGTGCCTGGTGCCGGGCGTCGGCGGGCAGGGCATCCCGGGCGATGCCGACCTCGCGCCAGATGTCCCAGTCGACGACGATCCGTAGCGTGGGTTCGGTCGCCGCCGCGCGGTAGTGGGCGAATCCGTCCAACAGTCCGTTGCCGGCGGCATAGTCGAGTTGACCGACGCCACCGAGCTGCGCCGACATCGACGAGCAGTAGACCACGAACGCCGGCCGGTAGTGCGCCACCAGACGCTCGGCCAGCAGGGCGCCCTGCACCCTGCCCGTCGTGGCCAGCCGCATCGCGGCCGCGTCCCGTCGGGCGATCAGCCCGCCGGCCGCGACCCCTGCGGCATGGACGATCCCGTCGATCCGCCGGGTGTACGCGTCGAGCCGCGCCACCATCCCGTCGGGTGTGGTCCCGGTCAGTTCGGCCTCGACGAGTTCGACGCGATCGGCCCACGGGGCGAGGACGGTCGGTAGCCGGCCCCGCCGTGCCAGCAGGATCACCCGGCAGTCGCCCTGCTCCAGTAGCCAGGCCGCGATGCTCTGCCCGATGCCGCCGGTGCCGCCGAGGATGAGGTAGACGGCCGCTCCGGTCGGTAGCGGGTGTGGTGCGGTCGTGGCCGGTGGGCGTACCGGCAGCAACGCCTGCTCCCACCAGTAGCCCTCGTACAGTGCGAGCCGCCGCGGTGGCTCCGTGTCTGACGGTGGCGACAGCGCAGGGTCCGACGACAGGGCCGGATCCGTGGTGGCCAGTAACGCCGACAGCGCCGGAGCCCATTCCACCAGGTCGGGGCTCGGTAGATCCACCCAGCGGCTCTCGACGGCGCCTTCCTGGGGTGCCACCTCACAGGCTCCGGCCAGCAGGCCCAGTTCGGGTCGACGTACGCCGCCGGCGACCGGTTGGGCCTGATGTGACAGCCACCAGACCCGTACCCGGGGACGGCCGGGCAGACCGGGCACGGCCGCCAGCAGCGCGGCCGGTGTGTCGACACAGGCCCAGTACGCGCGCGTCACCGTGTCCCCGTCGACTGGTCCGTCGACGGACAACGGGAGCGCATGTATCCAGTCGACGCCAGTGTGGACGTCGTCGGTCAGGGCACCGAGCAGTTGACGTAACGAGTCGGGGTCGGCCGGGTCGACCCGGTAGGTGTCCCGCGTCAGTTGGGTGAAGCAGTCGGCGGCGGTCACGGTCACCACCCGCGCGTACGCCGTTTCGAATGCGCGTAGTGCGGCCGAGGGCGGCGGCTCGGTTGCCAGCAGCACCAGCGTCGCCGGTCGGCGTACGTCGACGTCCCTGCCGGCGTGTCGCCACCGTACCCAGTGCGGCTGGTGCAACCAGCCGGATTCGGGTAGCCGCGCCGGCCACCGCTGGTCCGGCGCAGTTGCTGGTGGTGGCTCCGACCCGGACGTTGGTGCGGCGCGGGCGAAGTCGTAGTCGGCCAACTCGAAGGCCGGCGGTGGGAAGTCCCAGGGTGCCTGCGCCGGTCCGGACGGCCACCGGATCGTCCGTCCGGCCAGCCAGGCGGCGGCCAGTTCCACCGCCGTCAGTTCCCCGGCCCGACCAGGGCCGCCCACGTTCGTCAGTTCCATCGGCGTGCCCTCGCCAGTGGGCATGACCTCGACCGGGGTCGCGGTGCGCAGCCAGGCGACGGCCGTGTCCGCGTCGGCGCACACGGCGGCCATCCGCCAGCGCCCCGACGGCCGGCCGGCCTGTAGGTGGCGCAGCACCTGGCGGTAGGTCTCGGGCCGGGCTGTCAGGTAGTCGGCGATCCGGCCGGCGTCGGCCCGCAGGCTGGTCACACTGCTGCCGGAGAGCACCATGACAGGTACGGCCGCCCCGGAAACCACCGGCTCAGCGATCACAGGCCCGGCGACTACCGGCTCGGCGGCTTCGAGGACCAGGTGGGCGTTGGCGCCACCGATGCCGAAGCTGCTCACCGCCGCGACCCTGGGGCGTCCGTTCGGCCAGGGTCGGGCCGATGTGGGTACGTAGAACGGTGTCGGATCGGGGTCGAGCCGTGGGTTGAGGCGGCGGAAGTCGACGTTGGGCGGAATCAGCCCACGGTGGATGGACAGTACGGCGCGGACGAGGCCGATCACTCCGGCCGCTGCACCGAGATGGCCGATCTGGCTCTTCACCGACGTCAGCGCGCAGCGGCCGGACTCGGTCAGGTCGAATGCCTGGCGAAGCGCCGCCACCTCGACCGGGTCGCCCAGCTCAGTGCCGGTGCCGTGTGCCTCGACGTAGCCCAGGTCGGTGCTGTCGCGACCACTACGGGCCAGCGCGGCGCGGATCACCTCGCGCTGACCGGAGACCGAGGGGGCGGAGTAACCGAGCTTGTCCGCTCCGTCGTTGTTGACAGCCGAACCGGTGATCACCGCGTAGACGGTGTCGCCGTCGCGCCGGGCCAGCCGCAGGGGCTTCAGCACCACCACACCGACACCGCTGGCACCGATGGTGCCGCTGGCATCGTCGCTGAACGGCCGGCAGTGCCCGTCCCGGGAGAAGATGTGTTGCGGACGGTATCGGTAGCCCTCGCTCAGCAGCGTGTCCACCAGTACCCCGCCGACCAGCATCACGTCGCTGTCGCCCTGACGCAGCAGGCCGGCGGCGACGTGGACCGCCACCAGCGAACTCGCGCAGGCTGCCTGAACCGTGAACGTCGGGCCGGTCAGGCCCAGGTGGTATGCCACCTTCGTGGCGAGGAAGTCCTTGTCGTGGTGCAGCGCCAACTGGAAGCTGTCCGGCAGTCGGGTCGGGTCGCCCTCGCGCAGCATCGCCTGGAAGTACGTGTTCTCGCCGCAGCTGGCCAGCAGGCCGATCCGCTCTCCGGCGGGGTCGGCGATGCCGGCGTGTGCCAGTGCCTCGACGCAGCTCATCAGTAGGTGGCGTTGTTGCGGGTCCATCAGCCGTGCGTCGGAGCGGCTGATGCCGAAACGTTGGGGGTCGAAGGCCAGCAGCCCGGCCATCTGGCTGCGGGCACCGACCAGGCCATCGGCGGCGTCGAAGTGCTC
Organism: Micromonospora sonneratiae; assembly: GCF_042679305.1. Taxonomy (NCBI): domain Bacteria; kingdom Bacillati; phylum Actinomycetota; class Actinomycetes; order Micromonosporales; family Micromonosporaceae; genus Micromonospora; species Micromonospora sonneratiae. The sequence continues at coordinate 365,907 of NZ_JBHTMP010000001.1, read as the reverse complement.
GATGCCCCGCTCGCCGGCCGTCACCAGGGCCCAGAAGGCAGCCAGGTCGGATGCGCCGGGCAGCCGGACAGCCATCCCGACGACGGCGACCGGCTCGCTCGTCGGGTCCGTGACGGTCGGCCGGTCCGACAGGTCAGCGGCGATCGCGTACCGCCCGGTCGTCTTCGGTGCCGGTTCGACCATCTCGGCCGAGCCAGCCGTTGCCGTCGCCGGTTCCGTCACCCCCGGCCGCCCGGCCAGGAAGCGGGCCAGGCGGCGGATGGTGACGTGTTCGAAGAGGTCGGGAATGGTGAGCGGCAGCCCTTCGGCGGCACAGCGCAGGTGGAACCGCATCAGGCCAAGACTTCCCGCGCCGTTGTCGAAGAAGCGTTGATCAGGCCCGATGGATGTCCCGATCGTGTCCTCGAACAGCTCGGCCAGCCGTGCTTCCAGTTCGGACAGGACGGGGACCGGTTCGGCGCGGCGTGGGCGCAACTCCGTACCCGGGGCGGTCAACGCCCGGCGGCGGTCGAGCTTGCCGCTGGCGGTACGTGGCAGCTCTGTCAGCCGCCGGAAGCGGTCGACGCGTACATAGGCGGGCAGCAGTTGAGCGAGATGCCCGACCAGGTCCTCCGGATCCGGTGGGTCGGCCCGGAACTCCAGGCAGGCGACCAGTTGCTGGTCGTCGCGTACCACCACGGCGTTGACGATCGTCGGGTGGCGCAGCAACGCCGCCTCGACCTGGCCCAGCTCCAGCCGGTGACCACTCACCTTGACCTGCTGATCGTCGCGGCCAAGGTAGTGCAGCAGCCCGTCCCGGTCGAACCGGGCCTGGTCACCGCTGCGGAAGAACCAGCCGAGGCCGGGTAGCTCGACGAACCGGGCCCGGTTGAGCGCCGGGTCACCGAGATAACAGGGCGCGACCAGGTCTCCGCCGATCAGCAGTTGCCCCGGGCAGTCCGGCGGCACGACCTCGTCCGCCTCGTCGACCACCCGGAGCCAGGTGTTGGCGATCGGGCGCCCGATGGCCGGGCGGGTCGGCCATCCGGCCGGGTCACCGTCGAGGCAGAGGCTGCTGACGACGTGGGTCTCGGTCGGACCGTAGTGGTTGAACAGGCGCGCGCCGGGTAGCCCGGCGAACCAGCGGCGGATGCTGTCGGTGCACACCAACTGCTCGCCCGCGGTGACCACCTCGCGCAGCCGTGACGGGTACCGGCCCAGGCGGACCCCGTGCTCGGCCAGGAGTTGCAGCGCCACGTACGGCATGAAGATCCGCTCGATGCCGGCGGTGTCGAGGTGGTCCAGCAGCGCCGGCAGGTCCTGCCGCCACCCGCGCCGGGGCAGGTGCAGGGTGCCGCCGCCGCAGAGCGTGCCGAAGATCTCCTGGAAGGACACGTCGAAGGAGAGCATGGAGAACTGCAGGGTGACCGCCCGGCCAGCGAGACCGCCGGACTCGCCCTGCCATTGGAGCAGGTTGCACAGCATGGCGTCGCTGACCCGTACGCCCTTCGGTGTGCCGGTCGAGCCCGAGGTGAACAGCGTGTAGAGCGGGCGGCCGGCGTACGACGGCGCGGGCGGCGTACCGCCCCGGGACAGGGTCACCTGGTGGCGGGGGAAGCGGCCCCGGTCGATCACGTCGAGGGCGGCCTCGTCGCCGGGTGACAGCAGTACGCACAGCGGCTCGACCTGGTCCAGGATCTGGCGCAGCAGCGCCGGCGGGTAGGCCCGGTCGAGCGGCACGATGGTGAGGTTGAGCCGGGCCAGCGCCAGCAGCGCCACCACATGCTCGACCGACGCCTCGAAGTACAGCGCGACGCTGCCACCGTCCCCGGTCGGCACCGGATGACGCTGTGCCAGTTCGGCCGCGAGGGTCGAGGCGTACCCGTCGAGGTCGGCGTAGCTGAGGCTGCGATCCTGGCACACCAGCGCGGTCGTGGTCGGCGCCGTGCGGACCCGCCGGGCGAAGCCCTCGGCCACCGTCGGGAAGGTCGACGGGGTACGGTCGCCCCGGCCGTGCTCGGGCAGCCCGCTCCGGTACGGCCGTACCAGGTCGGCCAACGTGCCCGTACCGCCGTCGGCCAACGCGTCCAGGGCCTGCCGGAACAGGTCGGCCACTGCGGTCACGTCACCGGCGTCGAAGTGGTCTCCGGAGTATTCCCACAGGCAGTCGAAGCCGGCTCCGTGCTCGATGACCAACAGCGTGAGCGGGCACTTGGCCTCGGTCGGGGCCAGCCATACCGGACGCGACTCGCAGCCGGGCAGCGCCAACGCGGCGAAGTCGGTGTTGTCGAGGACGAAGAGGAAGTCGAACAGGGGCGCGTCGGTGCCGAAGTCGTGGTCGTCGACGACGTGCGCCAGCGCCACGTCCTGGGCGTCCAGCACCGTACGCATGGCGGCGGCCTGCCGCAGCAGCTGTGCGCGTAGTTCCTCGCGCGGTGCCAGTGCCAGCGGCAGCAGTACGGTGTTCGCGAACATCCCGACGCTGGCCTCGAAGTCCCGTACCGGCCGGTTCGCCACCGGGCTGGCGACGCGCGGATGGGTGCGGCCGGTCACGCCGTAGACGGCCCAGCTGAAGAGGGCCAGCAGCAGATGGAAACGGGTCAGCCCCAGCTCGGCACCCAGGCGGTCGAGCGCGCTGCGGCGTACCGGGTCGATCGAGGTCTGTAGCAGCTGGTCCCCGGTCCCGGCCCGGTCCCGGATCGGCCGCAGTGGCGGGGCGACCTCGTCCACCCCGGCGTAGTGGGTCCGCAGTGCGGCGCGCTGGGCCAGATAGGCCGGCTCGGCGAACCAGTCGGCCTGCCAGGCGGCGTAGTCGAGCGGGGTCGGGACCCCGGCGGCGGGGTCACCGTCTTCGACGACGACCGCTCCGGGGTGCAGCGCCGCCGTGTAGTCGGCGGACAGCGTGCGGAACAGGACGTTGAGCGACCAGCCGTCGACCGCGATGTGGTGCAGGTGCAGGAGCAGCACACCGCCACCGGCCGAGGCCAGCCAGTGGGCCCGCAGCATTCGCGGCTGCGCCAGGTCGAAGGGGACGGCGAACAGGGTATGGGCCCGTTCCCGCCAGTCCGGCTCGTCCCGACCCGGGTCCGGGGCGCGGCTGGGCGGGGCGGGTTCGGTCCACGGGTCGTACGGCTCGGCCACCACCTGCCGCAGCCCCTCGGGTGTGGTCCGGAAGGCGGTCCGCAACGCCGGATGGCGGGCCACGGACCGGCGTAGTGCCTGCCGCAGCGCGGTGACGTCGATGTGACCACGCAGCTCGAAGGCGAGCCCCACGTGGTAGGCACCGGACCCCGGTGACCGCTGCTCCAGCAGCCACAGTCGCTGCTGTTCGGAGGTGGCCGGTGCCGATCGCGCCCCCGTCGGGGCGGCCGGTGCCGGATACGGTGAACCGGTCGTGGCCCGCGACCCGTCGATCGCGGCGGCCAACCCGGCGAAGTCCCCGTGCAGGACCACCGCCTGTGACACCTCGCCACCCCAGCGCCGCTGGATCTCGAAGCGGAGCCGCAGCGCCTTGAGCGAGTCACCACCGTTGGCGATCCACCGGTCGCCTAGCCGCAGGTCCGGTACGCCCAACACCTCGCCGGCCAGTTCCAGCACCTCCCGCTGCCAGGCGGTGGTGGACGAACCGGCATCCCCGTCGTCGCGTCGCCAGGGCGGGTCGTCGCACCGCAGCAGCGTCTCCTGGTCGACCTTGCCGTTCGCGTTCAGCGGCAGCGCCCCGACCCGGTGGACCCGGTGTGGACGCAGGTACGGCGGCAGGGTCGCGGCCAGGTGCCGGTCGAAGTCCACGAAGGACAGCTCAGGGTCGACGACCAGGTACGCCAGTAGCTCGTTCGTCCCGTGCACCGGGTCGCGCCGGGTGCACACGTACGCCTGCCGTACCGCCGGGTGGGTGACGATCTGCCGTTCCACCTCGCCCGGCTCGACCCGGAAGCCCCGGACCTTGACCTGCCGGTCGACCCGCCCGACGTACTCGAACCGGCCGTTACCGTCACCACGCACCAGGTCGCCGGTGCGGTAGTAACGGTCGGCGGAGCCGTCCAGCCAGGGCAGTCGTACGAACCGGGCAGTGGTCTCCTCCGGCAGGTTGCGGTAGCCGGAGGCCAGGGCCTCGCCGCCGAGGTAGAGTTCGGCCACCTCGCCCGGTCCGGCGACGCGGGTGCCGTCGACCACCCCGAGTGCGTCGGTTCCCGGCAGTACCCGGCCGATCGGCACCACCTCGGCGTCGAAGTCGCGTGGAATGGGGTGGCACAGGGCGAACGTGGTCGCCTCGGTGGGCCCGTACACGTTGTAGAGCCGGGTGGCGCTGGTGGCGTTGTCGCGGTACCAGCGGCGGATCAGCCGGGCGTTGAGCTGCTCGCCGCCGACCAGCACCTGGCCGGCTTCGGCGAAGCAGTCCGGCACCCTGTCGACGACCGCGTTGAACAGCGCCACCGTGATGAACAGCGTGTCGATCCGCTCCCGGCGCAGCGCGGCGGCCAGCAGGTGCGGCGTGGCCACCGTCTCGTCGTCGAGGACGACACAGCAGCCGCCGGTCAGCAGCGGTACCCAGACCTCGAAGCTCAGCGCGTCGAACGCCGGGTTGGACAGATTGGCATAGCGGACCGCCCCGGTCAGCTCGATGTATCCCGGCTGGGCCAACCGCAGGATGCCCGCGTCGCGTACCTCCACGCCCTTGGGTTGGCCGGTGGTGCCCGAGGTGTAGAACAGGAACGCGACCGGCGCGGGGGTGACCTCCGGGACCGGATCCGTGTTCGTCTGCAGCAGTGTGTCCACCGGTAACGGCTGGATGCCGTCGGGGAGGTCACCGGGCGTTCCCGGGCCGTGGACCAGCGCCACGGCCGCCGAGTCGAGCAGCATGTGACGTTGGCGCTCGGGTGGGCTCTGCCGGTCCAGCGGCACCACCGTCGCGCCGAGCCGCAGGATGCCGAGCATGGTGCAGACCAGTTGCCAGCAGCGGGGCAGCCGGACCGCGACCGCCTGCCCAGGGCGTACCCCGATCGCGTGCAGGGATCGGGCGACGGCAGCGCTGGCGGCGGCCAGGTCGGCGTAGCGCAGGCGTCGGTCCCCGTCGACCACCGCGACCGCGTCGGGCGTACGGCGGGCCTGGGCGAGCACCGCGTGGGCGAGACCGGGAACGTGCGCCATCACGCCTCCCGTACGGCCGGTGCCATCGGACGGGCAGCCCGGATCCGGTCCAACTCGTCCTGTAGCAGGGCGGCCACCTGGAGCACCTCCGCGCTCTCCAGGATGTCCCAGTGGTCGCAGTGCACCAGTTTCAGCCGGAAGTCGGTGCCACCGCGGCGACGCCAGAAGCCGCGGACCTCCTGCAGGAAGTCCTCGGTCCGCCCGGCGGTGGCCTGCAACAGGACCAACCGGGCCGGTGACGGCAGGGTGGGGTAGTCGCGCATGGTCGACCGGTTGTGGTTGTAGATGCGGTGGTACTGGTCGATCTGCTGGTCGTCGATGCCCGGGTACATTCCGTTGAACTTGATCAGCTTGTCCCGGAATTCGGCCATGTCCACCGGCTCGATCGCTGCGCGGTGGCCCGGGTCGTCGGTACCGAGGGTGTCCAGCAGGACCACGCTCAGCCCGGTGTGCCCGGCGAGCGCCAGCCGGCGGCCCATCTCGTACGCGATCAGGCCGCCATAGGAGAGCCCGGTGAGCACGACCGGCCCGTCGAGCAGGGGCGTGACCTGCCGCAGGTACGCCTCGGCCATGGCCTCGACGGTGGGCAGGAAAGCCTCGCCCGGGTTCACCCCCGGCGACTGGATGCCATGGACGCCGACGAACTCCGGCAGCGCCTTGGCCAGCGAAAGGTAGCAGAACGCGGTGCCACCGGCCGGGTGTACACAGATCACCTGACCGCTGCCGTCGCCCGCACGGAACTCGATCAGGTTGCTCGGCGGTTTGCCCGACGCGCCCCGGCGGAGCCGGCCACCCAACGCCTCGATGGTCGGATGCAGCATGATCTCGTGAACCGGCAGCGCCTCGCCGAACGCCTCACCGATGGCGTGTGCCAGCTTGATCGCCGAGATCGACGTCCCGCCGACATCGAAGAACCGGTCGCTGATGCCGATGTTCGGTTCGAGCAGCAACTGCTTCCAGATCTGGTAGAGCGTCAGCTCGATCTGGTCGCGAGGGCTGGCCAGGTTGACCTGCCAGGGCGCGTTCGCTCTGGCCAGCCGCAGCAGTTCGGCCTGGTCGAGCTTGCCGTTGGCGGTCCGCGGCAGGTGCGGAAGCTCCACGAACCGCGACGGGATCATGTAGCCGGGCAGCCGTCGGGACAGCGTCTCGCGCCACTCGCTCACCAGCAACGGTGTAGCCCCACCCCGGCTGATTCCGGCCACCAGCCTCGGTTCGCCGGCCGCGTCCCGGTCGACCAGCACCGCCGCATCGTGTACGCCCGGCTGGTCGAGCAGCGCTGCCTCGATCTCGCCCAGCTCGATCCGGAAACCGTGCACCTTGACCTGACCGTCCTGGCGGCCGAGGTACTCGATGTTCCCGTCGGATAGGAAGCGGGCCAGGTCACCGGTGCGGTAGACGCGCTCACCGGGAACGAACGGGTCGGGTACGAACCGTTCGGCGGTCAGGCCCGGCCGGCCCAGATAGCCCCGGGCGAGGCCGGCACCACCGATGTAGATCTCACCGGTCACCCCGATCGGCACCGGTTCGAGCCGTTCGTCGAGCAGGTAGATGCGGGTGTTGGCCAGCGGCCGGCCGATCGGGCACTGCCGCGCCAACGGTTGCGGGTCGAGGTAGGCGCTGCTGTAGACCGCGGTCTCGGTCGGCCCGTACCCGTTGAGGATGCGCAGGCCGGGTAGGACCTGCTGGAGCCGGTGCAGCCCCTGCTCGGGTAGTGGTTCCACCCCGACCAGTAGCTGGCGCAGCGCCAGCCCGGCCAGGCGGGTCCCGGGCTCCTCGTCGATCCACCTGACGAAGGCCGGCGGCAGGTAGGCCTGGACGATGCGATGCTGGCGCAACCAGGCCATCAACGCCCCCGGATCGCTGCGCAGTTCGTCGGGTACGAGGTGCAGCGCTCCACCGGTGGTCAGCGGCAGGAAGATTTCCTGCACCGAGACGTCGAACCCGATGCTCGACCAGAGTGCCGCCGCCTCGCCCGGTACGGGGCCGAGCTGCGACACCCAGTGGTCGAGCAGGTTCGCGATGCTGCCGTGGCCGACGGCGACACCCTTCGGCCGACCGGTCGAACCCGACGTGTAGATCACATAGGCCAGGCTGGCCGGGTGCCGGGCGATACCGGGTGCGTCGTCCCGTTGCCCCTCGGCCGCCAACCGGGCAATGTCGTCGTCGCCGAGCACCAGCGCCGGTACGGCGTCGGCGACCATGCCGGCCAGCCGCTCCGGCGGCAGGGTCGGATCCAGCGGCAGGTAGGCGGCCCCGGCCTTGAGGATGCCCAGGATGGCGACGATCAGCCCCGTAGACCGGCGCGTCCGCAGGCCGACCAGCTGGTCAGGACGTACGCCCCGGGCGATCAGCGCGTGTGCCAGCCGGTTGGCCCGCCGGTCCACTGTGCCGTAGTCGAGTCGCTCGTCGGCACAGGCCACGGCCAGTCGGTCGGGGTGACGCCGGGCCTGCGCCTCGAACCGCTCGGCGAGGCTCACCGGGGCGGCCAGCGGTCGCGCCGTGGCGTTCCAGTCGACCACCTGGCGCTGCCGTTCGGCCGGCCCGAGCAGGCGCAGCTCACCCACCGGCATCGATGGGTCGGCGGCCACCTGCCCGAGGAGACGTACGAAGTGGTCGGCCATCCGGGCGATCGTCGCGGGATCGAAGAGGTCGGTGCTGTACTCGAAGGTGACCTGCAACCCATCGGCCTGTTCGAACACCTCCACGGACAGGTCGAACTTGGCCGCCCCGGTGCTGCTCGCCAGCGGCCGCAGTTCGAGGTCCGGCAGGTCGAGCCGGCCGCGCGGGATGTTCTGCAGTACCAGCATCACCTGGAACAGCGGCGAGTAGCTGGTGTGGCGTTCCGGCTTGAGTGCCTCCACCAGGTGCTCGAACGGCAGGTCCGGGTGGGCGTACGCGTCGAGCAGGTGCCGCCGGACGTCGTCCAGCAACGCCGCGAAGGACTGCTCCGGGTCCAGCCGGTTACGGATGACCACGGTGTTGATGAAGTGGCCGATCAGCCCCTCGACCTCACGGTGGTTACGGTTGGCGAACGGGGTGCCGACACAGACGTCGTCCTGCCCGCTGTAGCGCCAGAGCAGCACCGACAGCGTGGCCATGAGCGTCATGAACAGGGTCGCGTCGCCGACCCGGCCGATCTCCCGTAACCCCCGGACCACCTCGGCGTCCACCGTCGTGTTGTGACAGTCGCCGCGATAGCGCTGCACCGCTGGTCTGGGCCGGTCGGTCGGCAGGGTCAGCAGTGCGGGCGCGTCGGCCAACGCGGCGGTCCAGTAGCCGAGTTGGCGGTCCAGTTCGCCGCCGGCCAGGTGCCGGCGCTGCCACAACGCGTAGTCGGGGTACTGCACCGGCAGTTCGGGCAGTGGGTTCGTCCCACCCCGTGCGTACGCCCCGTAGAGCGTGGTGACCTCGCCGATCAGGATGCCGATCGACCAGCCGTCGGCCACCATGTGGTGCACGTTGAGCAGCCAGCGGTGTTCGTCCTCGGCCAGCCTGATCAGGCTGCTGCGCAGCAGTGGCCCGGTAGCCAGGTCGAACGGTGCCCGGGCGTCGGCCCCGGCGGCCTCGTCGGCCCGCCGGAGCCGTTCCACAGCGGGTAGCGCGGTGAGGTCGGTGACGGGCAGGAGGACCGGTTCCGCCGGGCGTACCACCTGGCAGGGCTCGCCGTCCACGCTCGCGAAGACGGTACGCAGTGCCTCGTGCCGGCGTACCACCTCGGTCAGGGCCCGGGTCAGCGCCGGCACGTCCAGCGCACCGACGATGTCGAACGCGACCGGGTTGTTGTAGAACGGGTTGCCCGGCGACAGTTGGTCGAGGAACCACAGTTGGCGCTGGGCGTACGCGAGCGGCAGTGGCGCGTCCGATCGGGGCCGGCGGGGGATCGTGTCGGCGTCGGAACCGGTCAGGATCGCGATCAACTGCTGCTTGTGGAGTTTGAGGTCGGCCAGCAGCTCCGGGGTGAGCACCTCGCGCGACGCCTTGACCCGTAGCCGGTCGCCGTCGACCTCCAATGCGACCGAGTGCCGGTTGAGCGTGTCGAGCAGTTCGTAGGCGTTCATACTTCGACCGCGATCGTGTCGGTGGGTTCGGTACCGGCCCTCCCGGGGCGGCTGCCGCCGACCAGTGAATAGATCAACTGATGCGACGCGTCCAGCTCGAACAGGGCATCCAGCTCTGCCGTCTCCAGCGAGCCGATACCGCAGAGACCGAGGCCCCGGTCGGGGGCGGCCATCGTCAGTAGTTGTGCCATGGCACCCGCCTCGATGTTGCAGAAAGCCAGACTCTGATCCTGGTAGAGGGGCTCGATTGCCGTCCGCTGCGCCACCAGGAACAGCGCGAACGCGGCTGACTCGAAGACCGGCCGGTTGACGAAGTAGTCGTAGGCGTCCGGGCTCAGCTCGCGGTCGTTGCCGATCGTCACCAACCGGTGTGCTGCCGGGTCGTAGTAGTAGGTGCCGCCCGCCACGCCGGTTATTCGGCCGGGCTTGACGTACAGGTACGTCTGCACCGGATAGGTGCCGCCGGCCGAGCCGTACTGGAACTTGGCCCGGCCGTCGACCTCCCGCTCGGCGAGGGCGGCCAGGAGGAGGCCGAGTGCCTCGGCGGATATCGGGTCCGCGCCGAACTCGCGGACTGAGCGGTAGTCGGTGTATCGCCGTTCGAAACCCGCGTCGGCCGGTGCGGCCAACGCGACCGCTGGCGTCTCGGCCGCGAAGACCCGTCGGCCCTGACCGCGTGCCTTGAACTCGGCACGGGCAGCCGGATCCTCGACCACCGTGGCGGCCGGCTGCGCTGTCGTGCCGGCGGTCTCCTGGGCTGCCGCGACGGTCTGCCGCGCTGCCGCCGCGACGTTCCGCTGTGCCGCGGCGACGACGGCCCGCTGGGCGATGTGTTCGCGGAACATGCCGAGCAGGTCGGCCAGCGTCGGTTGGCGCATCAACCGGGCCAGTTTCGGCCGGAAACCCAACTCGCTGGCCAGGGCGTTTGCGATCCGTACGATGTCGATCGAGGTGGCACCGAGCAGCAGCAGGTTGGCGTCCGGCGCGACGACCGTCAGGTCGAGGATCTCGGTGACGATCTCCACCAGCCGGTTCTCGGCCGGATCGTCGAGCACCGGCGCCTCGACGGCCACCACTGCTGACGGCTTCGGCTCGGGCAGCTGCCCCTTGTCGACCTTGCCGTTGGCCGACAGCGGAAGCGCCTCGAGGAAGGTGAACGACGCCGGCACCATGTACGCCGGCAGCCGGCCTTCCAGGTGTTCCACCAGGGCGGTTGCGTCGAGCGTGGCGACGTCCGGCACCACGTAGGCGGCCAGTCGCTTGTCGCCCTGGGCCTGCCCGAGTAGCCGCACTGCGCCTGCGCGTACCCCGGGGTGGGCTTCCAGCGCCGCTTCGATCTCGCCCAGCTCGACCCGGTAGCCATGCACCTTGACCTGGCCGTCCTCGCGGCCGAGGAACTCGATCGTGCCGTCGGGCCGCAGCCGCCCCAGGTCGCCGGTGCGGTAGAGCCGCTCACCGGTGACCGGATGACTGACGAAGCTGGCCGTCGTGGCGGTCTCGTCCCGCCAGTAGCCCTGCGCCAGGCCGACACCGCCGATGTAGAGGTGCCCGGTGGCCCAGGTCGGACGGGGGCGCAGGGCGTCGTCGAGGACGTAGACCCGCTGGTGGGTCAGCGCCCGGCCGTACGGGATGCTGCGCCAGGCCGGGTCCACCACGTCGATCGGATGGTGGATCGACCAGATCGACGCCTCGGTGGCGCCGCCGAGACTGTCGACCCTGATCCCGGGCAACAGTTCGCGCAGTCGTACGGGCAGCGTGAGCGGGATCCAGTCGCCGGACAGCATGGTCAGCCGCAGCGACGGTGGCAGCGGGTGTCCACCGTCGGCGTAGTCGACCAGCATGCCGGCCAGCGCCGGCACCGAGTTCCACACGCTGACCCGATGGACCCGGGCCAGGTCCAGCCAGTGGGCCGGATCGCGGGCCAGTTCCGGGTCGAGCGTGACGACCGCCGCTCCGGCCGCGAGCGTGCCGAAGATGTCGAAGACGGAGAGGTCGAAGCTGAGCGAGGAGATGGCCAGGACCCGGTCGGCCGGCCCGATGCCGAAGCGTTCGTTGATGTCGAGCAGCGTGTTGACCGCACCGCGATGATCGATCATCACGCCCTTCGGCATACCGGTGGAGCCGGACGTGTAGATCACGTACGCGAGAGCGGTGTCGGCCAGGTCGACCGGCCGCAACGCCGGCCCACCGGCACCGACCGCGGTCGCGTCCACCACCAGGTGTTCGACATCCCCGGGTACCACCGCCCGGTCCGGATCCCCCAGGACCAGGCGGGCCTCGGCCCGGTCCAGCACCCGGGCCACCCGATCGGCCGGCCAGTCCGGGTCGATCGGCAGGTAGGCACCACCGGCGTAGAGGATCGCCAGGGTGGCGACGACCTGTCGCCAGCCGCGTTCCAAGCACACCCCGACCAGTTGGCCGGGAAGAACACCACGTTCCTGTAGGCGGCCGGCCAACTGCCGTGCCTCGACACGCAACGTCCGGTAGTCCAGCCGCCGGTCCGGTGCCAGCACCGCGAGCGCGGCGGGGGTCGCCAACGCCTGCCGGTCGAACAGTTCGTGCATCAGGGGGCGTCCGGCCGGCAGGGCCGCCGGTGCCGGCGGTGCGACCGGCCCGTCCACCGTGGTGTGCCAGGCGTCGGGATCCTCGAGCCGGGCCAGCAGGGCCCGGTACGCCGCGAACATCTCGGCGACCAGACCGGCGGGGAACAACTCGTCGATGCTGTCCCAGTTGTAGTACAGCCGCCCGGCGGCCTCCAGCACCGTGTGGTCGATCCACACCTGCGGGGTCTGGGTGATGCCATGGACGATCTCGCCACCGAGCGCCGACGCGAGACCACTGTCCCCGGTCTCGGGAGCCAACTCGCTCAGGGTGCTGTTGAAGACGATCGGCATGGCGGCGTGGCGGGTGCCCCGGGCCCGGGCGAGTTCGCGGTTCACCCGTACGCCACTGACCGCGGCGTGATCGATGTCCTGCCACAGCTGTTCCTGCACCGTACGGGCCCGGGTCACGAAGTCGGCCCCGGCCGCCACCTCGACCTCCAGCAGTACGAGGGAGGTGAAGTCGCCGATGACCGCGTTGATGCTGGGATGCAGCGGAAGCCGGTTGAACAGTGGCAGGCTCAGCGTGAACCGTGGCTGGCGGCTCCACCGGGCGAGTACCTGCGCGAACGCCGTCAGCAGCAGCACCGACGGGGTGACCCCGTGCCGGCCGGCCGCCGCCTTCAACCGGCCCCAACGCTCGGCCGGCAGCACCTCGTCGTAGCGGGTGAAGCGTGGGCGGTTGATGCTCTCCGGCTGGCGTTCCAGCGGCAGCCCCGGTGCCGGCGCCAGCGTGCCGACCCGCCTACGCCAGTAGTCGAGTGCCCGGTCGTAGCGTGGTGTCTGCCGCAGTGCCCGCTCGGCGAGGACGTAGTCGCGGAAGGTCACCGTGAGCGGCGGCAGGTCGGCGTCCGGATCGGCGTAGAACAGCGCCAGTTCGTGTTCCAGGATCTGGGTGCTGGCCGCGTCGACGATCAACGCGTCGATGCTGACGTGCAGTCGCGCCTCGCCGTCGAGCAGCGTCAACGCGAACTCGAACAGTGGCCAGCGGCTGGCGTCGAGCAACTGGTGGGACATCCGCTCCCGGGTCTCGGCCAGCCGTCGTTCGACGGTGTCCGGATCGAGCCCGCGCAGGTCCTGCCGGGCCATCACATAGCGTGGTACGGCCGGTAGGACCCGCTGGCTGCCGTCGTCGAAGACCGTACGCAGCATGTCGTGTCGGTCGATCATCCGGTGCAGCGCCCGGGTGAAGCGTTCCTCGTCGAAGTCGCGTACCCGCAGCTCGCTGTAGCCGTGCGCGCCGACCCCACCGAGTTCGATGGTGGACTCCCGGCCGACCCAGTAGGCCTCCTGGATGTCGGTGAGGGGGAACGGTTCGTGCCGCCCGGCGTGGTCCGGGACGAGTAACGCGAAGGCGTCGGTGGTGGTGGAGTCGTGGTGCGCCAGTTCGGCCGCCAGGTCGGCCAGGACCGGCTTCTGGAAGAGGGTACGCAGGGACAGCTGCGCCGACATCCGCTGGTTGATGGCGTGGACGAGTCGGGTCGCCAGGAGCGAGTGACCACCCAACGTGAAGAAGTTGTCGTACACACCGACCCGGTCGCGACGCAGCACCTCGGCCCAGATGGCGGCCATCCGGGCTTCCCGGTCGTCGCGCGGTGCGACATAGGCGGTCGCGTCGTCCGTCTGCTCCGGCGCGCGCAGGGCACGCCGGTCCAGCTTGCCGTTGGCGGTGAGCGGTAGCCGGTCCAACACCACCCAGCGGGTCGGCAGCATGTGCGCGGGCAGTCGGCGTCGCAGGTGGTCACGGGCCATCTCGGCGGTGACGTCACCGGTCAGGTAGCCGACCAGGTGCGGGTCACCGGGCGAGTCCTCGCGTAGCAGAACCGCCGCCTCACGTACCCCCGGCACGTCGCGCAGCACGCTCTCGATCTCACCCGGCTCGACCCGGAAGCCGCGCACCTTGACCTGGTCGTCGGCCCGCCCGACGAACTCGATGGTGCCGTCGGCCAGCCGGCGGACCAGGTCACCGCTGCGGTACATCCGCTCGCCCGGACCGGCGTACGGGTCGGGCAGGAACCGTGCCGCGGTCAGCGCCGGCCGGTTGAGATAGCCCCGCGCCACGCCTGCGCCACCGATGTAGAGCTCGCCGAGCACACCGGGTGGCACCGGTTCCAGTCGTGAGTCAAGCACGTAGAGCCGGGCGTTGGCGATCGGCCGGCCGATCGGTGGCAGCGCCGGCCAGTTGCCTGCATCCGTCGTGGCCAGCGCGAACTGGCTGACCACGTGGGTCTCGGTCGGGCCGTACTGGTTGTAGAGATACCTGCTACCCAGTCCCGTCAGCAGGGCGCGGACGTCGTCGTTGACCCGCAGTGCCTCGCCCGCGGTGATGATCTCGCAGCCGGGTGCCAGTGGGGGAACGGCTCCGGTGATACCGGCCAGTTGGTGCAGCACCGCCGTCGGGAGGAACGCCCGTCGTATGCCCTGCTCCGCGATGAACTGGCGGAGCTGGCCCAGCTCGCGGCTACGCTCCTCGCCCATCAGCACCAGCGTGCCGCCCTGGCACAGGGTGCTCCACACCTCCTGTGAGGACACGTCGAAACTGATCGAGGCGAACTGCAGTACCCGGTCCGGTGCCGGGCCGCCCGGCGTGGCGTAGCGGAGCTGCCAGTCGATCAGATTGTCGAGACATCGCCACGTCTGTGCCACCCCCTTCGGCCGACCGGTCGATCCGGAGGTGTAGATCACGTAGGCGAGGTGGTCCGGCCCGGTGACCGGATCAGGATCACCGGTGGGTCGACCGGCCCAGAGGGACCCGTCGGTGGCGAGGTCGATGGCGGGTGGTGCGCCGGTGAGTTTGGCGACCGTACCCGCGTCCCCACCGGTGACCAGGAGGATCGGGGCGCTGTCACGCAGCAGGTAGGCCAGCCGTTCGGCGGGGTAGGTCGGGTCCAGCGGCAGGTAGGCGCCGCCGGCCTTGAGGATGGCCACCAACGCGACGATCAGGTCCGGTGACCGGCGTAGGCAGATCGCGACCAGTGAGTCGGGGCCGACGCCCCGGTCGCGGAGATGATGGGCGAGTTGGTTGGCGCGGGTGTTGAGGTCGCGGTAGCTCAGTGCCTGTCCCTCGTGGACCACTGCGACTGCGTCGGGGGTCGCGGCGACCCGCTCCTCGAAGCGCTCGCGGACTCCCTGGGCCACCGGCGACGTACCGGACTGACGCAGCAACCGCTCCCGCTCACGCTCATCGAGCAGGGTCAGTTCGGCTATGGGGCGGTCGGGGTGTTCGACCATCTGGGTCAGGATGTGGTGTAGGTATCGGGTGTAGCGGTGTGCGGTGTTCTGGTCGAACAGGGCGGTGGCGTATTCGAGGCTGCCGGTGATGCGGTTGTTGTGTTCGGCCAGGGACAGGACCAGGTCGAACTTGGCACTGTGGTACGGGGCGGGCAGGGAGCTGACCTCGATACCGGGCAGTGCCAGTACGCCGTCCTCGGTGTTCTGCCAGGCGAACATGACCTGGAACAGTGGGGTGTGGGCGAGGCTGCGGGTGGGGTTGACGAGTTCGACGACGTGTTCGAAGGGTAGGTCCTGGTGTTCGAGGGTGGTGAGGGAGAGGTCGCGGACGCGGTCGAGTAGTTCGGTGCTGGTGGGGTTGCCGTCGAGGTTGATGCGTAGGGCGAGGGTGTTGACGAAGAAGCCGATGAGGTCTTCGAGTTCGGTTCGGCGTCGGTTGGCGGTGGGGGTGCCGATGACGAGGTCGTGTTGGCCGGACAGGTGGGACAGGACGATTGCCCAGCCGGTGAGCAGGGTCATGTAGAGGGTGCCGCCGTGTCGGGCACTGAGCTTTCGCAGGCCGGCGGTCAGGTCAGCTCCGAAGTTCACGGCCAGTTGGGCACCCTGGTGGTCCTGTTCGGTGGGTCGGGGTCGGTCGGTGGGTAGTTCGAGGAGTGTGGGTGCGTTGGTGAGGGTGTTTCGCCAGTAGGTTTCCTGGGTGGTGAGGGTGTTGCCGGTGAGCCATTGGCGTTGCCAGGTGGCGTAGTCGGCGTACTGGATGGGGAGTGGGGGTAGTGGGTTTGGTAGGTCGTGGTGGTGTGCGGTGTAGAGGGTGCTGAGTTCGCGGGTGAGGATGCCGATGGACCAGCCGTCGGAGATGATGTGGTGCATTGTGAGGAGTAGTACGTGTTGGTCGGGGGCGAGGGTGATGAGTCGGCCTCGGATGAGTGGGCCGGTGGTGAGGTCGAATGGTGTGGTGGTTTCGGTTTCTTGTAGTTGGGTGAGGTGGGTGTGGGGGTTGGGGTGTTCGGTGAGGTCGTGGTGTTGTAGGTGGAGGCCTGTGTGGGGTGGGTCGATGTGTTGGTGGGCGTTGGCGCCGGTGGTGATGATGCGGGTGCGCAGTATTTCGTGGCGGGTGATGATGGTGTTCAGGGCTTGGGTGAGGGCGTTGTGGTCGAGCCAGCCGTCGAGTTTGAGGGCGATGGGCATGTGGTAGGCGTGGCTGACGCCGCCGAGTCGTTCGAGGAACCACAACCGCTGCTGAGCGAAGGAGAGTTCCAACGTGCCGGTGCGGTCCACCGGGCGGATCGGGGGCAGCACATCGCGACCGTCCGGCGTCAGTCGTGCGACGAAGGCGGAGAGGACCGGAGCCGCGAAGATCGCCGCTGGCGAGACCTCCCGCCCCAGTGTCTGACGGATCTTCGAGACCAGCCGCATGGCCAGCAGCGAATGACCGCCGAGGGCGAAGAAGTCGTCGTGGCGGCCGACCCGCTCGATGCCGAGCACCTCGGCCCAGATCGCGGCGATCATGGTCTCCAGCAGGCCGAGCGGCTCGGCGTAGCCGCGCTGACCGAAGGCCTCGCCGTCCGGGGTCGGCAGCGCCGCCCGGTCGAGCTTGCCGTTCGGCGTCAGCGGCCAGGCAGCCAGGCGTACGTACGCCGCCGGCACCATGTACTCCGGCATCTCGGCGGCCAGCCGGTCACGCAACACCTTGGCGTTCGGCGGCTGCCCGGCGACAGCCAGGAAGTAGGCGATGAGCCGCTGGTGACCGCTGGGATCCGCACGCGCGACGACGACCGCCTCACGTACCCCGGGGCAGGCGGCCAGCCGGGCCTCGATCTCGCCGAGCTCGATACGGAAGCCACGGATTTTTACCTGGAAGTCGTCCCGACCGAGGAACTCGATCTGCCCGTCCGGCAGCCGGCGACCCAGGTCACCGGTCTTGTAGAGCCGGTCTCCCGGTACGAACGGGCTGGTGCTGAAGCGGTACGCGGTCAGCTCGGGTCGGTTCAGGTAGCCGCGTGCCACCCCCGCACCACCGATGTAGATCTCACCGATCACCCCGGCCGGGACCGGTTCGCCGGTTCCGTCGAGGAGGTGGATCCGCACGTTGGGCAGCGGCCGGCCGATCGGTAGGCAGGTCAGGTCGGCCACGTCGACGGCCGGGAGCAGGTAACAGGTGCTGTCGACGGCCGCCTCGGTCACGCCGTACGCGTTGACGATGCGTACCTGCGGGCCGCACAGTGCCCGCAGCTGTACGGCATTCTCCAGGGTCCAGACGTCCGAGCCGCAGACCACCGTCTCCATCCCGGCGAGGTTCCCACCGACGCTGTCCAGGTAGCTCATCAGCGGATTAAGTACCGCCGGTACGAAGTCGGCGAAGTCCACGTCGTGCTGCCGCAGCAGGGCGTACAGACCGGGGCTGTCGAGCAGCAGCGGACGCGGGCAGAGCACGAGCCGTCCGCCGAAGCCCAACGCCCGCACCACGTCGGCGGTGAAGACGTCGAAGGAGAAGCTGGCCATCTGCAGGTGCACCAGGCCGGGGCGCAGGTCGAAGAGGTGTTCCCAGGCGGCGGCGACGGCCAGGAGTTGGCCGTGTTCCACCAGGACCCCGTTCGCCGTGGCAGAGGTGCCGGACGTGTAGATCACGTACGCCAGGTGGTGCGCGGCCAACCCGTCAACGACCGGTTCGGTCACCGGCAGGTCCGCCCAGTCGGCCGCGTCGAGATCCAGGTCGATGACGTCGACGTCGATCCCGGCCAGCGCGGCATGCAGCCGGTCCCGGGCCGGGCCATGGGTCAGCACCGCGACCGGCGTACCGTCCCGCAGCATGTAGGCGAGCCGTTCGACCGGGTAGGCCGGGTCCAACGGCAGGTAGGCACCACCCGCCTTGAGTACGGCCAGCAGGCTCACCACCGTCTCCGGTGAGCGCTCGACGCAGATCGCGACCAGCCGGTCTGGCCCGACGCCATGTTTGCGGAGGTGGTGTGCCAACCGGTTGGCCCGCGTGTTCAACTCGCCATAGGTCAGCCGCTGGTCGCCGAGGATGACGGCCACCGCGTGTGGGTCACGGGCCGCCTGGGCCTCGATGAGGTGGTGCACACAGCGCCCCGGCGGATACGGCACCGTGGCGTCGTTGCCGTCGGTGAGGAGCCGGTGCCGCTCGACTGGGGGCAGTACGTCGAGCCGGCCGACCGCCGTGTCGGGTGCCTGCTCGAGCGCGTCGGCCAGTGTCTCCAGCGCCCGTTCGACCATTGCGCAGACGCTGTCGGCCGCCACCCCAGCCGTTGCGGCGACCGTCACGACGAAGCCGTCGCGCAGGTCGTCGACGTCCAGTGCCAGGGGGTAGTTGCCGCGCTCCTCGGCGGCGAGGTACGTCAGGTCGTCCGAGCCGATCGTCGGCGTGGTGTTCCCGGACTCGGCCAGCACCTCGGCGTGCCGGTAGTTCAGCAGGGTGGTGAAGAGTGGGGCCGGTGGCACCACCCCGCTGCACGACTGGGCCAGCGCCAGCGGCGCATGTTCGTGCCGGATCAGCCCGGTCAGCGCCCCGTGGGTGCGCAGCACGCAGTCTGCGACGCCGGTCTCGCCGAGGGTGATCCGTAGCGGAAGGGTGTTGATGAAGGGGCCGAGGATCCGGTCGCTGCCCGCGTCGCCCTGCATCCGGCCGAAGAGCACGGTGCCGAAGACGACGTCCTGGCGGTTGCTGGTCCGGGCCAGCACCTGCCCCCAGGCGACGTGGAAGAGGCTGGTCACGCTGACCTGAAGGGCCTGCGCCCGGTTCCGTAGTCTTAGCGAAAGATCCGCGCCCAGGCGTACCCGGGCATCGCGCATGGTGTGACCGGCGCCGTGGATGTCCAGGATGCCGAACGGCGCGGTCGGGGTGTCGACGTCGCGGAGCATCTCGCGGAAGAAGGTCTCCTGCTCGACCCGGTCCGTACCGCGCCGGATCCGTGCCACGAAGTCGCGGAACGGCAGCGCCGGCGGCAACAGATCGGCCTGTCCGGCCAGATGGGCCTGGATCTCCGCGTTGAGCTGCTTCAGTGAGGTGTTGTCGTCGATGATGTGGTGCATCAGCTCCAGGGCCAGCCACCGGCCGTCGCGCGGGTCCCGGGCGATCAGCAGCCGTAGCAGGGGAGCCTGATGCAGGGGCAGGCGAGTGTGCTGCCGGTCGAAGTGCTCGCGTAGCTGCCGACCCGGGTCCCCGCCCGCCGGATCGAGCGTGACCTCCTCCACCAGTAGGGGAGCCTGCCGCCACACCACCTGTACCGGTTCGTTGACCCCCTGCCACACCACCGAGGTGCGTAGGATGTCGTGCCGGGCGACCACGGCCTCCAACGCGTCCCGGTAGCGGTCCAGCCGGTCCCGGTCGGGGAAGCCGATCAGGCTGGTGACCAGGTACGGATCGCCGTCGTGGGCCATCAGGTGATGGAACAGGATGCCTTCCTGCATCGGGGCCAGTGGATAGATGTCCTGGACGTTCGGCGCTCCGCCGGGCACCGTGGCGACGACCGCGTCGATCTCCTGTTGGCTCAGGTCCACCAGCGGCAGTAGGTCCGGGGTGATCCGTGCGCAGCCGACCGGGATCAGGTTGGGTGTTACCGCGACCCGGCCCGGTCCGGATGCGACAGCGGTGGCCAGGTCGGTCAGGACCGGCGCTCCGAAGAGCACACGTACGTCGGCGTGCATGCCCTGCCGACGCATCCGCTCCAGCACCCGCAGGGCCAGCAGCGAGTGCCCGCCCAGCGCGAAGAAGTTGTCGTGTCGACCGACCCGTTCGATGCCCAGCACCTCGGCCCAGATGGCGGCGAGGGCGGCCTCCGTCGGACCGACCGGGTCGGCGTAGTGCCGGGTGGCGAACGCCATTCCATCGGGTGCGGGCAGTGCCTGGCGGTCGAGCTTCCCGTTGGCGGTGAGCGGCCACTCGGCGATCCGTACGTACGCGGCCGGGACCATGTGTTCGGGCAGGGCAGCGGAGAGTCTGTTACGCAACGAGTCGACGGCCAGCTTGCGTACCGACGCGGTGTAGTAGGCGACCAGCCGTGTCTCGCCCGTCGCGTCCGGCCTGGCCAGCACGACCGCCTCGCGTACGCCCGGAGATGCGGCCAGCTGGGCCTCGATCTCGCCCAGTTCGATGCGGAAGCCACGGACCTTCACCTGGAAGTCGTTGCGTCCCAGGTATTCCAGGTTGCCGTCGGGGCGGTGGCGGACGAGGTCACCGGTCCGGTAGAGCCGGTCGCCGGAGACGAAGGGGCTGGTGAGGAAGCGTTCCGCCGTCAGTTCGGGGCGGTTGAGGTAGCCGCGCGCGACGCCCGCGCCACCGACGTACAGTTCGCCGACGACCCCGGGGGGCACGGGTTCGAGCCGCCCGTCGAGCACATAGAGGCGTAGGTCCCTGATCGGCCGGCCGATCGGGCTGATGCCCGGATGCTCGGTGTCGGCCGGGGTCATCGGCCGGTAGGTCACGTGCACCGTGGTCTCGGTGATGCCGTACATGTTGACCAGCTCGGTACGGCCGTTGCGGGCGTCGGCGTACCACGGCTTCAGCATCGTCGGATCCAGCGCCTCGCCGCCGAAGACCACCGTGCGTACGTGGTGTGCGCGTGAGCTGTCGGCCTGGGCCGCGATCAGGCTGCGGAAGGCGCTGGGCGTCTGGTTGAGGACGGTGACGCCCTCGTCGCAGAGCAGCCGGTAGAAGTCGGCGGGGGAGCGGCTGGTCAACTGGGGGACGATCACCAGTCGGCCACCGTGCAGCAACGCGCCCCAGATCTCCCAGACGGAGAAGTCGAATGCGAAGGAGTGGAAGAGACTCCACACGTCGGCCGGACCGAAGCCGAACCAGTCTGCCGTGGCCGAGAACAGTCGTACGACGTTGGCGTGCTCGACCATGACGCCCTTGGGCTGGCCGGTGGAGCCGGAGGTGTAGATGACGTACGCGAGATTTCCCGGGGTGAGGTCGACGGCCGGGTCGGTGCGGGGCAGGCCCGCCCAGTCGGCGGCATGGGCGTCGAGGTCGACCACCGGTGCGGATGTCAGGCCGTCCAGCAGGGTACGGGTCGCGTCGTGGGTGAGCACGATGCTGGGGGTGCTGTCGCGCAGCAGGTAGGTCAGTCGTTCGGCGGGGTGGGCCGGGTCCAGCGGCAGGTAGGCGCCGCCGGCCTTGAGGATGGCCAACAGTCCGACGATCATCTCTGGCGAGCGTTCCATGCAGACCGCGACCAGCGAGTCAGGGCCGATGCCGTGCTCACGTAGGTGGTGGGCGAGTTGGTTGGCGCGGTTGTTGAGGTCGTCGTAACTGAGTGACTGGCCTTCGAAGGTCAGCGCGACCGCGTCGGGGGTCGCGGCGGCCCGTTCCTCGAACAGCGCGTGGATCGTCCGGTCGGCCGGGTACGCGGTGGTGTCGTTGTTGACGGCCAGCAGTTGGTGGCGTTCGGCCGGGTCGAGCAGGGTCAGTTCGGCGATGGGTCGGTCGGGGTGTTCGACCATCTGGGTCAGGATGTGGTGTAGGTATCGGGTGTAGCGGTGTGCGGTGGTCTGGTCGAACAGGGCGGTGGCGTATTCGAGGCTGCCGGTGATGCGGTTGTTGTGTTCGGCGAGTGCGAGGTTGAGGTCGAACTTGGCGATCGGGTACGGGGTGGGTAGTGGGTTGACGTCGATACCGGGCAGGGTGAGGTCGGCGGTCTCGGTGTTCTGCCAGGCGAACATGACCTGGAACAGTGGGGTGTGGGCGAGGCTGCGGGTGGGGTTGACGAGTTCGACGACGTGTTCGAAGGGTAGGTCCTGGTGTTCGAGGGTGGTGAGGGAGAGGTCGCGGACGCGGTCGAGTAGTTCGGTGATGGTGGGGTTGCCGTCGAGGTTGATGCGTAGGGCGAGGGTGTTGACGAAGAAGCCGATGAGGTCTTCGAGTTCGGTTCGGCGTCGGTTGGCGGTGGGGGTGCCGATGACGAGGTCGTGTTGGCCGGACAGGTGGGACAGGACGATTGCCCAGCCGGTGAGCAGGGTCATGTAGAGGGTGCCGCCGTGTCGGGCACTGAGGTTTCGCAGGCCAGCGGTCAGGTCAGCTCCGAAGTTCACGGCTAGTTGGGCGCCGTGGTGGTCCTGTTCGGTGGGTCGGGGTCGGTCGGTGGGTAGTTCGAGGAGTGTGGGTGCGTTGGTGAGGGTGTTTCGCCAGTAGGTTTCCTGGGTGGTGAGGGTGTTGCCGGTGAGCCATTGGCGTTGCCAGGTGGCGTAGTCGGCGTACTGGATGGGGAGTGGGGGTAGTGGGTTTGGTAGGTCGTGGTGGTGGGTGGTGTAGAGGGTGCTGAGTTCGCGGGTGAGTATGCCGATGGACCAGCCGTCGGAGATGATGTGGTGCATTGTGAGGAGTAGTACGTGTTGGTCGGGGGCGAGGGTGATGAGTCGGCCTCGGATGAGTGGGCCGGTGGTGAGGTCGAATGGTGTGGTGGTTTCGGTTTCTTGTAGTTGGGTGAGGTGGGTGTGGGGGTTGGGGTGTTCGGTGAGGTCGTGGTGTTGTAGGTGGAGGCCTGTGTGGGGTGGGTCGATGTGTTGGTGGGCGTTGGCGCCGGTGGTGATGATGCGGGTGCGCAGTATTTCGTGGCGGGTGATGATGGTGTTCAGGGCTTGGGTGAGGGCGTTGTGGTCGAGCCAGCCGTCGAGTTTGAGGGCGATGGGCATGTGGTAGGCGTGGCTGACGCCGCCGAGTCGTTCGAGGAACCACAACCGCTGCTGAGCGAAGGACAGGGGCACGGGCCCGGTCCGGTCCGGCAGGGGGCCGATCTCGGTGACTGTCCGTGTTGGCTGGACCTGGTCGGGGGCCGAACTGCGGAACGGGTCGTCGTCCGGCAACGTAGTGCCCCCTCGCATCTTGCTGGCTTTGTAACCACATCTTGACCTTGGCAAAGGTGGATTCACATTAGTTGATCCAACTGGGTAAGGCCAGGGTGAATGTCTTGGTCGATCTTGGCAATCGGCGCGGTTCGAAATCGGGTATCAGACACCCGGGCAGTTGGCGGAACAGGCAGGCCAGCCCGGTGAAGGGATGGCGCGTCCCGCCGGGGGACCATTTTCCCCATCTAAGAATGGCGAGAGTAGACAGATACTCTCCGGAACGGGCGTAGCCACGCTCCAATGTCGATATGCCTCAAACCGCGACCCGACTCAGGCAGTCGGCCAGGGCGTCCGCCAGCCGCCCGTACGCCGCCCGCAGCGCCTGCTGTGCGCCAGGCGCGTCGGTCCGGTTGGCCTCCGCCAGGGCATGTGCGCGTACCAGGGCAGCCGGGTACGTCTCGGCGTACGCCCGCTCGTCCGCCAGCGCCAGGGCGGCCCCCAACGCGTTCGCGTTCGCGATTGCGTTGGCATCGGCCTGCGCCGTTACGTTGGCATTCGTGCTGAGATCAGCGTAGAAACCGGCATACTCGACCACCTCGTCTGCGCTGTAGCCGTTGGCGGTCGCGTAGGCGTGCGCGTTGGCGTACGCGACCGCATGGGCAGCGGTGTACGGATAGGCAGCCCGGTACAGCTCGCGCAGGGCGGGCCGGAGAGCGCTGGCCCACTCGGCCGCCTCGATCCGCTCACCAGCCTGAACGCGCTGGTGCAACCCACCCACCAGCCGGTGCGGTTCACCGGTCCCGTTGCGCGTCGGCCCGAAGAGGTGAGCATGCCAGTCGTACACCACCTGGAACGGCACCCGGCCAGCCAGCCGATCGAGCTCGCCGCGTACGCGGCAGGTCCAGGCCGGCACCGTAGCCGGATCCTGGCCCTCGCCCAGCGCCGCGACCAGTGCCGTCAGCCAGGCGGGCGGGTCCGGCGGATCGGTCATCCGGCTCTCACCTGTCCCAACCGGACGGTCCCGGCTGGTCCATGGCGGCCAGGAGGTCGTCGACGTCGTCGTCGGTCAGCGCGTCGAGGTAGTCCGTGCCGTCCGACCGGGCCGGAGCGCCGGCTTCCGCCGGCCCGCCGACAGGCCCGGACCCGGCTCGGTCCCTGCTCCTCGACCCGGCCATACCCCTCGGCCCGGCCCCGGCTCCGGAACCGGCGGTGAGCGTGCTGTCGACGGCGGAGATCGCTGCGGCGAGCCCCGCCACGGTCGGATCGTTGAAGAGCGCCCGCACCGGTAGGTCGATCCCGTAGGCCGTCCAGATCCGCGCCATCAGTTGGGTGGCCTTCACCGAGTGGCCGCCCAGGACGAAGAAGTTGTCCAGGACCCCGACCGGTCCGGGCAGGCCCAGCAGGTCGGCCACGAGCACCGCCAACTCCCGCTCCAATGGGGAACGCGCCGCGACCGCGGGCCCGGCCGACCCGGAACCCCAGCGTGGCTGCGGCAGGGCGCCCAGGTCCAGCTTGCCGCGGGACGTCCGGGGCACCTCGGGCAGTGCCATGAGCGCCGCCGGCACCATGTACTCGGGCAGGTGCCGGCGGGCGTGTTCGCGCAGTCCGGTCGGCGGGTCGGCCGTACCGGACCGGGTGACCACGTATCCGACCAGCCGGACGCCGTCGTGGTCCACCCCGGCTGAGGTCGTGACGACGGCGTCGACCACCTTCGGGTGGCCGCGCAACACCGCCTCGACCTCCGCCGTCTCGACCCGGAAGCCACGTACCTTCACCTGCCGGTCGACCCGACCGAGCGGTTCGATCCGTCCGGTCGGCAGCCACCGGCCCAGATCGCCACTGCGATAGAGCCGGCCGCCGGGGGTGAACGGATCCGGGAGGAACCGGTCGGCGGTCAAACCCGGCGCAGCGGCATAGCCCTGGCCGACGCCCGCGCCGCCGATGTAGATCTCGCCGACCACGCCCGGCGGTACCGGCCGCAGCCACCGGTCCAGAAGATAGACCCGACTGCCGGTGATGGCCGGGCCGATGTCCAGCGGCCCCGGCCCCGGGGCGACCTCGGTCCCGGTCGAGTACACCGTCGTCTCGGTCGGGCCGTAGAGGTTCCACAGGTGCGTGTCCGGGCCGAGCAGGGCATCGGCCAGGGCCCGGGGCAGTGCCTCCCCGCCGCTGAGGCGCAACCGCACGCCGGCCGGCACGCCGCCGGCCGCGACCAGCATCCGCCAGGTCGTCGGTGTCGCCTGGAGCATCGTGGCGGACACGGTGCTGAGCAGTCGCCGCAACCGGTTTCCGTCGATCACGTCGTCGTCACCGGCGACCACGACCGGTGCCCCGCACAACAACGGCAGGAGCAGGTCGAGCAGGGCGATGTCGAACGCGAAGGTGCTGACCGAGACGACCCGGTCGGACGGCCCGAGCGGCACCAGTGCCCGGAACGCGTGCAGCAGGTGCGCGACCGCCCCCTGGGTGACGGTGACCGCCTTCGGTCGGCCGGTGGAGCCCGAGGTGAACAGGACGTACGCCGCCGACGTCGCCGGCACCGTGACGGACGGAGGTACCAGCGGGCCGGTAGCCGCTCCGTCCGTCACGGTCAGACCCGGTCCGCCCAGGTCGAGCAGTGTCACGGCCGCGTCCAGTTCGGCCAGCAGCGGGCCGGGGATGGCGGTACGGTCGGTGATGACGACCCGCACCCCGGCGTCGGCCAGCATTCCGCGTAGCCGCCCCGGCGGATGGGTCGGATCGAGCGGAAGGTACGCGGCCCCGATCCACCACGTGCCGAGCAGTGCCGGAAGCACCCGGGCTCCCCGGGGTAGGACGATGCCGACGGTGTCCTGCACCTGTACGCCGAGTCCGGTCAGCCCGGCGGCGATCCGGCCGGCCATGCCATGCAGTTGGGTGCCGGTGAGGGTGCGGTCGCTGCCCTGGATCACCACCCGCTCGGCGGCGTCGACTGCGGCCATCAGCGCGGTCGCGGTGGTGTCCGGGGGCGGGGTGGACCGGGACGGGGCCTCCGACCACACCCGGGTGACGAGGTCCCGCGTTGCCGGCGACAGGATGTCCACCTCGGACACTCGGGTGTCCGGAGCCGTGGCCAGCGCGCTCAGGAGCGCGCCCAGGGCGTCGGCGAACCGGCCGGCAGTGGCTGACGTGAAGAGATCGGTGAGGTAGCGCAGGCGTACGGTCAGCTCGTCCGGGCCGACCACGGCCGCCAGCTCCAGCTCGAACTTGCCGGTGCCGTTGTGCACCAGCTCCGGCCGCCAGTGCAGCGCTCCCCGGTCGATCGGCGGTGACGCCTCCTCGACCGTACACATGACCTGTAGCAGCGGTGCCCGGGACGGATGCCGCTCGGGCCGGCACAGCTCGACCACCCGCGCGAACGGCAGGTCCTGGTGGGCCTGGACGCGCGCGGTGACGGTGTGCAGCCGGTCGAGCAACTGCCCGAGCGTCGGGTCACCACGTAGCACCGCCCGGATCGCCACCGTGTTCGCGAACATACCCAGCATCGGCTCGGTCTCGATCCGGGTGCGCCCCGCCACGGGTACACCGATGAGCAACTCGTCCATGTCGCTCAGCCGGGACAGTGCGGCGGCGTACGCGGTCAGCAGTACGGCGAAGAGGGTGCTGCCCCGTGCGCCGGCCAGCCGCCGCAGCCCCGCAGCCAGTTGGGCGTCGACGGGCACCCCGACCTCGGCGGCGGCCGGGCCCAGCCGGGCTGGATACGGATGGTCGACCGGCAGTGCCACCTCGGGCGGCGCATCGGCCAGTTCGGCCGACCAGAACCGTTCGGCCTCGGTGTAGCCGCCCGCGTCGACGTGCTCACGTTCCCAGAGGGCGAAGTCCGCGTACTGCAGGGCCGGCTCCGCCGAAATCGGGGGCCCTCCGGCACGCAGCGCCTCGTAGTCGGTGGTGATCTCGTCGAAGAGCAGCCGGAACGACCAGCCGTCGGTGATGGCGTGGTGCGCCACCAGGGACAGGACGTGCCGGTCCGGAGCGATTCGCAGCAGGCGGGTACGCGTCAGTGGGCCCCGGTCGAGCTGGAACGGGATGCGGGCGTGGTCCCGGATCGCTGCGCGGGCGGTAGCCTCCCGATCCGCCTCGGGCAGGTGTGCCAGGGACACGATTTCGAGAGCGGCGGGGCGAGCGCTGTCGTCGATCACCTGGATCGGCAGGCCACCGTTGGCCCGGAAGGTGGTGCGCAGGATCTCGTGTCGTTCGACCGCCGCCGTCCAGGCACCGTCGAGCGCCTCGGTGTCCAGCGGCCCGTCCAGCCACACCGCCCACCCGATGTTGTAGGTGACCTGGCCCGGATCCAGTTGGTCGAGCAGCCACATCCGCCGTTGCGCCGCCGACGCCGGGAACTCGAACAGAGCCATGTCAGCCCACCTGTCTGTCGACCGCGACGACCCGCAGCTCAGCGGCGTACCGGCCACCGGCACCGGTGAGCCAGAGTTGGTCCGGTGCCGGCAGCATCTCCACCACCGTGACCACGGCACCCTCGCCGCCCTGCCGCCGGGCCCGACGGACCGACCGGGACACCAGGTCGACCGAGGCGAGACTGGCCAGGTCGGCGTAGACCGGCTTGCGCTCACCCGCGCAGCGCAGGAACACGTGGCGGGGCAGGCCATGCCCGCCGGCCCAGGCCCGGACCTGCTGGAACCGGAGCGCCTCGTCCGGCGTATCGGCGAAGGAGAGGTCGGCCGGGGTGAACGTCCACGTCTCGCGGCTGACCACGAGCGAGTCGATGGTGATCCTGGGGCTGTGTGCCGCCGGGGGCAGGATGCGGAAGAGCTGGGACAGGCCGGCCCCCACGATGTCGCCGAGGACGTGCATCAGGTCGACGTCGAGCCGCCCGTCACGCGACCGTACCCGCAGTCCGGTGGTCGAGCCGACCAGGTCGCACTCGCCGATCCGTAGGCTCCGCCCCGGGTCGTGTCCGAACGAGTCGTGCGCGAACACCAACCGGAGGTCGTCGGGACCGGCGAGCCCGTTGCTCTGCCGGGTCGGCACGCCACCCTCCTGGCCGGTCTCGGCGGGATAGACGACGCCGAGGCCCACGTCACGGGTCATCGCGGCCCGCAGCGCGGCCACGTCCGGATGGTGGGCCAGCCAGGTGGCGTACCGCAGGGTGTTGACCCCGGGGTGCAGCTCACCCAGCACCCACTCGGCGCCGGCCAGCATCAGGTCCGGGCTGTGCTGCACGGCGGTGGGCCAGCCGGGCCGTCCCGGCGGGAACGCGGCAGCCACCGCGGGAGCCAGATCCGCCGCTGCCAGCCGGATCCGTCGCCGGTCCGGCGGCAGTGCCAGGACGTCGGCCCAGCGTCGGTGCAGTGCGGCGGTCAGCAGTGCGGTCAGGCGGGCCGGCGGCCGGAAGAGCGCCTCGCCGGCCCGCAGCCAGAAGTCGACGAGCGGTACGACGTCCGTGCCCAGTTCCCCCGCCCGACGCCGGTAGATCTCGGTGAAGAGGCGTTGGTAGAGCGTGGCCCCGGCGGCGGTGAACCAGCGGGCGCTGTCCAGCACCAGGCCGAGTGCGTCGCGGACCCCGTCCAGGTTCGCCTCGCCGATGCCGACCGTGCCGGCCCGCAGACACTCCTCGTAGACCGGGGTACGCCCGGCGTACATCGTGCCGGCACGTCGGCTGGCCGGAACGCCGGCCAGTCGCGTGAACGTCGTCTCCAGGTCCGCCATCGCACCGGCCAACCGGTGGGGATCACCGGCCGCCGCCGAGAGCGCGTCCCGGGCGACGCAGAGCTGGTCCAGGGCAGCGAGCGCGGGTCGGCGTACGGACTCGTCGGTGACCCGGGCCAGTCGGGCCCGCATGGTCCGCTCCGGTGTGGTGTCGTGCGGGGCCACCTCCGGCTGCCAGGCGATCCGGTGGGCCGTGGCCAACCCGTCCAGTACCTCGTACACCTCACCCGGCGACCGTAGGCCCGAATCCGGGTCGGCCAGCACGGCGGCGGCGACCTGGTTAGCATCGCGAACCCCGTCGCAGGCCCGCAGTACCGCGGCCTCGGCGTCGGTCAGCGTCACCGGCGGGGCCAGCGGCACCCGCAGCGTCGCCCCGGCCAGGTCCAGGAAGGGCATGAGTCGGGGGACGAGCCAGGGACGCAACCCGGTCGCGTACGGCGCCAGCACCGCAGCGACCGCCCATCCCTCGAGGTACACGGTCCGGGCGGTCACCAGCACCGGAGGATCCGCCTCGTCGACCCGGATCCCGGAACCGGGGACGATCCGCGCCCAGCCGACCGGCCCGAAGAACCCGATGGTGTCGTTCTTCGCGCAGTACCGCTGCAGATAGCTGGTGACCAGCGCCTCGTGCTGGCGGTGCTTCGTGTTGCGGGTCGGGTTCGCAGGCCCCCGGCGGAGCAATGCGTCGACTCCGGTGCTCAGCGCGTGCGGGTTCTGCCACGCGACCGCCTCGCGGAACCCGGGGTCGGCCGCCACGCCGTGCAGCGCAACGGTGAGCCGGTCGACCGCATTCGGGAAGCCGGCCAGGTATGCCGCCTCGGCGCTGGCGATCCCGGCGGGGTCACCGTCGGCCCGGGCAGCGACCACACGATCCGCGGCGGCGGTGAGCTCCGCGTCGCCCAGCTGAGCCAGCAGGTCGATCGGGAACCCCGCGCCCCGCAGACAGACGGTTCGCCACAACGCCCACCCGTCGGTCAACCGGACCAGGTGCGCCGGCAGATCACCTTCGGTCCGTAGGGCGACCCGGCTCCGTCGGCGCATCGCCGGTCCGGTCTCCGTACGCCCGGCCGCAGTGGTGATCGCCGTCGCCGTCGCCGCCAGGGTCGGTGCCCGGTAGAACTCGCCCAGCCCCAGTTCGACGCCGAACGTCTCCCGTACCCGGAACATCATCCGGGTGACGGTCAGCGAGTTGCCGCCGAGGGCGAAGAAGCTGGTCTCCCGCCCGATGCCGGCGGGCCGGCGGTCGCCGGGCAGCAGCCGGGACCAAAGTTCGGCCAGTCGGTGCTCGGTCGCTGTGGCCGGCCCGGCGACGTCCGGTGCCCGATCCGAAGGCTCGGGTGCCGGTAGCGCGGCCCGGTCGACCTTGCCGTTCGTGGTCAGCGGCAACCGGTCGAGGATGGCGAATCCGGCCGGTACCAGATAGTTCGGGAGCCGGCCGGCCACGAAGTCCCGGAGGCTCTCGGGAGTCAGGACGGCTCCCTCGACCGGCGTCACGTAGCCCACCAGGTGACGGTCCGGGCCGTCACCACGGGCGCACACCACCGCTGCCGCCACCTCCGGGTGTGCCTTGAGCGCCGTCTCGACCTCGCCCGGTTCGACCCGGAACCCGCGGATCTTCACCTGGTCGTCGAGTCGACCGAGGAACTCCAGCACACCGTCGGCGCGCCAGCGGACCAGATCCCCGGTCCGGTAGAGGCGCTCGCCGGGCACCTCCGGGTCCGGCACGAACGATCGCGCGGTCGACGCCGGATCACCGAGGTAGCCCCGGGCCAGCCCGTCACCACCGGTGTAGAGCTCACCGGCGACGCCGATCGGCACGGGCCGGCCGGCGGGGTCGAGCACGTGTGTCGTGGTGTGCGGCACCGGGCTGCCGATCGGCACCCGGTCACCCGCCTGATCCGGGCTGCTCATCACGTGGCAGCTGGTCATCGTCGTGTTCTCGGTCGGCCCGTACGCGTTCACCAGCGGAAGGCCACCGCGGGCCGCCAGTACGGCCCGGACCGCGCCGGGGTTGATGACGTCCCCGCCGGTGAGCAGCTGCCGGACGTGCGCCAGTGCCGTGACGTCCTCCTCCACGAGCTGGTGGAACAGCCCGGCGGTGAGGAAGGCGACCGTGACGCCACCGGTACGGATCAGTGCGGTCAGGCTGGTGAGGTCCACCGGATCCGGCGGCGTGATCACCGCTGTGGCGCCGGTCAGCAGGGAACCCCAGATCTCCCAGGTGGACGCGTCGAACGCGATCGGGGCGAACTGGAGAAGGCGCTGGCCCGGACCGAGGGCGGCGAAGTCGGGGCCCGTCACGAGGCGGAGTACGCCCCGGTGGGTGATGCCGGCCCCCTTGGGTACGCCGGTCGAGCCCGAGGTGTACATGACGTAGGCCAGTTGCAGTGGATGGATCCGCACCGGCGGCGGTCCGGCAGGGGCCGCTTCCATGGACAGCGCGTCGACGTCCAGCACCCGGGTCGGGCCCAGGTCGGCGGGCAGGTAGGCGACGGTCGCGGACGTGGTGAGGACCAGGCGTGTCCCACTGTTGGCGAAGATGGTCGCGATACGCGACGGCGGGGCCGCCGGATCCACCGGAAGGTAGGCGCCGCCGGCCTTGAGGATGGCCAGCAGGGTCCGGATCAGCGACTCGCCCCGGGGGAGCAGGACGGCGACGGGTGTGTCCGGGGTGATCCCGCACCGCCGTAGCGCCCACGCCAGACGGTCACTGTCCCGATCCAGTTCCGCGTAGCTGACCCGGCGGTCGCCGACCAGCAGCGCGGCGGCATCCGGATCATCGGCCACCCGGGCCGCGAACACCTCGGGGATGGACGCGTCGCGCGGGTACGGCAGGCTGGTGGCGTTCCAGGCGGCGCGCAGGCCGGCTTCCGTACCGGCCCCGAGATCCAGGTCGGACAGCCGCGCATCCGGTCGGTCGGCCAACTCCAGCACGGTGCTGCGCAGCTGCGCGAGGATCTGTCGGGCCGATGCGGTCAGCAGGCGGGAGCTGTCCCAGACCGCACCCAGCCGCAGCTGCGGTTCGTCGAAGGCGTGCAATGTCAGCGGATAGCCGGGCATCCGGTGTACGCGTACCGAACGCCTGGCGGGTTCCGGCCCGAGTTCGGCCAGCGCGGTGGACAGCCGCTGCCGTTCGAACACCACCAGGCTGTCCAGCAGTGGTGTTTCGGCGGCGAGGCCGTTCTGGTCGAGGATGGAGGTCAGCGGCGTGAGCTGGTGCTCACGTACCTGCCGCATCCGGTCGGCCACGTCGGTGAGCAGTTGGCGGACCGTCCACCGTCGGTCGATCCGGATCCGCAACGGCACCGTGTTGATCAGCAGGCCGACGATGCGGTCGGCATCGGGCACGCTGGCGTACCGGCAGGATCTGGTGATCGCGAAGGTGACGTCGTCCACTCCGCCGTAGCCGCCGCGCAGCAGCGCCCAGGCCGCGTTGACCATGGCACTGGCACCGGCACCGACCGAGGCGCCCGCGGTGCGTACCCGTTCGGACTCCGTCCCGGTGAGGACGATTTCGTGTGAGGTCGGCGTCACGCGCGCGTCGCTGTTCGTGCCGAGGTGGCCGGGCAGCGACCGGGGCATCGCCGCCCCGGCGAGGTAGCTCTTCCAGAACGCGTCGCCGGTGGTCGGGTCGAGGGCGCCCCACCAGTGCACGAAGTCCGCGAACGAGGGACGGTGCGGGTGCTCGGGAACCTGTCCCGCCCGGCGTGCGGCGTAGTCGGTGAGGACCTCGTCGAGTAGCAGCCGGGTGGAGCGGCCGTCGAGGACCGCATGGTGGAAGGTGAGTACGACATGCTGGTCACTCAGGACGGTGACCCGGAACAGGGGTGCCCGGCCGACGTCGAACGGCTCGCGCCGGTCGTCAGGCAGGAACCCGGCGAGGGTGGATTCCCGCCACCGCAGGTCGAGCCCGGCCGCGGGTGCGACGACCTGCACCACGCCGTGGTCCCCGTCGACCTGGAACGCCGTACGCAGCACCGCGTGCCGTTGGACGGCGGCCTGCCAGGCTCCGGTGAACGCATCGCGATCCGGTGAAACGTCCCACCTGATCGCGATCTGCTGGATGTCCACCCCGTCGGTCGGCCGCCGGAGGGTCTGGAGGATCATCCCGCGCTGGACCGCGAGGGCCGGATACCGCCGTTGCGGAGAACTCTCGTCCATGCGCCCCGTCCCGTGCAGCCGTAAGGGCGGCGTCAGCCGATGGCAGGTTGTTCGTCCATCCAGCGCCGCAACGACAGCGGCCGCATGTCCGTCCATATCTTGTCGATGTGCGCGAGGCATTCACTGCGTGGTCCCGTGGTGCCCTCGCGCCGCCAACCGGCGGGCAGGTCCCGGTCGTCCCACCAGATCGAATACTGTTCCTCGTCGTTCACGACCACGGCGTATGTCCGGGTGTCGTCGTCACCGGTCATGGGACCCCCTTCGCCCGGGCAGGATGTCACGCACCTCGATGCTCGGTCAAGATTGTGGTCGACTGTCATGGATGTGCGGGGTGCCCGGCCGCCTCGGGGACCGGGTCGCTCTCCGTACGCTGTGCTGCGGTGAGCCCGTCGATCCTGGGGGTACGGGCGACCCAGGCGACGGCGGGCCGGGCGACGACCGCACAGCCCACGAAGATCGCCGCGATGACCCACCAGCCCCATCCACCGGTGGAGATCGCCAACAGGGTCAGGCCGACCGGCGCGAAGATGTCGGCCACCGAACTGATCGTCTGCGCGGTGCCGATGTACACCCCGCGCGACGCTGCCGGCGGCACGTTGGTCTGGAAGAACCACAGGGCGGCCGAGAACCACAGTTCGGTGGCCGTGATCAGCACCACGACGGTGGTGAGCGCGACGACGGTCCACCCACCGTGGGTCAGGCCGGCGAGTGCGGCGACCGGGCAGGCGATCGCGGTGACCAGAGCGCCCCGGCGGATCAGGCGGCCCGTACCGGGCAGCGAGTCCGCGCCGCGTGATGCCGGCACCTGCAACGTGATCACCAGTACCGTGTTGAGGGCCATCATCGCGCCGAGTACGGGTTTGGGAGCGTCGGTGTGCGTGATCGTCCACAGTGGCACGATCTCGATCAGGACGACCGAGTGGAACATCATGACGGCGAGGAGGACGGCTGCCGTGACGTAGGGGAGGTCCCTGAACACCGCCAGCCGCGACCGGGTGACCGCCTTGTCGTGTCGCACCACGGGCGCGGCCGGAAGTCGGGTCACGATGACGGCGTTGACCAGTGAGATCGCCGCACTGAGCAGCACCATGGCGACGAGTGCGCCGGTGGAGTCGAACGCCAGCGCCAACGTTCCGAGGCCCGTGCCGACGGTGAAGCCGGCGTTGAGGTAGGACCGCGCGTACGCCATCGTCCGTACCCGGTCCTCGGCCGGCATCGCGTCGGCCGTGTAGATGGTGCGGCCGGCGTTGGCGAACGAGTCGGTGGCGGCGGCGACGCTCATCAGGACGACGAAGCCCACGAACGAGTCGACCAGGGGATAGGCGGCGAACGCCATCGCCGTGCTGAGCGCGCCGATGGCCCAGGATCGCTGCCCGCCGAGCCGGTCGGCCAGCGCACCCAGCGGTAGCGAGGTGGCCACGCCGGTGAGCCCCGCGATCGAGAAGCCGGCCCCGATCTGTACCGGACTGAGCCCGAGGACGTGGGTGAAGAACACGATGCTGCCGGTGAGGAACGTGCCGCTACCGATGGCGACCATCGCGGACTGGAACGCGATCACCCGCGGCAACCCTGGTGGCGGCAGGAGCCTGGATAAGCCGAATCGATTCCTGCCCATGGTGTCGATCAGGCTACCCGGCAGGCGACCGGCGTGGGTCCACGGAACGAACGAGGTGTCGCGAACGGTCGTCCTGCCGCGCGCCGGATCGGGTGGGGGCGGCGCTAGTCGGGTTGTTCCCCCGGTGCTGGTTTCGTCCTGGGCCGGGCGCGGAGATGTGCGCGCTCGCCCTGCCGGCCGAAGAGGCTGAGGAACTCGACGGACTCGGCATCGGCGGCACCGAACCAGTGCGGTACCCGGGTGTCGAACTCGGCCGCTTCGCCGGGGTTGAGGACCAGATCACGGTCACCGAGGACGAGCCGCAGCCGCCCGTTGAGGATGTAGACCCATTCGTAGCCCTCGTGGGTCTGTTGCTCAGGTTCCTTCGGGTGGCTGCTGCCCGGGATGACGAGCTTGTACGCCTGGATGCCGCCGGCCCGCCGGGTCAGGGGCAGCATGGTCATGCCGTGGCGGGTGACCGGGCGTAGGTGGATGCGCGGATCTCCGGTGGGTGGTGCGCCGACGAGTTCGTCGAGCGTGACGCCGTGGGCCTTGGCCAGGGGGAGCAGTAGTTCGAGGGTCGGGCGGCGGGCACCGGACTCCAGCCGGGACAGGGTGCTCACCGAGATCCCGGTCGTTGTCGAGAGGTCGGCCAGCGTGGTTTCGCGCTGTCGGCGCAGCGTGCGTAGCCGGGGGCCGACTGCGTCGAGTGCCTGATTGAGGTCGTCGTCCATTCCACCAGTTTGCCAGATCAGCAACAAAGCTTGCAGGCCCAGCATGGTGGTGGGCATGGTTGCCGTGGAGGTGACAACGTGTTTGATCAGCTGAGGGACGGCTGTGACGTGGTGGTGGTCGGCGGCGGCGCTGCGGGATTGAGCGGAGCGCTGATGCTGGCCCGGGCCCGGCGGTCGGTGGTGGTGCTCGATGCGGGCACCCCGCGCAACGCGCCGGCCGGGGGCGTGCACGGGCTGCTGGCCCGGGACGGGATCCGGCCGGCCGAGTTGTTGGAGCGGGGGCGGGCGGAGGTCCGTGGTTACGGCGGTCATGTGGTGCCGGGCGAGGTCGTTGCGGTGACTCGTGACGCCGACGGTTTCATGGTGACGCTGGTCGACGGCCGGGCGATCCGTACCCGTCGGCTGTTGGTGGCCGCCGGGCTGGTCGACGAACTACCGGACATCCCGGGACTGCGGGATCGGTGGGGCCGAGACGTGGTGCACTGTCCGTACTGTCACGGTTGGGAGGTCCGTGACCGGGCCATCGGTGTCCTGGCCGCTGGGCCGCTGGCGGTGCACCAGGCATTGCTGATCCGGCAGTGGAGCACCGATGTCACACTCTTCTCCCACACCCTGGCGTCGCCCACCGGCGAGGAGGCGGAGCAGTTGGCGGCCCGTGGCATCGGCGTGGTGGCCGGCGAGGTGGCCTCCCTGGAGATCGTCGGGGACCGACTCGTGGGAGTACGGCTGAGCGACGGCAACGTGGTCGGCCGCGAGGTACTGGCCGTCTCGCCCCGGCTGGTGGCGCGTGCCGGATTCCTGGCGCCACTCGGGCTACACCCCGCGGAACACTCGTCGGGGGTCGGTGAGTACATCCCGTCGGACGCGACCGGTCGTACCGGGGTGCCCGGGGTGTGGGTCGCGGGCAACGTCACCGATCTGGCTGCCCAGGTCGGGGCCGCAGCGGCGGCGGGCGCTGCCGCAGCGGCTCAGATCAATGCCGACCTGGTCGCCGAGGAGACCCGCCAGGCGGTGGCCGTCTACCGGGACCCGTTCTCGGTCGCGTCCGAAGCACGTGTTTGTGACCTGGTGCTGGGCGACCGTCGCCACGGCCTGTGAACAGAGAGGAAACGTCGTGTCCGAGGGAGACGTTGTGTCCGAGGAGTTCGGCGAGGCGTACTGGGAGGACCGGTACCGTACCCATGCCGCAGAACATGGAAGGCAGCCCAATCCGCAGCTGGTGGCCGAGGTCAGGGACCTTGCGCCCGGTACGGCACTGGACGCCGGCTGCGGTGAGGGGGGAGAGGCCATCTGGCTTGCCTCCCGTGGCTGGCGGGTCACGGCGGTGGACATCGCCACCACCGCACTACGACGAGCGCGGGAGCACGCCGAAGCCCTCGGACCAGACGTCGCGAACCGGATCGACTGGGTCCGGGCCGATCTGACCGGTTGGACGCCCACCGGGGAGCACTTCGACCTGGTCACCACCCACTACGTGCATCCAGCGACATCGCGGGATGCGCTGTTTGACCGGTTGGCAGCAGCAGTCACGCCGGGCGGCACCCTGCTCGTCGTCGGCCACCACCCATCGGATCAGCACGCTGCCAGGTCGCATGCCTCGACCCCGGACGTCCACTTCACGGCCGAGGAGATCGCGGCGAGCCTCGACCCCGACCGGTGGGAGATCGTCGTCGCCGATGCCCGGACCCGATCGGTCACCCGGCACGACGGCCACGAGATCACTCTGCGCGACACCGTTCTCCGCGCCCGCAGGCGTCCATGAGCGGTGGCGGTTCTGATGTTCGTGTCAGGAATCCCCCATCAGGGAGGTGAGCGGTTCAGCGACGTGAGCGGTTCAGGAAGGTGAGCGGTTCAGCGAGGTGAGCGGGGACGGGCACGACCTACCGTCCGGCGGGAGTGGAGCCGATGATGACCACCCGCGCCCACTCGGGTGGCGTCTCCGGCACGTAGTCGGGATCGTCCTCGCTCCACGACCGGGTCGTGGAGCGAGGGAACAGCCCCACCACGGTCCGGCAGGGGGGCCGCCTGGTTGGCCAGGGCGTCTGCCCGTCGGTCAGGACCACCATGACGTCCGGTCCGGGCCGTGCCCGCAGTGCCCTGGCGAAACCCGTACGTAGGTCCGTCCCTCCACCGCCCACCAGGGGGATCCCCTCGGCACGGCAGAGCGGGTGCACGATCCGGGCAGCGGCGTCGCACGGCAGCACAGTGACCATGTCACGTCGGCCGCCTACGGCGCGGGCGATCGCGGCGACCTCGAGAAGTGCACTACCCAGTTCGGCGTCACTGACGGAACCGGACGTGTCGACGACCACCGACACCCTGGGCGGTCTGCGTCGGAGGCTCGGCAGGATGACGCCGGGCAGTCCGGTGGACCGGCGCGACGGCCGGCCGTAGCTGTAGTCCTCGCCCGCACCGGGACCGGAGGCTGCGGAGCGGACCGCCGCCCCCAGCAGGTCCCGCCACGGCTGTGGCGGGTGGAACGCCTCCTCCGCCCACCGCCGCCAACTCTTCGGGGCACTTCCCGGACGGGCGGTGATGCCCTGCGCCACCCGGAACCGGACCGCGTCCCGTTCCTGTTCGCTGAGTCCGTGCGCGCCGTCCGGACCGAGGTCCCAGTCCCGTTCCAGCCCGTCGGCGCCGCTGCCGCAGTCCAACCAGGCCAGGTGCTGCGTACGCGGTCCGAGCCGGAACATGCGGAGATAGTCCTCCATCAGCTCGCCCTCGGCCAGGCCCAGGAGCCCCGGATCGACGACGCCGTCGGGTCGGGGCAGGCCCTCCCCGAACACGTCGTCGTTGATCTCGCAGTCCGCGGCGATGTTCATCCGTAGCCGCTCGCCCGGTCCGGTCAGTCCACGCTCCAACGCGACCCGGTCACTGCGCCCGTGATGGTCGCGCAGTAGGTGGGAGACCTCGTGCACCCACACCCCCGCCAACTCCTCCACCGGGGTCCGCGCCACGAACGCTGGCGAAACGTAGCATCGCCAGTGCCGGTCCACGGCCATCGTCGGGACCCGCCGTGACTCCACCGGGTGCAGCGCGAACAGTGCCGCTGCCAGATACGGCCGGACCCGGGCGGCGTGCAGCCGGGCGGCGAAGAGCTTTTCGAAGTCGAGGGTCCCTGGTACGTCGGCAGTCATCGGCCGCTCCCCGCAGTGGCCGCGATCCTCGCCGCGACCTTGTCCGCCTGTCGGGTCAGGGACACCGCCCCGGCAAGCCTCTCGATCGATTCCGGCAGGTCCCAGTCCACCTGGCGCAGCGTGGCGAGTGTGGTCGCGGGGACGACCACCAGGTCCGGGGCTCCGGTCTCCAGCGCTCGGACCAGGACCGTCCACGCCGCGTCCCAGCGGGGCTTCTCCGGACGCTGCCGGACCGCCTCCACCACGCCGTCGAGTACGGCCTGGCGCAGGTCGCCCCGCTCGGGCAGGTCGGCCGTCGCCGGGTCGGCCAGCAGCGCCTCGGGGTCCGGAAGGTCCATCCGGTCCAGACTGGCCAGCAGTTCCAACCCCGGGCCGTCCCCCACCGTGCCCCTGACCAGCATGGACAGTACCTCTCGAGATACGTCGGACGCGGTGGCGAACGCGATCAGACAGAGCGTCATCTCCCAGGTACGGGGCGATGGCCAGGGGCCGCCACGGCGGGTTTCGTTGTTCGGCAGCCGATGCACGAGCCCGGGCCGGGCGGCGAGGAACCCGCACACCGCTCGGCGGGCGAACGACACGGCACCCGCCAGCCGCTGGGGGTCGAGTCGTGGCAACATCGCCCACGGCCAGGTGCCTCCAAGCCCGCGTACCACGACCTCGTGGTCGTAGCTCCACTGCAGATGTACGAACCGGTTGGCCAGGGGTGGGCTCAGTTCCCAGCCGTCGGCTGCGGAGGACCGGGGATTGGCGGCGGCCACGATCCGGACACCGGCAGGTAGCCGTAGCGCGCCGACCCGCCGCTCGAGTACGAGGCGGAGCAGGGCGGCCTGTACGGCCGGCGGCGCGGTGGACAGCTCGTCCAGGAAGAGCAGCCCTCTGCCGGCCCGCACCAGACGTACGGCCCAGTCCGGCGGGGCCATCGGGACACCCTGTACGGCGGGGTCGTCACCGACCACGGGCAGGCCGGAGAAGTCGGACGGTTCGTGCACGCTGGCGATCACCGTGGTCAGCGGCAGGTCGAGGGCGGCGGCAAGCTGTGTCAGGGCTGCGGTCTTACCGATTCCCGGCTCTCCCCACAGCAGCACCGGCAGGTCGGCGGCCACGGCCAGGGTCAACGCCTCCAACTGCGTGTTGGGGCGAAGCTCGGTGGCGGTCTCGTGCAGGAGAGCGAGTAGGTCGGCGGCGACGTCGAGTCGGGATTCGTCAACCCCACCGGCGGGAAGGCCGGGGGCCGAGCGGCGGTCGGATGTGAGCATGTTCGATCACCTTCGAGGACTGGTTGGAGCCGGATGGGGACGTGCGGGCCGGAAGGCGGGAGAGCGGTAGGCGCTTCAGCGGCAGTAGCGGTTTGACAGGCAGTCAGGAGGCTGGGATCCGCAAGTCAGCGGGGTGTCGCGTGGCGCGGGTGCGACCGGCGGTCCCGGGGCCGGCTGGCCGGAACCGGTCCGAGCCCGGCCAGGCCGGCCCGGAACAGTCCGTGCGCGATCCGCCGGAGCGCCGCCGTCTCCAGTTCGTCGCGCAGGGCACCCCCGGGCAGCAGGGCACCGGGGCCGAGGAGACCCTCGACCGTGGCCAGGGCACCGGCGGTGTCGCCGTGGTCCAGGCGTGCCCGGATGTCGACGAGGGCCCCCGGGTTACGGTGTGCCTCGTCGATGGCCTGGAAGCAGGGCAGCGGGGTGCCGGTCAGCGCGGCCAGCAGTTCCTCACGGCGGATCTCGGCCGGGTCGTGGTCCAGTGGGACGAGCACACCGTCCACTAGGCCGATCCGGTGCTGAGCCCCACGGCACTTCACGACCCGGATGCCGACGCCGCCACCTCGTGTCCGAGCGGCGTCGACCTGCGGATGGCCCGGTACGAGCGCCGACGCGACAAGTGGGTGGAGCCGGTCGGCCCCGATCAATCCGGCGCGCAGCAGCACCAGGTCGGGTGGCACCCACGTTGCCGCGTCGGGCAGCACCGGCAGGGCGGAGGTGTGACTGCCGACGGATGCTGCCGTGATCCGTAGTGTGGCGGCCTCACCCGCATTTCCGGCCAGTTCGAGAACCAGCCGATGTCGGGCCCCGAGTCGTACGGTGACGGCGTCGACGGCCCGCCCCTCCGCACGGAGCAGAATTCCCACCTCGGCCGCCCACCGGTCGACGGCGCAGCCGCGCTCCCGTAGCGCATCGTGCTCAGGAGCGCGGAGGCCGGTGGGCTGCCGGTCCGCTCCGGACCGGCCACGCAGGTCACCGGCACTACACGCGTCCCACAGATGGCGGTGCAGGTCGAGGCGGAACCGTCGGTCCGGGCGGGGATGCGGATGCGGGTCGGATCCGGTCCCGTACCGTGACCCGTCCCAGAGGGCGAGGCTGATGCGCTGACCGGCATCGGCCCACGCCGGCGGGGTGCGGGCCACGAGGTGCACCGCGCTGCCCGTGTGCCCCGTCGGATACCGGGCCAGGGAGAGGGTCAGGCCCGGGCGGAGTAGCCCGTCCGGGGCGATCCTCGGCATGTGCCAGCGCAGCAGATCGGGCGCCAACCGACGAAGATCGGCCCTGATCATGGCCGCGAGTTCCCGGCCGTGGGTGCGCGCCGCCGAGCGCAGATTCAGATCGACATCGACACGTGCCGCGGCACATGCCCCGGACCAGTCCCCGACGGCACGACGGGCAGTCGCAGACTCGATCATTGAGGGCGGCACGGCGAATTCGCGTACGTGCAGCCAGAAGGAAAGGCGGGAAGCTCCGTCCACAGTTGATGAGCGCATCAGCACTCACCTTGAGTGAACGGGACCCCCAATCTACCGAAGGAGGTATTCATCGCGGGCAGCATACAAGCTCCCGTACCGGTCGTGCCAGGTGGCCGTCAAACGACGGCGAGCGCCTTGGCGATGTTCCGCTCGGCCAGGTCCAGCATCCACTGCCGATCGGGGAAGTCGGTGTCCGCGATCCGCAGTGGACCCTCGATCAGGGACAGCACCTGCGCGAACCGGTAGAGCTCCAACCTGTGTGGGTCGAGGTCGACCGGGCGCAGCAGCGGGTACGCGTCACCGAAGCGCAGTTGTAGCCAGGCGTGCTCCCACTCGACGTCGAAGTACGTCAGACCCTCGATGTCGATCACGACGGGTTCGCCGTTGGGCGTGACGAATACGTGGTCCGGTCCGAGTTCGCCATGCACCAGCCCGTACGTCTCGCGGGCCGTGACGGGGGCGCGCAGGTGTCGTACATGCCGGGCGATCCGGTCGTGCGCGTCGGCCAGCCGGATGTCGCGGGTGGCTGCGGTGTCGAGGTTGGCCAGTGCCCGGTCCACGACGACGTCCTCGGCGCGTCGGCTCTGGGGGGCCTCGCCACGGGCGATGGCAGCGAGCCTGCCGTATCTCCGGCCGCGTGTGGTGTGCATGCGGCGCAGGGTGTCACCAAGGGCGGACAGCGGCGCGGCAGCGGCGGCCGGGTCCTGCCCCAGCAACGCCCCGAGCGTCCTCGCGCCCACATCCTCGATCAGTGCGACGTCGGCATCGAGGTAGCGGCCGTCGCGGTCGAGCATGAGCAGCCGTGGGATCCGCACGTCGACGGCGGTGAGGACGGCATGGTTGGTGGCGAACAGTTCCGCCCCGGACGCGTCGGTGAACGGGTCGTCCGGGACGGTCCGCGACGGCGGCCAGTGGTTCTCACCGGCTGCCCAGACATAGAGGATCGCGGTCGTGGAATCGTCCAGGACGAGCCGGTAGACGCCCTTCTTGCTGCCGCCGCTCAGCCGGTCCAGGGTGCTGAGCCGCCGGTCGACGCCGAACTGATCCGACACCAGGTCGCGTACGTCGTCCGGCCGCAGGAGGGTCCGCGCCATGGATACCTTTCGTCAGGTCGAACCCGTGTCAGGCTTCCTCGGGCGGGGCTACTTCGCAACCGGGTTGACGGACCGAGGGGTCAGCGCTCCCGGGCGTCGTAGTCGCGTTCACCATGGCGGAGTTTGCCGCCGAGGTGTCCGCACAGAGCGGTAGGTCGGTCGTCTACCGGAACCTGCCGGTGGCGGAGTACGCCAGGGTTCTCGTCGGCGCGGGACTGCCGGAGCCGTACGCCAACATTCTGGCCGACTCCGATGCCGGCATCGCCCGTGGTGAGCTCTTCACCGGGAGCGCAGATCTGAAGCAGCTCATCGGGCGCCCGACTACCCCGCTGACGGACGTCGTGACCACCGCGCTAAAGACCGTCTGAACCGGTCGTCGTGGACGGTCGGAGTCGTTCCTCCGACTCCGACCGTCCACGTCCCCGGCGACATTTATCCCCGAATTCGAGTCGACCAAATTCCCGGGTCTCCGTGGCCTCCGGATAGTCGATACGGCTGAGCCGCCACTCCCGACGGATGATGGTGTGAGCCTTTGGTTCGCGAGCGCGGTCCGACCAGCCAGCCGGGGGTGATCGGACGTTTGACGGCCCGCCACCGAATGGACGGGTTACGCAGCCGGGGGTCGATCGTGGCGTCACCCTCACCGAATCGATTGGCGATGTTTCGGTCGGCGTGGAGTTTGGTTTGACAGGTTGCCGGAAGGTAGTCTGGGCCAGGGTGGACTTTCAAGCAGCTAATAGCCTAGTGTCTATGTAGCTGTGACTTGAGTCGATGGCGGAACTTACGACCACGCAGTTCGGCGATCCCGGTCTGGATGCGGAGCGGGATCGGTAGGCCGGAGGGCGGACACATCCCACCAGGGGTCGCCTCCGTAGCGGCACGCGCGGCTCTGTCGGGCTTCTGGCACCCGGTCCGCCGCACCGGGCATGGGGGCGTTGCCCCCATATTTTGCTTCGTAATGCGCCAGCCTCGATCCTGCCCACCCACCAGCCGTTCCGTACGGCGCCCACGTACGCGGCACCGTCCCGGTACGACGGTGCAGAGCCCGACACGTCCCGGGCGAGACCGTCTGAGCCGGGGAATATGGGGGACCATCCCCCGTGCCGGTCGACTGTCCCGGCGGACATCCTCGATGCCATCTGCCGACGACAATCTGCCTGGAGTGGTGCATGGACAAGCGAATGCGGGTACAGATCATCGCTGCCGATCCGCTGGCACGGGCCGAGATCGACGCAACCGTGTGCGGTTGCCCGGAACTCACCGTCGTGACCGAGCAGCCCGATGTGGTCCTGGTGGTGGCCGACGCGGTTACCGATGCGGTGTTGTTCCTGGTCAGCTCGCTGTCCCGGAGTGGCCGACGGCTGTTGCTGGCTGCCGGCGCGCTACGGGTGCCGAACGTGTTGAGCGCGGTCGAGGCCGGAGCAGGTGGCCTGTTGCACCGGGAGGAGTTGTACTCGGGCCGGCTGCGTCAGGCTGTTCGGGCGGTGGCCGACGGGGAGTTCACCGTGCCGGCCGACCTGCTCGGTGGCCTACTCGCCCGGGCCACCGGCCGAGAGGCGGCGCAGTCGTCTTCCCAGCAGCAGCTCACCGAGCGGGAGAAGGCCGTGTTGCTCATGCTGGCCGACGGTCACGAGACCGAGGAGATCGCCCGGTCCCTGGCGTACTCGGTCCGGACGGTGACCGGCATCGTGCACAACATCACCCATCGCTGGCAGTTGCGCAACCGGGCGCACGCCGTGGCGTACGCCCTGCGCGAAGGGTTGATCTAGTCGATCAACCCGCGTCGGATGGCGTAGGCCGCCGCATGGACTCGGTTGCGGACCTGTAACCGGGCCATGAGATCGTAGATCACGTTCTTCACACTGTGCGGTGAGCAGCGCAGCTCCCGCGCGATACCCGCGTTGTCGTACCCGTTGGCCACGAGTTCGAGCACCCGTAGTTGCTGGGTGGTGAGCACGGGTTTCGCATCGGTTTCCATGGTCTCTCCTGTAGGTCCTGCACGTCGCTGGGCTCAGGGACTCAGACTAGGAACGATCAGCGGGAGGTTCATCGGGGCGCAGCCCCCACATTGCCGGCTACCGCCCCGCCTTCTCCGCGACCAGCGCACGGACCGGCCGGTCCGGGTGGCATACCGCAGCGGTGACGATCTGGGTGAAGCGCTCGACGAAGGACGCTGCCCGCCCAGGGGTGAACAGGTCACTGTTGTAGTGCAGCCACCCGGCCAGTTCCGGACCCGCCTCCCTGATGGTGAGCAGCAGGTCGAACGGGGTTCCGCCCTGGCCGTGCCGCAACGGCTCGGCGTTGACACCGGGCAGCCGGACCCGTCCGGCCAGGTCGCCGAGAAGTTGGAAGGCGACCTGCACCACCGGATTGCGGCTCAGGTCCCGTTTCGGGCGCAGGGCCGTCACCAGTTGGTCGAAGGGGAACCCCTGGTGTCGGTAGCCGGACAGGGCAACCTGGCGCACCTGCCGCAGCAGATCGGTGAAGGGCACCTCGGACGGGCAACGTACGCGCAGGGCCAGGGTGTTGACGAACATGCCTACCCGCTCCTCCGACTCCTCGGAGCCCCGGTTGCCGGAGAAGGTGCCGATCACCA
Source organism: Micromonospora sonneratiae (assembly GCF_042679305.1). NCBI lineage: Bacteria > Bacillati > Actinomycetota > Actinomycetes > Micromonosporales > Micromonosporaceae > Micromonospora > Micromonospora sonneratiae. The sequence continues at coordinate 321,356 of NZ_JBHTMP010000001.1, read as the reverse complement.
GATCCTCCCGGTCGGCGAGGTGACCGATCAGCACACTGAACGTACCGAGCAGCAGCATGAACGGCGTCGCCCCGGCCGACCTGGCCAGCGTGCGTACCACAGCGGTGACCTCTGCCGGCAGGGTGAAGGGGATGGTGGCCTCCGCGTGCCGCAGCCGCGCCGGTCTGGGTAGGTCGGCGGGGAGGTCGACAGCAGCGGGTACGCCGGCGAGGTGCTCCCGCCAGTAGGCCAGGTCCGCCGGGTTGGTGGCGGGCAGCGGTGCCGGTGGCAGCGGGGCGGCGGCCGTGACCGGTCCGCCGTGCAGGTGCTGCGCGTACGCCCGGCCGATGTCCCGCCAGAGCACGTCCATCGACCAGTCGTCGGCGATCACGTGGTGGATGGTGCCGAGCAGGACGTGTTCCTCGGGGGCCAGCCGCAGCAGGGTGATCCGGAGCAGCGGGCCCTCGGCGAGGGCGAACGGCACGACGGCCAGCCGCTCGATGGTCTCCTGCGCCTCGACCCGGTCGGCTACCGGCAGGATGTCGACCGGTACCTCGGCGTCCGGGTCGACCCGGGCGTACGGCTTGCCGCGCCGGGACCGGAACGTGGTCCGCAACGCCGGCTGTCGGCGTACCGTGTCCGCCACGGCGGCACGTAGCGCCTCCACGTCGACCGGGCCGTGCAGCCGGTAGGCCTCGAACATGCTGTAGGTGGCGGATCCCGGATCGAGTTGGTCGGCGAACCAGATCCGGTGCTGGGCCGGGCTGAGCGGCTGTACGTCCGGTTCGACCGGTGCGGTGCCGGGTGCGGTGTCGCCGCCGGCAGTCGCGACCGTCGCAGCCGCCGCACCGTCGGGCATCGTGGTTGTCGCGCCACCGGGGGTTCCGGTTGTCGCACCAGCGGGAGATCCGACCGCCGTACCGCGACCGGCCAGGTCGGCCACCGTCGAGGTCAGCACGTCGGCGGGGGAGAGCAGCCAGCCCAGCTCCCGGCGGGCCCGGGAACAGACCCGGGCGGCGGCCAGCGAGTCACCGCCCAACTCGACGAAGCTGTCGTGCACCCCGACCGGCCCGGTGCCGAGCAGGTCGGCCCAGAGTTCGGCCAGTCGGCGTTCTCCGTCGGTACGGGGAGCGACCCGCGCGCCGTCGGTGAGTCGCCGTTCATCCGGTGCGGGGAGGGCAGCCCGGTCCAGCTTGCCGCTCGGGCTGATCGGCAGCGCCGACACGGCCAGGAAGACCGACGGGATCATGTACTCGGGCAGTCGCTGCGCGAGGTGGCTCCGCAGTTCCCGCACGGTGGGCGCGACGGTGGCCACGACGTACCCGACGAGTTGGTCGGCGTGCACGGTGGCGGCGGCGGCCCGTACCCCGGTCACGGTGCGTAGGGCCAGTTCGATCTCGCCCAGCTCCACCCGGTGCCCCCGGATCTTGACCTGGTGGTCGATCCGGCCCAGGTAGTCCACGGCGCCGTCGGGCAGTCGTCGTGCCAGGTCGCCGGTGCGGTAGAGCCGGGAGCCGGGTGGCCCGAACGGATCGGGCACGAACCGTTGGGCGGTCAGGGCCGGCCGGCCCAGGTAGCCCCGGGCGAGCTGCACGCCGGCCAGGCAGAGTTCCCCGACATCCACCGGCCGACTGTGCTCGTCGAGGATGTGGGTGCGGCAGTTCGCCACCGCGTACCCGATGCTGACCTGCTGTCCCGGTCGGCACCGTAGCCCGGTGACCTCCACCGCCGCCTCGGTCGGTCCGTACAGGTTGAGCAGTTCACAACCGATGAGCCGGTCGGCCTCGGTGACCAGGTCCGGGGCGAGCGCCTCGCCACTGCACACGATCCGGCGCAGCGAGGGAAGGCGGGCCCCGGTGTCGCGCACCTCGGCGAGGAACGCCCGCAACATCGACGGTACGAAGTGGACGTTGGTGATTCCGTACCTGTTGATCGTCTCGACCAGGTACGCCGGGTCGCGGTGCCCGCCGGGGCGCGCCATCACCAGCCGGGCACCGGCGGCCAGGGTGCCGAAGAACTCCGGCACCGAGACGTCGAAGCTGTACGGCGTCTTCTGGAGCACCCGGTCGGTGGCGTCCAGTGGGTGAGCGTCCAGTCCCCAGCGGATCCGGTTGACGATGCCCCGGTGCGGCATCACCACCCCCTTGGGGCGACCGGTCGAACCGGAGGTGTAGATGACGTACGCCGGGTTGTCCGGATCGACGCTCACCGGTGGGGTCCGGGTCGGCCGGTCATGGCTGTCCCGGCCGACCGCCACGGTGTGCGCCGGTCGTTCCAGACCGGCCCACACCGGCAGGTCCGGATCGGTCACCACCGTGTCGAGCTGGGCGTCGGACAGCATGAAGGCGATCCGCTGGGCCGGGTATTCCGGGTCCAACGGCACGTAGGCGGCTCCCGCGGTGAGGATGCCGAGCAGCGCCGTCACCATCCCGGTGCCCCGGTGCAGACAGACCCCGACCCGGGATTCCGGGCCGATTCCGCGTGCGGCCAGCAGATGGGCGAGCTGGTTGGCCCGGCCCACCAGTTCGGCGTAGGTCAGTCGGTCCGCCCCGGCCACCACGGCGACCGCGTTCGGCGTACGTGCTGCCTGGGCGTGGACCAGTTCGTGTAGGCGCTCCTCACCCGGGTAGGCAACCTCCGTGTCGTTCCAGGGGGCGACGCTCGACTCAGTCGGCATCCGGGTCCTCCGCCGGAAGGGTCAGGAAGTCGGGCAGCCGGGTGCCGATGCCGTCCTGATCGGCGCTCCGCCGGACCATCTCGGCCACGGCGAGGTCGAGGACCCCGAGCCCGAACGGCGAGAAGACGGTCACCCGGGCCGGGTCGTGCTGCCATGGTGCACCGGCCAGGATCTCGCCGATGCTGGTCGAGATGAAGTTCCGGTGCCCGGTCTCCTGCTCGGCCAGGTGCAGTGAGGTCGCGGCCCGACAGACGTGGTCTGCGTCGTCGACGACGTTGTCCGCAGCGAGGATGTCCGCCGGGAAGATGTCCCGCAGGGACAGGTGCAGCACCAGTGCTCCCGGTTGACAGTGCGCCAACCCCAGGTGCGGTACGCCGGCCGTGGTGGCCAGGCAGACCAGCGAGTGGGCGCCGAGCGCCTCCTCGATGGTGCCGGCGCTGGTCACCTTCAGGTCCCATCGGGCGCACCGCCGGGCGAATGCGGCGGCCCGCTCGGCGTCGAGGTCGAAGACGGTCACCTCGCCCAGCTCGGGCAGCACCGCACGGAGGAAGCGGAGCACCTCGAAATTGATCACTCCACAGCCGACCAGGGAGACACCGGTCCCGGTCGCGGTGGTGAGCGTACCGGCGGCCAGGGCGGCGCTGGCGGCGGTCCGGCGGGCGGAGATGGTGGAACCCTCGATGAGGGCCACCGGATGTCCGTTCTCCATGGAGTTGACGAGGATCGCCGCGGAGGCCCGGGCCAGCCCGTTGTCGATGTTGCCGGGAAAGGACGAGATCCACTTCATGCCGGCGACCGGGGTGTCGTCGCCCAGGTACGCGGGCAGTCCGATGATCCGGTTGCGGACGTCGTCAGGGAAGCGCAGGAACACCGAGTGGGGCAGCACGGTACGGCCCCGGGCGTGCAGCACGTACGCGTGGCGTACCGCGTCGAGCACGGCGTCTTCCCGGTCGGACAGGATCTGCCGGATTTCACCGGCCGAGAGGATCAACATGGCACTCCGTCGACTGTCGGGTCCTTCCACAGATGGGCGACGTCGCCGAAGTGCGTGGTCACCCATTCGTCGTGGTAGATCGTGTTCAGGTAGCGCTCACCCCGGTCCGGGAAGATCAACGCACAGGTCGCACCCGCCGGGATCAGGTCGCGCAGCTGCTCGACCGCGGCGACCACGGCCCCTGAGGAGCCACCGGCGAGGATCGCCTCCCGGTGGGCCAGCCGACGGCAACCAGTGACGCAGTCCAGGTCACCGACGTGCACGACCTTGTCGGCCAGACCGTCGCGGTAGAGCTTCGGGCGGACTGCCGCGCCGTGCCCGGGAATGAGCCTCGGTCGTGGCGGTTGGTCGCCGAAGATGGCGCTGCCGGCCGCGTCCACGGCCACGATGGTCAGCGGCAGTTCGTGCTCCCGGGCGTAGTCCGCGCAGCCGCGCAGGGTGCCGCAGGAACTCGTCGCGCAGAACAGGAAGTCCACCGGGCCGGGCACTCCTTCGACGATCTCCCGCATGGTCGTCTCGTGTGCCCGGGGATTGAGCGGGTTGGCGTACTGGTCGGGCCACCAGGCGTGCGGGATGGTGGCGACCAGTTCACTGACCCGGCGGATACGCTGCGGCAGATATTCTCCGGTGACCGGGTCCGTCGTGGTCACCACCTCCACCTCGGCGTCGAACGCCCGCATGATGGCGATGTTCTGGGCGTTCGTCCGGGGGTCCACCACACAGATGAACCGGATGCCGAAGTAGCGGCAGACCTGGGCCAGGCCGATGCCGAGGTTGCCCGAGCTGGACTCCACCACCACGGACCTGCCCGGCTGTAGCTCACCGGCCCGGATCCGGTCGATCAGCATGCCCAGCGCCGAACGGTCCTTGATGCTCCCGCCGGGATTGTGCGCCTCCAGCTTCGCCCAGAGGGTGAAGGGTGCGTCCGGCATCAGCTTGTCCAGCCGGATCAGCGGCGAGCCACCGATCGTGCTCAACACCCCGCCGACGTCGGTCTCATCGGGTCGCACGATCGCTCCCGCTACGGGAGGCCGGGGCGGCCCAGACGGTGTTACCTGCGACGGTGCCGGTGCCGGGGATTGCCTCGGCCGGATCATCGGTGGTGCCGAGCAACCGGTTGGCCTCGTCGACCATGACCACCCGGGGCGTGTACGCCTTCGCGTCCGGGTCCGCCACCGCCGCGTAACTGATGATGATCACCAGGTCGTCCGGCTGGATCAGCCGGGCCGCTGCACCGTTGATGCCGATGACCCCACTGCCGCGTTCACCGGCGATGACGTACGTCTCCAACCGGGCACCGTTGTTGATGTCCACCACGTGCACCTGCTCGCCGGCGATCAGGTCGGCGGCGTCCATCAGGTCCTCGTCGATGGTCAGTGACCCTACGTAGTGCAGGTCGGCCTGGGTGACCACCGCGCGGTGAATCTTGGACTTGAGTATGGTGCGCAACACCTTCAGCTCCTCCTTGAGTGCTCAGTCGGCAGAAAGTTCGCTCGACGGACCGAGCGGCTCAGCGTCGCCAGGGCGGCGAGTAGGACCATCCAGGCGGCCATCGACCAGGCCGCCCAGGCCGGTCCGAGGGACTCCACCAGGTAGCCGCCGACCAGGGAGCCGACCGCGACCGCGCCACCGGCCAGCAGGCTGACCGCGCTGAGCACCCGGCCCTGGATGTGGTCGGGGGTGACCGCCATCTGGTAGCCGGCGACCGCCACGTTCCAGATCGGTCCGATGAACCACATCAGGGAGTACGCGGCCCCGATGAGGTAGAGGTTGTCGGTGACCGCGATGACGCAGACCATCAACGCCCACACCCAGTTCGCCGCGACGACCAGCGAGCGCATCGAGAACCGCCCCGCGCACCAGGTCGCCACCAGCGATCCGAGCACCCCGCCGGTGCCGGCCAGTCCGAGCAGTACCCCGATGGCGACCGGGCCCGCCCCGCCGTCCTCGAACATCACGATGATGATCAGGAACAGGGCGCGGAACAGCAGGTTGCTGCCGGAGACCAGCAGGGTGGCGGTACGGATGAACGGCTGGCCCCACAGCCAGCGCAGCCCCTGGGTCAGCTCGGCTCCGAGCCGCCGGATGCCGCCGGGCGTCCCACCACCGGCGGCCGGTTCACCCGACCCGGCTGTCCCGTCCCCGTCGGCGGTGGTCCCGCCGTGAACGCCCTGGAAATTACGACGGATGAACAGCAGCGTCAGCAGGGCAACCAGATAGGAGACCGTGTCCAGCACGAACGGCCAGATCCGACCCAGCCCGAACAGTGCACCGCCCAGCGGCGTACCGGCCATCACGGCGGCCCGCTCGCGGGCCTCGTTGCGGGACAGCGCCGTGGTCAGCTGGCTCGGATGCACGACGTTCGGGATCGCCGCCCCGGCAGCCAGCTCGTACAGGACCGACAGCGTCCCCTCGACGAAGCCGATCGCCAGGACGTGCCACAGGTGCAGTTCGTCGACGGCGATCGCCACCACGATGCTGCCCACGCCCAGGGCACGCAGCAGGTCGCACCAGATCATCACCCGCTTGCGGTCCCAACGGTCCACCAGCGCTCCGGCCGGCAGCTGGAACAGCAGCGTCGGCAGCAGCGCGACGAAACCGGCCAGGCCGGCCGCCCCCGGCGAACCGGTCATGGCCAGCACCAGCAGCGGGTACGCCACCAACGACGCACTCGAGCCGAGCATGGAGATCGCCGACCCGCTCCACAGCAACAGGAAGTCCCGGTTGCGGTGCAGTGGTGGGATCCGCTCATCGACGATCGGCTCGTCGACCCGGGTCACCGGGCACCCCGCTGCGCGGCCACGTCAGCCAGCCGACGGCGGGCGACCAGCCCGGGGCCCGCCGGCCGGTCAGCCAGTTTCGGGTAGCTGGCCAGCGCTGCGGCCAGCCGGGCGATGGTGGCGTGGTCGAACAACGCCCGTACCGGCACGTCGACGCCGAGCAGGGCACGTAGCCGGACCGCGACCCGGGTGGCCAGCACCGAGTGCCCGCCGGCCGCGAAGAAGTTCTCGTGCACGCCCACCTCGTCGACCCCGAGGATCTCCTGCCACACCTCCGCGACCGTCCGCTCCTCGGCGGTACGCGGAGCCACCCGACCCGGTTCGTCCCGGCTGCCGGGCTGTGGCACCGGCAGCGCGTTCCGGTCGACCTTCCCGGTCGGGGTGAGCGGGAAGACGTCCATCGGCACGTACGCGGCCGGGCACATGTAGTCGGGCAGGGTACGCAGCAGGAACTCGCGCAACTGGTCGCTGGTCGGCGTTGGCCCGCCGCTGTGGTGGATCAGGTAGGCGACCAGTTCCCGGTCCCCGACGCCGATCTGTTGTGGATGTACCACCGCCGCCCGGACCTGGTCGTGGGCCAGCAGCGCAGCCTCGATCTCGGCCGGTTCGATCCGGTGGCCGCGGATCTTCACCTGGTGGTCGACCCGGCCGAGGATCTCCAGGTGCCCGTCGGCATGCCAGCGGGCCAGGTCACCGGTGCGGTACATCCGGCTGCCCGGCCGGTCCGAGTGCGGATCGGGGATGAACTTCTCCGCGCTCAGCGCCGGTCGCTGCCGATATCCCCAGGCGACGCCGGCGCCACCGATGTGGATCTCACCGGGAACCCCGGTCGGCACCGGTTCCAGCCGCTCGTCCAGGATGTACAGCTCGGCGTTGGCCGCGACGCCCACGTCGACCGGCTGTCCGTCCGGCGTCAGCCGGGTCGTGGTGGACCAGACCGTGGTCTCGGTGGGGCCGTAGATGTCCCAAACGGTCGCGCCGGACGCGGCAAGGCGTACGGCCAGCTCGGTCGACAGCTTCTCCCCGCCGCACAGCACGGTCGTGTTGGCCGGTGGGGACCAGCCGGAGTCGAGCAGCATCCGATAGGTCACCGGGGTGGCCTGGAGCACCGCCGGTGCGGCGGTACGGATCAGGTCGGCCATCCGTTGGGGATCCCGGCTCTGTTCGGCGTCGGCCATCACCACCCGACCGCCCACCAGCAGCGGCAGGTACAGCTCCAGCACCGACGGGTCGAACGACACGGTGGTCAGACCGACCACGGTGGCACCCGTGGGTAGCCCCGGCCGGTGCAGCATCGCACCGAGGAAGTTGGTCAGCCCACGATGGGGGATCATGACTCCCTTCGGGGTGCCGGTCGAACCGGAGGTGTAGATGACGTAGGCCAGGTCGTCGGCGGTGGGGGCGTCGCCCGGCCGGTGCGCCGGTCGCTTGGCGATCTCCGTACGGTCGACGTCCAGCAGCACCGACCGGATGCCCGGGGCGTCGTGCCGCCCGACCAGCGCCGACTCGGTGACCATCACCTGGGCGCCGGCGTTGGCCAGCATGAACGCGGTCCGTTGGGCGGGATGGTCCGGATCCAGCGGCAGGTACGCGCCGCCGCTGGCCAGCACCGCGAGGAAGGCCACCACCAGATCGGCACCCCGGTTGAGGTACACCCCGACCAGCGTCCCACTGCCCACGCCCAGCGCCCGCAGGTGGTGGGCGAGCTGGTTGGTCCGGCGGTCCAGGTCGGCGTAGCTGAGCACCTGGTCGCCGAAGACCACCGCCACCGCCTCCGGTGTCGCCGCCGCCTGCCGGGCGACCAGCTCGGGTAGCGTCCCGTCCGGTGCCGGTTGCGAGCCGCCCGACCCGAGGCCGAGCAGTGCGCTCCGGTCGGGCGCCGGTAGCCCGTACCGGCGCGGGTCACCATCCGGGTCGGCGACCATGGCTTCCAGCACCCGCCGGTACGTCCGGCTGATCAGGTCCAGGTGTCCGTCGGTGATCCGGTTGGTGCCGGCCTCGATGATCAACCGGCCGGGTTCGCTGGAGACCGAGAGCCCGAACTCGTTCGGGGTGATGTCGGTGATCGCCGACCGGTCGATGCCCTGCGGATCGAGCACGTGCATGTCGGTGTAGTTGAAGAAGACGTCCACCAGTGGCTGCTGGTTGCCCCACTCCCGCTGCATGGCCGGCAGCGGGTAGTACCGGTGGGGCAGGAGCGCCACCTCCTCGGTGAAGACCGTACGGGCCAGCTCCGCCCAGGTCGGGGCGGTCAACTCCACCGCGAACGGGACGGTGTTGAGGAACATGCCCCGTACCTGGTCGCCGTCGGCCAGTTCCGGCCGGCCGTTGCAGACCAGTCCGGTGTGGAAGCGCCGCTGGCCGGTGACGGTGCCCATCACGACCAGGTGTGCGGTGAACAGCAGGGTCTTGAGTGGTACGTCCGCCGACCGGGCCAGCCGTCGCAGCCCGGGCATCAGATCGTCGAAGGCCAGCCGGAGCGCCCGGTACGTCGCCCCGTTGCCGGCCCATGCCGTCGGGATGCTCAGCCGCTCGTGGGTGGACACCCGTGACGCCCAGAACTCCCGGTCCTCCCCGGCGGCCACGGACCTCCGCTCCAGCGCCACGGCGTCGGCGAACCGGACGCGCGGTGGCGGGGCGACCTGTGGGTCCTGTCCGTCGCGTACCCGCCGGTAGTAGGTCAGTAGCTCCGGGACCAGTGAGTTCTGGCTCCAGCCGTCGAGGATCGCGTGGGTGTAGCTGACCAGTAGCCGCCACCGCTGCTCACCCAACTGGTAGACGTGCAGCCTCAGCAGCGAGGGAACGGCGAGGTCGAACCGGTTCTGCCGCTCCTTGACGATCAACTCGGCGACCGTCGCCTCCTGCTCGGCCGGCGGCACGTCGCGCAGATCGTCGTAGCCGACCCGGATCTCGGCCCGTGCGTGGATCAGCTGCAACGGCTCGCTGTACCGGGTCAGGTCGATCGACGCCCGCAGGATCTCGTGGCGGTCCGCGAGAAGTTGTGCGGCGGTGCGCAGGGCCGACAACCTGAACGGTGCGTCGTCCCGGATCGGGTAGCAGAGGCTGTTCAGATAGAGGTCACCGGTCGGATCGGCCAGCATCTCGTACGCCATCCCGGCCTGCACCATCGACAGTGGGTAGGCGTCGGTGGTGCAGGCCGGTAGGTGTTGTCGATCCTCGGGGGTGATGAGCTGGTGAGCTCGGGTGGTGGTCGTGGTGATGGCCGTCGTGGCGCCGGTGTCGGCGAGGTGGGCGAGTTTGGCGACGGTCTGGTGGGTGAAGAGGTCGGCGACGGAGAGGTTGATGCCGTGGGTGTGGAGGTGGCCGATGACCCGGATCGCGCGGATGCTGTCGCCGCCGATGTCGAAGAAACGGTCGTGGATGCCGACCGGTTGGGTGAGGTCGGCCAGGGCCTGGGTGTAGGCGGTGGTGATGACGTGTTCGGTGGGGGTGGTCGGTGGGACGTGTTCGTGGTGGCCACGGTCGGGGCCGGCCTGGGGCGCGGGTAGGGCCTTGCGGTCGATCTTTCCGCTGGTGGTGAGCGGGAGGGTGGCGAGGGTGATCCAGTGGGTGGGGATCATGACTTCGGGTAGGTGTGCCCGTAGGTGGGTCCGCAGCTCGTCGGGGTCGACGGCGTGGCCGGGGGTGGGAACGAGGTAGGCGACGAGTTGTTGGTCGCCGGTGGGGCCGTGGGGATGTACGGCGGCGGTGTGGACGGTGGAGTGTCGGGTGAGGGTGGCCTCGATTTCACCGAGTTCGATGCGGTTGCCGCGGATCTTGACCTGGTGGTCGAGGCGGCCGAGGTATTCGATGGTGCCGTCCGGTCGCCATCGGGCGAGATCGCCGGTGTGGTAGGCGCGTCCGCCGCTCTCGACCGGAGTGAAGCGTTCTGCGGTGAGGGCGGGTTGGTCGTGGTAGCCGCGGGCGAGTTGGATGCCGGTGAGGAGGAGTTCACCCGGTACGCCGATCGGGGTCGGGTTGCCCCAGCGGTCCTGGATGTGGATGTGGGTGTTGGTGATGGGCCGACCGATCGTGACGGTGTCGCCGCGGTGGATCCGGGCGGCCGTGACGTCCACGGCGGCTTCGGTCGGGCCGTAGAGGTTGTGGAGTTCGGCGTCGACGAGTCGGAGGGTGGTGGTGGCGAGGTCGTCGGGAAGGGCTTCACCGGAGCAGATGATGCGGCGAAGGGTGGGGAGGGTCTGGCCGGTGGTGTTCAGGTAGGTGGTGAAGGCGCGGAGCATGGAAGGGACGAAGTGGATGGTGGTGACGTGCTGTTGCCTGATGGTGTCGACGAGGTAGGTGGGGTCGCGGTGGCCGTCGGGTCGGGCCATGACGAGCGCAGCGCCGGCGGTCAGGGGCCAGAAGAACTCCCAGACGGAGACGTCGAAGGTGTGGGGGGTCTTCTGGAGGATGCGGTCGGTGGGGTCGAGCTGGTAGGTGTCCTGCATCCAGCGGAGACGGTTGACGATCGCACGGTGGTCGATGAGGACGCCCTTGGGGCGGCCGGTGGAGCCGGACGTGTAGATGAGGTAGGCGGGGTTGCGGTCGTCGATGGCGACGTCGGGTGGGGTGCCGGGTTCTCCGGTGAGGCTGGGGTCGTGGAGGTGGAGCCGTGGGCCGGCGTACCAGTCGAGTCGGTCGGGGGTGTCGACCAGGACGGTGGGGCTGCCGGTGTCGGTGAGCATCCAGCGGAGTCGGTCGGTGGGATGGTCCGGGTCGAGAGGCAGGTAGGCGGCGCCGGTCTTGAGGATGGCGAGTAGGGCGACGGTGAGGTGGGTCGAGCGGTGGGCGCAGACGGCGACGATGGTCTCGGGTCCGGCGCCGAGGGTGGTGAGCCGGTGGGCGATGCGGTTGGCGTGGGTGTCGAGTTGGGCGTAGGTGAGTTGCCGGTGTTCGTCGATCACGGCGACGGCGTCGGGTGTGGCCGTGGCCTGTCTCTCGATGAGCTGGTGGAGCAGGGTGCCGTGGGGGTGTACGGCGTCGGTGGCGTTCCAGGTGGCGAGTTGGGCCAGTTCGGTGTCGGTGAGGATGGGGAGTCGGGTGACCGGGGTGTTCGGGTTGGCGGCGATCGTGGTCAGGAGTTGTCGGTAGTGCCCGACGAGCCGGTCGATGGTCACGGCATCGAACAACGCCGTCGGGTACTCGACCACACCGGCGAACGAGCCGTCCGTCCCCTCGGTCAGCTGCATGGTCAGGTCGAACTTCGCGGTGTGCCACAGTGTGGGCACCTGCTCCGCCCGCAGCCCCGCGCCGTCGAAGTCGGCCGCCGCCGGATCCTGCATCACGAACAGGGCCTGGAACAGCGGGTTGCGGGACAGGTCCCGCTCCGGTGACAGCGCGTCCACGATCCGCTCGAACGGTACGTCCTGGTGTGCGTACCCGCCCAGGGCCGTCTCCCTGACCCGGGTCAGCAGTTCGATGAAGGTGGGCTCGTCGGACAGATCCGTCCGCAGCACCAGTGTGTTGACGAAGTAGCCGATCAGGTTCTGCACCTCGGGCCGCGTACGGCCGGCGACCGGCGTGCCCACCGCGATGTCGGGCCGACCGGTGTAACGGGCCAGTAGCACCTGGAACGCTGCCAGCAGCACCATGAACGGGGTCGCCCGGTGCTGCCGGCCGAGTCGGACCAGGGCACGCCCCAGCTCGGCCGGTACGCTGAACGGCAGCGTCGCGCCCCGGGGATCGTGCACCGGAGGCCGGGGCCGATCGGTGGGCAGCTCCAGCGGCGTGAGCCCGGCCAACCGGTCGCGCCAGTAGTCCAGCTGGCCGGCCCATCCACCGGCCCTGTCCCGCTGCTGCACCGCGAAGTCGGCGTACTGGACGGGCAGGGCAGACAGCGGGGATGACTGTCCCGCCACCATCGCCGGGTAGAGCTGACCCAGTTCCCGGGCCAGCACCCCCACCGACCAGCCGTCGAACGCGATGTGGTGTGCCACCAGCACCATCACGTGGTCGTCGTCGGCGAGCCGGACCAGCCGGACCCGCAGCGGCATGTCCCGACCCAGGTCGAACGGCGTCGTCGCCTCATCCCGGATCAGCCCGGCCAGCCGTTGCTCCCGCTCCGGCCCGACGTACCCACCGAGATCGGTGACCGGAATCTCGACCGGCTCGGCCGGCTCGACCACCTGCGTCGGGCGGCCGTCGACGATCAGGTAGCGGGTGCGCAGCACCTCGTGCCGCCGGACGACCTCCTGCCATGCCCCGCGAAGGGCCGCCAGATTCACCCGCCCGGTCAGCCGCCAGCTGAACGGTACGACGTACTCCGCCCCGCCGGGCCGGATCTGGTCGAGCAACCACACCCCCTGCTGGGGGTACGACAGCGGCAGTGGACCGGCCGGGCGGACCGGCGCGGCCGGGGTGACCCGGGTCCGTGCGGTGGACTGACCGGCCAGTAACGAGTCCAGCAGTGCCTTGCGGCGGGCCTCGGCCGAGCCCGGCGGGGCGTTGTCGGTGGCCGACACGGAATCGGGTCGGGAGGTGCCTTCGGGAAGAGTCACTGTTCGCCTACCTGCGCCAGGATTTGGTCTAGTTCGGACTCGGACAGTCGGGCGACGTGTTCCTCGACGGCCCGCTGGACCACCGCCGCCAGCTCCGCCACGGTCGGTGCCTCGAAGACGGCACTGACCGGCAGGACGACCGGAAATCGTTCGTGCAGCAACGCGATGACCTGGGTCGCCAGCAGCGAGTGGCCACCCAGGTCGAAGAAGTCGTCATGCACCCCGCACTGGTCGACCTCCAGCACCTCGGCCCAGACCTCGGCGACCGCCCGTTCGGTGGGCGTACGGGGCGCCACGGACGGCCCGTCGTCGGCCGTCGACGGGATCGGGGCAGGCGCCGGCAGCTGTTCCCGGTCCACCTTTCCGCTGCTGGTCAGCGGTAGCTCGTCGAGGGTCATCCAGAGGTGCGGCACCATGTACTCCGGCACCCGCCGTGCCAGGTGTTCCCGTACGTCCCGGTGGTCCACCGGGCCCGACCGGGCCGGCAGCAGGTAGGCGACCAGCTGTGTGCCACCGGCCGCGCCCGGCCGTGGGTTCACCACGGCGCCGCGCACGTCCGGGTGCTCGGCAAGCACCGTCTCGATCTCGCCCAGCTCGATCCGGAAGCCCCGGATCTTCACCTGATGGTCCAGCCGTCCGAGGTACTGGATGTTCCCGTCCGGCCGGTACCGGGCCAGATCCCCGGTGCGGTACATGCGCTGGCCGGGTTCGTCGGTGAACGGGTCCGGCAGGAAGCTGGCGGCGGTCAGCGTGGGCTGGCCGAGATATCCCCGGGCCAGCTGAACGCCGGCGAGCATCAACTCGCCGACCTCGCCCACCGGTACCGGATGCAGGTCGTCGTCCACGATGTACGTGCGGGTGTTGGCCACCGGCCGGCCTATCGTCACTGCCTCCCCTGGCAGACAGTGGGTGCTGGTCACCTCCACCGCCGCCTCGGTCGGGCCGTACAGGTTGAGCACGTCGCAGTTCAACCGCTCGTGTGCCGCGACCACCAGGTCCGGGGGGAGTGCCTCGCCGCTGCACAGCACCTGGCGTACGGACGGCAGGTCGACCTCGCCGGACGGCAGTACGTCCAGGAAGGCGCGTAGCATCGACGGCACGAAGCGGATCGACGTGACCTGCCGCTGGGCGACCACCCGGGCCAGGTACGCCGGGTCGCGGTGTCCGCCGGGGCGGGCCATCACCAGGGTGGCGCCGGTGGTCAGCGGGGAGAAGAGTTCACAGACCGAGACGTCGAAGCTGAACGGTGTCTTCTGCAACACCACTCCGCCGTCGGTGCCCTCGGCGTCCGGCATCCAGCGGACCCGGTTGACGATCGCCCGGTGCTCCACGACCACACCCTTCGGGCGGCCGGTGGAGCCGGAGGTGTAGATGACGTAGGCGGCGTTACCGGGGTCGGTCACCGGATCCAGATCACCGTCCGGCCCGGCCGGTTGCTCCTCGTCGATCCGGATCAGAGCCCCGGTGACGGTGGCCAGTTGGGGGTGGTCGGTCCCCGGGCCGGTGATCACCGCTGCCGCACGTGAATCGGTGAGCAGGTACCGTTGCCGCTCAGCCGGGTAGTCCGGGTCCACCGGTAGGTAGGCACCCCCGGCCTTGAGTACTCCCAGCAGGGCGACCACCAGATCGACACTGCGGTGTAGACAGACCCCCACCACCGACTCGGCGCCCACGCCGACCGCACGCAGCCGGCGGGCGAGCCGATTGGCCTCGCGATTCAACCCGGCGTAGTCGACGGTCCGCTCCTCGGACACCACGGCGATCGCATCCGGGGTACGCCCTACCTGTTCCTCGACCAACTCGTGCAGGCACGGGTCAGTCGGGTAGCGGATCGTGGTGTCGTTCCACTCCACCAGCATCCGGTGCCGGTCGGTCTCGGTCAGCTTTGCCATCCGTCACGACTACCGGCCCGCCGCCTGCTCCATACGCCGGCGCAGGCTCAGCGGGCGCATGTCGGTCCACACCTCTTCGATCCGGGCGAGGCACTCCTGGAGGGTTCCCTCGGTGCCCTCCGCGTGCCACCCCAGTGGCAGCTCCCGGTCTCCCAGCCAGGTCGAGTACTGCTCCTCGTCGTTCACCACGACCCGGTACGTGCGCCCGTCGGCGTTCTCGTCGGACATGCCGGCTCCTCCTTCGAAAGGGCAGCCGCGTCGTACGACACGGCACTGCTCCCACTGCCGGACAAACCCTGCCGGTGGGCGGTCGGCGGGTGTAGAGAAAGACCGGCAGAAAAACGCGTAGCGAGCCTTGCCGAGGCTTCTCTTCCCGCCTGCCCCCTGCGCGGCGAGGCTGGGTCCTGCTGCGAAACCGGTGGTCAGTCGGACGGACCTGACCCATGGCCGACGTAGCGACGCGCAGAGGTACCGGTGCCTCCACGCCCTGAGGAAGAACAGCAATCCCTGCGGCATCCGAGGGTGCCGGCCCGGACACGGAGGCGGAACAAATGACAGACGGCGACAGCCGGCACGTCGGCACCGGCGGGACGGTGCTACCAGACGACGCGAATGGCTACGCCGTGTCACCGGCGCAGGAACAGCTCTGGTTCGTCGACCAGTTGCGTTCCGGTGCCAGCGAGTACCTGCTGCACCAGGCGGTACGGGTGCGTGGCCCCCTGGACACCGGTGTGTTGCAGGCCGCGTTGACCGAGATCGTCACCCGGCACGAGATCCTGCGCACCCGGTACGGCACCGTGGACGGCACCGCGGTCCAGCTCATCGACCCACCTGCTCAGGTCGACGTACGCCTCGTCGACCTGGCCGCGCTGCCGACCGTCGAGCAGGAGAGCCGCCTCGGCGACGAGATCTCGACCGCCCTGCACACCCCGATCGACCTGCGCGACCAGCCGCCGCTGCACCTCCACGTGATCCGCTGCGCGGCCGACGACCACGTGCTGCTCTTCGTGGTGCACCACATCGCCTTCGACGGCTGGTCCTGGGGCATCTTCGCCCAGGAACTGCACACCCTCTACGCGGCGTTCACAGCCGGTCGGCCCAGCCCGCTGCCACCGCTGCCGGTGCAGTACGCCGACTTCGCCACCTGGCAGCGCGACTCCTGGCTGTCCCGACCGCAGGGCGACGAACAGATCGACTACTGGCGGAGCCGGCTGGCCGGGCTGACCCCGCTGGACCTTCCCGTCGCGCGGCCCAGGCCAGCGCACTGGCAGGCAGCCGGCGACAGCCTGACCTTCACGGTCCCCGCGGACATCGCCACCGTACTGACCGGCATCGGCCGGGAGCAGGGGGCGACCCCGTTCATGGTCTTCCTCGCCGCCTTCCAGCTCCTGCTCGGACGGTACGCCGACCGGACCGACGTCGCAGTCGGCGTATCGGTGGCGGGCCGCAACGAGGTCGAGCTGGAGAACCTGATCGGGCTCTTCGTCAACACCGTCGTGATCCGGACCGATCTTGCCGGCCGGGGCTCCTTCCTCGACCTGCTCGACCAGGTACGGGCCACCACCCTGGACGCCTACAGCAACCAGGAGGTGCCGTTCGACCGGATTGTCGCCGAGCTGGCCCCGGAGCGGGACCTGTCCCGAAACCCGCTGTTCCAGGTGGGATTCGGGATGCACGAAGCCGACCGGACCCGGTTCACGCTGCCCGGCCTGACCGTCACCGAGCACCCCACCTCGTGGACGTCATCCGCGTTCGACCTGTCCCTGCACCTGGTCACGCAGCCCGACGGTGCGTACCACGGCGAGGTCCTCTTCCCGGTCGCGCTCTTCGACCGCGCCGGAGTACGACGAATGGCCGCCAACTACCTGAGCCTGCTGGGCGACATCGCCGCCGACCCGCGGTCGCCGGTGCAGCGGTTGGCCCTGTTGTCCCCCGACGAACACCGCGAACTCGTCGCCGACTGGAGCCGGGGCACCGATCGGGCACCCGGGCCGGGGCTGCCGGAACTCTTCCTGGCCCAGGCGGAGGCAACCCCCGGTGCGGCTGCGCTCATCACCGACGACGGCCGAGAGGTCAGCTACGCCGAGCTTGCCACGCAGGCCCGGGCACTCGCCGCCCACCTGCACACCGTCGGGGTCCGCGCCGGCACCCCGGTGGGAGTCGCCGTACACCGGGGAGCGGACCTGGTGACCGCCCTGCTCGGGGTGCTGTTCGCCGGTGGCACCTACGTGCCCCTCGCGCCGGATCAGCCGGTCGCCCGGCTGGCGTTCATGATGGCCGACGCGGGTGTCAGGGTGCTGCTCACCGAGTCGGACCTGCGGGAGCTGCTTCCGGTCGCCGACGTCCGGCTGGTGCTGGTGGACGCTGACCGGGACGAGATCGCCCAGGCCCGGATGGAACCCGGTTGGGCGCCCGCCACCGACCCGGACGCGGCGGCGTACGTCATGTACACCTCCGGTTCGACGGGACAGCCCAAGGGAGTGGTGATCAACCACGCCGGCATCCGCAACCGGGTGCTGTGGTCCGTCGAACAGTACGGGCTCACCGCGACCGACCGGGTACTCCAGAAGACCGCCCTCGGCTTCGACGCCTCGATGTGGGAGTTCCTGGCTCCGCTGGTCAGCGGCGGTGCGGTGGTGCTCGGCTCACCTGACGCACACCGTGACCCGGGGGCGATGCTGCGGGCGATGCGGGCACACGACGTCACGGTGCTGCAACTGGTGCCGTCCGTGCTGCGGGTGCTGCTGCACGAGTCCGACCTGTCCGGCTGTACGGCGCTGCGGTTGGTCTGCTCCGCCGGTGAGCCGCTGCCGGTGGCGCTCTGTCGGCAACTGCGTGCCCTGTTGGACGTGGAGATCTGGAACACCTACGGCCCCACCGAGTGCTCCATCGACGCGACCGCGTGGCGTTACCGGGGCGACGAGGAGACCGAGACCGTACCGATCGGTGTGCCGTTGCCCGGCTGCACCGTGCTGGTCCTCGACGCCGACGACCGGCTGGCACCGGTCGGGGTGGCCGGTCAGCTCTGTCTCGGCGGGGTCGGCCTGGCCCGTGGCTACCTGGGCCGCCCCGGCCTGACCGGCGAGAAGTTCACCCCCAATCCGTACGCCACCGGCCCGGGGGAGCGGCTGTACCGCACCGGAGACCTGGCCCGCTGGCGGACCGACGGCAGCCTGGAGTACCTGGGCCGGCTCGACCACCAGGTCAAGCTGCACGGGGTACGCATCGAGCCGGGCGAGATCGAGGCGGTCCTGCGTCAGCATCCGCACGTCGACGCGGCGGTGGTGACCGTGTACCGGTCACCGTCGGCCGACGCCGAACTGGTGGCGTACGTGGTGCCCACCGCCGGTGCCCGGATCGATGCCGACGAACTGCGGACGCTACTGGCCGACCGTCTGCCCGCCGCGATGGTCCCGTCCACCGTGGTCAGTCTGGACACCCTGCCGCTGACCGCGAACGGCAAGCTGGACCGGGCCGCCCTGCCCGCACCCGACGACTCGCGTACCGGCACCGACGAGGCGTACGAGGCGCCGGCCACCGACGTCGAACGGACCATCGCCGACATCTGGGCGGGACTGCTCGACGTCGACCGGATCGGTCGGCACGACAACTTCTTCACCCTCGGTGGGCACTCCCTACTCGCCATCCGGGGGGTGATGCGACTGCGCCGCACCCTCGACGTCGAGTTGACCGTCGGGCAACTCTTCGTCGCGCCGACCGTCGCCGAACTCGCCGCCCTGATCGACGCCGACCGGGCGGCCGACGGGCGAGCGACCGACGACCGTCCCGCTGGCACCGGCGCGCAGCCGGCGATCGAACCGGTTCCGCGTGACGGGAAACTGGCACTGTCCCTCGGCCAGCGACGCATGTGGTTCCTGGACCAGTTGGAGCCCGGCAGCGTCGAATACCTGATCCCCATCTCGATGCGGTTGACCGGACC
The DNA here is from genome assembly GCF_042679305.1 of Micromonospora sonneratiae. NCBI lineage: Bacteria > Bacillati > Actinomycetota > Actinomycetes > Micromonosporales > Micromonosporaceae > Micromonospora > Micromonospora sonneratiae. The sequence continues at coordinate 302,597 of NZ_JBHTMP010000001.1, read as the reverse complement.
ACTCGACGTATCGGTGCTGCGCCGGGCCGTCGACGAGATGATCCGGCGGCACGAGATCCTCCGTACCCGGTACCAGGCGGTCGACGGGGAACCGGTGCAGGTGGTCGATGCACCCACGCCGGTCGGCTTCGAACTGGTCGACCTCACCGGAGCCTCCGACGCCGCCGACCGTGCCGACGGGCTGCTACGGGCGGCGGCCAGCCGTCCCTTCGACCTGGCCAACGAACATCCCATCCGTGCCCTGGTGCTGCGGGTCGCCGCCGACGAGCACCTGGTCGCGCTGACCCTGCACCACATCGCCTTCGACGTCTGGTCGATGGAGATCTTTCTGCGCGAACTGGACCACCTCTACCGGACGTTCGCCAGTGCTGCCACCGAGCCCGTGGGTGGTGCCGGGCCCGTTCCGTTGCCCACACTGCCCGTGCAGTACGCGGACTTCGCAGCCTGGGAGACGACCCGACAGTCCGGTCCCGAACTGGACCGGCAGCTGGCGTACTGGTGCCGGCAACTGGACGGGCTGACCCCCCTTGAGCTGCCCACCGACCGGCCCCGCCCGGTGCCCCGCGACCCGGCCGGCGACAACGTCATCGTCGACGTGCCCACCGACATCGGTCGGGCCCTGGCCGACCTCGGAAACCGGCAGGGCACCACCCTGTTCATGGTGCTGCTGGCCGCCTTCCAGGTGCTGCTCGGCCGGTACGCGCGGCAGCGCGACGTGGCGATCGGCACCCCGGTCGCCGGACGTACCCGGCAGGAGACCGAGGACCTGCTCGGCTTCTTCGTCAACAACCTGGTGATGCGGACCGAACTGGCCGACGACCAACCTTTCCTGACGCTGCTGGACCAGGTACGTCGTACCGCGACGGACGCCTTCGCCAACCAGGACGTCTCCTTCGAACGACTGGTCGACACGCTGCGCCCCGACCGGGACCTGTCCCGTAACCCGCTGTTCCAGGTCATGTTCGAACTCCAACACCTGGAGCGGATGACCACCACCGTCGGGCCGACCACCGTCGAGCACGTCGACAGCGCGTACCCGGTGGCGAAGTTCGACCTGACCCTCTCCGTCGAGCAGCATCCGGACGGCCAGTTGCGCTGCTGGTTCGAGTACGCCACCGCGCTCTGGGACCGCAGCACGGTGGAGCGGATGGCCGGGCACTACCTGCACCTGCTCGCCCAGGTGGCGACCGCCCCGGGGACCGCGCTGCGGGACCTGACCCTGCTCACCGACCCCGAACGGGCGGACCTGCTCGGACCGTGGGCCGGCAGCCCGGCGTCGCCGGTCGGGGCCGGGGTGGTGGAGCTCTTCACACAGGAGGTCCAACAGCACCCGGACGTGGTGGCGGTGGAGTTTGGCGACCAGCGGCTGACCTTCGCCGAACTGGACGTCCGGGCCAACCGGCTCGCCCACCATCTACGCGAGCTCGGGGTACGCCCGGAGGTCCCGGTCGCGGTCTGCCTGGAACGTGGCCTGGAGGTGGTGGTCACGCTGCTGGCCGTGCTCAAGGCGGGCGGGGTGTACATCCCGATCGACCCGGACCACCCCGCCGAGCGGCTGCGCTTCATGCTTGCCGACGCGGGGGCGACGGTCGTGGTCACCGAGGAGGACTTCGCCGGACGGGTCGCCGCCGACGGGGTCACCGTGGTCGCCGTGGACACCGACCGGGCGGTCATCGCCGACCGGGAACCGACCGCGCCGGCCCTGTCGACCGGTCCGGACAGCCTCGCCTACGTCATCTACACCTCGGGCTCCACCGGTCAGCCCAAGGGCGTGATGATCTCCCACGACGCGTACGCCCACCACTGCGGGGTCATCGCCGCGGCGTACGACATCGGTCCCGGGGACCGGGTGGTACTGCTCTCCGCGCTCACCTTCGACGTGGCGATGGACGGCATCATGGCCACCCTGCTGGCCGGGGCGACCCTGGTGGTCAGCGACCCGGTCTTCTGGAGCCCGGCCGAGCTGCCCGACCGGCTCGCCCGGCACCGGGTCACCCACATGGAGATCACCCCGGCCTACTACCGGGAGGTGATGGACACCCTGCCGGCCGGTGACGACCGGCTGCGGCACCTGAAGCTGATGAACGTCGGCAGCGACGTGGTGACCGTCGCCGACGCCCGGCACTGGGCGGCCACCGGACTGCCCGGCCGGTTCCTGGTCAACTACGGCCCCACCGAGGCGACCGTCACCTGCCTGCTGCACCCGGTCACCGGCGACCTGCCCGACGAGCGGGCCGAGGCGGCACTGCCGATCGGCCGTCCGGTCCCCGGCACCCGGGCCTACGTGGTCGACGAACACCTCGACCCGGTGCCGGTCGGGGTACCCGGTGAACTTCTGCTCGGCGGGGTACGGCTGGCCCGGGGCTACCTGAACCGGCCCGGACTGACCGCCGACCGGTTCGCCCCCGACCCGTTCGGCACCGCGCCAGGTGGTCGGCTCTACCGCAGCGGCGACCTGGTCCGGTACCGGCCGGACGGGACGATCGAGTTCCTCGGCCGGATCGACCAGCAGGTCAAGATCCGAGGGTTCCGGATCGAGCTGGGCGAGATCGAGTCGGCCCTGGCGGAGCACCCGGCGGTCCGCGCGGTCGTGGTGGTGGCCCGGGAGATCCAGCCGGGGGAGAAGGGGCTGGTCGCCTACCTGGTCTGCCGGGACGGTACCCCGCCGGCGGTCAGTGAACTCCGGGCCCACCTGCGGGACCGGCTGCCGGACTACATGGTCCCGGCCCAGTGGATGGTGCTGGACGCACTGCCGTTGACCGCCAGCAAGAAGGTCGACCGCAGGGCGCTGCCGGCTCCGGTACCCACCCGTGCCGACGTCGGGCGGGCCTACGAGGCCCCCCGTACCCCGGTGGAGGAGACGGTGGCCGACATCTGGGCGACGGTGCTGGAGGTCGACCGGGTCGGCGTCCACGACGACTTCTTCGACCTGGGCGGGCACTCACTGCTCGCCACCCGGGTGCTCGCGCACCTGCGGCAGAGCTTCGACATCGACCTGCCGCTGCGCCTGCTGTTTGAGCAGACGACGGTGGCCGACCTGGCCGATGCGGTGTACACGGCCATCGAGAACGAGATCGCGCAGCTTTCCGACGCCGAGGTGGCGGAACTGCTGTCCAAGGAGGGCAACCTGTGACCGCGAGCCACGCCCCGAGCGCGTCCCTGCGGCAGGAACTGCTGGAACGGCGCCTGCGCGGTGCCGGGCAAACCCGCGCCGACACCATCACCCCGGCGCCCCGTACCGGCCCGCTGCCGCTGTCCTTCGGGCAGCACCGGCTCTGGATGCTCGACCAGTTGCAGCCCGGTGGCACCGGGTACCTGATGTCCGTCGGTCTGCGGCTGCGCGGCCCGCTGCACCGGGACGCGCTGTCCCGGGCGCTGGCCGCGCTGGTGGCCCGGCACGAGATCCTGCGGACCCGGTACGTCGTGGTCGACGGCGAACCGGCGCAGGTCGTCGACCCGCCCGCTCCGGTAGAGGTGGCCGTCACCGATCTCGGTGGCACCGACCGGGACACGGCCGAGGAGCGGCTGACCGGGCTGCTTGCCGTGCCGGAGCCGATCGACCTGGCAGCCGGTCCGGCGCTACGGGTGAGGCTGGTCCGCCTCGCCGACGACGAGCACGCCCTGGTGCTCGGCCTGCACCACATCTCCTCCGACGGCTGGTCGGAGGAGATCATCCTCCGCGAACTGGCCGCCCTCTACGACGCGTTCGTCGCCGACCGGCCCTCGCCGCTCGCCCCGCTGCCCATCCAGTACGCGGACTTCGCGGTCTGGCAGCGGGCGCGGCTCGCCGGCGACCGGCTGGACCGGCAGGTGGACCACTGGCGGGACCGGCTGGCCGGGCTGGCATCGCTGGAACTACCGACCGACCGGCCCCGGCCGCCGGTCTGGAACCCGGACGGCGGGCTGGTCACCTTCGCGGTACCGGCCGCCGTGGCCGGCCAGTTGAGGGAGCTGGGCCGGGCGCACAACGCCACCCCGTTCATGGTGCTGCTGGCCGCGTTCCAGATCCTGCTGGCCCGTTACACCGGACAGACCGACGTCGCGGTGGGCACCCCGTCCGCCGGTCGGGACCGGCTGGAGGTGCATGGCCTGGTCGGACTCTTCCTCAACACGCTGGTGCTGCGGACCGACCTGTCCGGCGGGCCGAACTTCGTCGAGTTGCTGGCCCGGGTGCGGGAGACGGTGCTGGACGCGCAGTCCCATCAGGACGTGCCGTTCGAGCGCATCGTGGACGTGTTGTCCCCGGAGCGGGACCTGTCCCGCAATCCGCTGTTCCAGACCATGTTCCTCTTCCAGGAGGGCGGGTCAGCCGCCTTCGATGCCGCTGGCCTGGTCGGGGAGGAGCTGTCCGCCGGCCCGACCACGGCGAAGTTCGACCTGACGCTCGGGCTGGTCGAGGAGGCGGACGGCTCCCTCTCCGGCGGGGTGGACTTCCCGACGGCGCTGTTCGACACCGCGACCGTGGAGCGGTTGGCCGGGCACTACCGGCAGTTGTTGACCGCGGTCGCCACCGACCCGGACACCCCGGTCACCCGGCTGCCCATCCTCACCGACGCCGAAGCGGCCCAGCTCAGGGCCTGGAACGACACCACCGTCGACTACCGCCACCACCCGCTGTGCCACCAGTTGACCGAGGCGCCGGCGGACACCACCCCCGTCGTGGTCGACGAACACCACGGACCGACGACGGCGAGCTACCCGGCCGCGACCCTGACCGAGCTGCTGGACGCGCAGGCGGCCCGCACACCCGACGCGGTCGCGCTGCGCTTCGGTGGCGAGGAACTGTCGTACCGCCGGTTGCACACCGAGGCCGGCGTCCTCGCGCGGCGCCTGCGCCGAGCCGGGGTCGGACCGGAGTCCGTCGTGGCCGTCTGCCTGCCCCGCGGCCTGGACCTGATGCGGGCGCTGGTGGCGATCCTGAAGGCCGGCGCGGCCTATCTGCCGCTGGACCCCGACCTCCCGGCACAACGCCGTGACTTCATGATGCGCGACTCGGGCGCCCGCCTGGTGATCACCGAAGACTTCATGTCCACCGGGGACCACGAATCGCCCGCCGGCGATCCGGCACCGTCCGAAGGGATCACCCCCGAGCACGCCGCGTATCTCATCTACACGTCCGGGTCGACCGGCCGCCCCAAGGGCGCTCTGATCGAGCACCGCGCGATCGTCAACCGACTGCTGTGGATGCAGGACGCCTACCGGCTCGACGCCTCCGACCGGGTGTTGCAGAAGACGCCGGTCGGGTTCGACGTGTCGGTGTGGGAACTCTTCTGGCCGCTGGTCACCGGCGCGACGCTGGTCCTCGCCCGTCCCGGCGGGCACCGTGACCCGGCGTACCTGGCCGATCTGATCCGGACCGAGGAGATCACCACCGTCCACTTCGTACCGTCGATGCTCCGGGCCTTCCTGGCCGAGCCCGTCCGACCGATGCCGTCCCTGCGGCGGCTGATCTGCAGTGGCGAGGCGCTGCCGCCCGAGCTGGCCGCCCGGGTGCACGAGCGGATCGGATGCCAGCTGCACAACCTGTACGGCCCGACGGAAACCGCGGTCGACGTCACCGCGGTGCGGTGTGAGCCCGGCGAGCCGGTCACCATCGGTCGTCCGATCGCCAACACCACCGCCTACATCGTCGATGCCGCCCTGGCGCCCACCCCGGTCGGTGTCCCCGGTGAGCTGCTGATCGGTGGCGTACAGCTCGCCCGGGGCTACCTCGGCCGGGCCGCGCTGACCGCCGAACGGTTCGTCCCCGACCCGTTCGCCACCGCGCCGGGACGGCGCCTGTACCGCACCGGCGACCTGGCCCGCTGGCGGGGCGACGGCAGCATCGAGTACCTCGGCCGGATCGACCACCAGGTGAAGATCCGTGGCCAGCGCATCGAGCTCGGCGAGGTCGAGGCCGTACTGCACGAGGCTCCCGGCGTCACGGCGGCGGCGGTCGTCGTCCATGACGAGCAGCTCGTCGGCTACCTTGTCGGGCCGGAAACCGTCGACCAGGTACGGGCGTACCTGCTTGATCGCCTGCCGGACGCGATGGTCCCGGCGCGCTGGGCGATCCTGCCCACCCTGCCACTGACCGCCAGCGGCAAGGTGGACCGTCGCGCCCTGCCGGCACCCGACCCGGCACCCGGCGGCGTGGGCGACGGCTACGTCGCCCCGCGCAACGAGCTTGAGAAGCGGATAGCCGACGCGTTCGGTGTGGCGCTCGGCATCGACACGGTCGGTGTGACGGACAGCTTCTTCCTACTCGGCGGCGACTCGATGCGGGCGATCCGGATGGTGGGGCTGCTGCGCTCGGCCGGCCTCGCGGTGTCGGTCCAGGATCTGTTCACCCACCAGAGCGTGGCCGACCTGGCGGGCGTGGTCGTCCAGACCGAGCCGGTCGAGGAAGCTGAGCCGACCATTGACCGGTTCGCGCTGGTGAGCGACGCGGATCGGAGCCGGCTGCCGGACGGCCTTGTCGACGCCTATCCGATCACCCAGAACCAGGCGGGCATGCTGTTCGAGATGCTGTCCGGCGGCGACCGGCCGGTCTACCGCAACGTCTCCTGCTACCGGATCAACGACGAGCTGTCCTTCTCGCTGGACACGCTGCGGGAAGCTGGCCGACTCCTCACGGACCGGCACGAGATCCTGCGAACGTCGTTCGACCTGTCCAGCTACTCCGAGCTGATGCAACTCGTCCATGCGTCGGTGGACCTGCCGATCGACTACGACGACCTGCGCGGGCAACTGCCCGACAAGCAGGAGGAGGTGGTACGCACGCACCTGCGGGACGAACGAGTCCGGCCGTTCGACATCACCACGGCGCCGCTGCTGCGCTATCACGTACACCAGACAAGTGACTCCGAATGGCTGCTGACCCACTCGGAGAGCCACGCGATCCTCGACGGCTGGAGCCACACCTCCACGGTGGCGATGCTGATCTCGCTGTACCGGACGCTGCGCCGGGGTGAGCAGCCCGCCCTGCCGCCACCACCGGCGGTGCGGTTCGCCGACCTCGTCGCCCGCGAGCGCGAGTCCCTCGCCTCGACGACGGACCGCGACTTCTGGGCGGCGACCGTCGCCGGGTCGGACCGGCTCGAACTCCCGCCGGAGTGGGGCACCGAGTCGGACGCCCCGGCGAACATCATCGAGGTGCCGTGGGCCGACCTGCGTTCCGGACTGCGCCGGCTCTCCGCTGCCGCCGGCACCTCGCTGAAGAGCGTGCTGCACACCGCGCACCTGAAGGTGATGAGCATCGTCACCGGCCGACGGCGGTTCTTCAGCGGCCTGCTGTGCAACGGCCGGCCCGAGCGGCTGCGCGGCGACGAGGTGTTCGGCATGTACCTCAACACCGTGCCGTTCGCCGCCGACACCTCCGCCCGTACCTGGCGCGCGCTGGTCCAGGCCGTCTTCGCCGGTGAGGCGCGCCTCTGGCCGCACCGCCGCTACCCGCTGCCGTCCATGCAACGGGAGTGGGGCAACGGCACACCACTGCTACGGGTCGGCTTCTCGTACCTGGACTTCCACGTACTCGACGGCCCCGCCGAGTCGGTCGAGATGGTCGACGACTTCAGCCCGAGCAGCGTCGGGCTGGACGTGTGGACCTTCCCGGGAGTCCTGCGGCTGGGCGCCCGGCCCGTAGACATCGACCGGCACTACCTCGAACTGCTGGCCCGGACCTACCGGCACGTGTTGGAGGCGATGGCCGCCGACCCGGACGGCGACACGGACGTCGGCCTGAGCGCCGCCGACCGGGCCTGGGCGGTCGAGGCGTACCAGCCCGTCGAACCGTTCCCGGCGGCGCCGTTCATCCACGACCTTGTCGCCCAGCGCGCAGCCGCCGCGCCCGCCGAGGTGGCGGTGCGGCACGGCGACGCCATGCTCAGCTACGGCGAACTGGACAACCGCTCCGACCGCCTCGCCGTACGCCTCGGAGAACTGGGCGTCCGGGCGGACACCGTCGTCGGCATCCACCTGCCCCGCGGGATCGACCTCATCGTCGCGATGCTGGCAGTTCTCAAGGCCGGCGGAGCGTACCTACCCCTCGATCCCGCCTATCCCGCCGAGCGGATCGGCGAAATGATCCGCGACGCAGCGCCCGTGGTCGTACTGACCGATGCCGACCTGGCCCCGAGGCTGCCGCGCACGACCGCGACGGTGCTGGTCGCCGACCTCGCGAACGGTCGACCCGAGGCGGCCTACCCGCCGGCGGTACAGCTCAGCGGGGACAACCTCGCCTACGTCATCTACACGTCGGGCTCCACCGGGCGGCCCAAGGGGGTCGCGGTCACCCACCGCAGCGTGCTCAACTTCTGCCACGCCCAGCGGCGGGTCCTGGACGCGCACGCCGGGGACGAGGTACTGCAGTTCGCCTCGCCCAGCTTCGACGCGTCGGTCTGGGAGATCCTCCTGGCCCTCGCCAACGGCGCGACGCTGGTGCTGCCCCCACCGGACACCGACCCCGGTGACCTGCGCCGCCACGCGGCCGAGCTGACCCACATGACCCTGCCGCCACCGCTGCTGGACCGCCTCGACCCGGCCGCCTTTCCGCGCCTGCGGGTGCTGATCACCGGTGGTGAGGCATGCACGGCCGACCAGGCGGCGCGGTGGGCCGGCCAGGTTCGGGTCCTGCACGCCTACGGACCCACCGAGACCACCGTTGTCGCCACCATCGCGGAGTTGCGGGCCACGGACACGGCACCGCCGCCGATCGGACTTCCGCTGCACAACGTGCGCGCCTACGTCGTCGACGACGAACTGCGCCTGGTACCCCCCGGTGTACGTGGGGAACTGATGCTCGGCGGGGCGGGCGTGGTGCGCGGATACCTCAACCGGCCGGGACTCACCGCCGAGCGGTTCGTACCGGACCCGTACGCGTCCCGACCGGGGGATCGCATGTACCGCACCGGCGACGTGGTCTCCCGTGACCCCGACGGCACGCTGCACTTCCACGGACGCCGCGACCACCAGGTCAAGGTCCGTGGGTTCCGGATCGAGCTCGGTGAGATCGAGCACGCCCTCGCCGCCCATCCGGCGGTGGCCGCCGCAGTGGTCGCCGTGCACCGGGCCGGTACCCCGGACGCCTCGCTCGTCGCCTACACCCGCCCCGCGAACGGGACCGTGGTGTCCGCGGCCGCGCTGCGCGACTACCTGCGTGAGCGGTTACCGGAACACCTCGTTCCGCACCACTACCTCTCCGTGGACGACTTCTCGTACACACGGAACGGCAAGGTCGACCGGACCGCCCTTCCGACGCCGGACGGCTCACGGCCGGTGACCGACGTCGAGTACGTCGCGCCGCGTTCGGACATCGAAAGGCACATCGCGACCGCCTGGAGCGAGGCGCTCGACATCGAGCGGATCGGTGTACACGACGACTTCTTCGACCTCGGCGGCCACTCGCTGGCGATGATGCGGCTGACCGCGACGCTGCGCAGCCGGCACGGCTACGAGTTGACGTTCGGCTCGTTCGTCGAACACCGCACCGTCGCCGGGCTGGCGGCGACACTCCAGGACCCGGCGGCACCAGCCGGCGCGATGATGTGGCTGCGGCGCGGCGGCGATGGCCGGCCCCCGCTCTTCTGCGTGCACCCCGGTGGCGGCAGCGCCCACTGGTACCTGCGCCTGGCACCGTGCCTGCATCCGGACCAGCCGGTGGCGGCATTCGAATGGCCGGGCCCGCACCCGGAGGGTACGCCCACCACCACGGAGATGGCGGAACGTTACGACAACGAACTCCGCCGGGCCCAACCGAACGGACCGTACCGGCTGTTCAGCTGGTGCGGTGGCAGCGGCATCGCCAGCGAGATGGCCCACCGGCTGGTCGAGGACGGGCACGAGGTGACACTGATCCTGCTCGACCCGGGCCTGGACATCCACACCCGCGCCGACGCCTGGAGCGAGCTCGACCTGATCCGCCGCCTCGAACTGCTGCTCCACGAGGTGGGCACCGGTGGCGACGAGGCCGATACGCCGGAACGCCGTAGGGAAATCCTCGACCTGCTCGAACACCTTGTCGACGACATCGACGAGGAGACCGGCATCACGCTGCCCGAGCGGGGCGTGGGGGATTCATGGCCACGGGTGGTGCGGATCTGGCGCGAGGTCATGGAGGTGGACGTCGAGTACCGGCACCGTCCCTGGCCGGGGCGGCTGGAGCTCATCGTCAGCGACGAACTCGCCTGCGGCCAGCACGAGGTCACGTCCGGTCAGAGCTACCCGGACTACCTGGCGCGCTGGGAGGAGCTCTGCACCGGCGGTGTGCGGGTGCACCGGGTGCCGGGTGACCACTTCAGTGTCATCAAGCCGCCGCTCGTCACCGAGCTCGCCCGCGTCATCACCGACGTGCTCGGAGAGGGCTGACCGTTGTCACGGATGCCGGCCGCGCCCGCCGGGCGCGGCCGGGCGAGAGGAAGAACTGGATGAGTACCCATACGAGCCCGCCACCACTTCGGGTAGCGATCGTGGGCACGGGCAACATCGGAACCGATCTGCTGTTGAAGGTCGAGGCGTCCCCCCTGCTGAAGTGCGTCCTGTTCGCCGGACGCCGCGCCGGATCACCCGGAATCGAGCTGGCCGACAGCCACGGGGTGCCCACCAGTGTGGACGGGATCGACGCGATCACCGCCCGCGCCGAGCACATCGACCTGGTCTTCGACGCGACCTCGGCCGAGGACGCCACCCGCCACTGGTCGCTCATCGCGCCCACCGGGCTGCCGTTCGTCGACCTCACGCCGGCGCACCTCGGGAAGTTCTGCGTGCCGGCCCTCAACCTGGACGACTGCCTCGACGAGCAGTACCTCAGCATGGTGACCTGCGGGGGACAGGCGGCGGTTCCGATGGCCCACTGCATGGCGGAGGCCGCGGAGGGGATCGACTACCTGGAGATCGTCTCGGCCAGCGCCTCGGCCAGCGTCGGCCCCGCGTCCCGAGCCAACCTGGACGAGTACGTGCACACCACCGAGCAGGCGACCATCGAGTTCTGCGGCGTGCGGCGTACCAAGACCGTGCTGGTCATCAATCCCGCCGAGCCCGGCATCGTCATGCGCAACTCCATCGCGGTGACGACCGCCGAACGAATCGACCTGGACGCCCTGCGCGCGTCCGTCGGCATGATGGAGAAGCTGATCAGGTCGTACGTCCCCGGCTATCGCGTCGTCGTCCCGCCGGTGGCCGCCGGAGACCGGGTCACGATCATGGTGGAGGTCGAAGGCCGAGGCGACTGGTTCCCGCGCTACGCCGGCAACCTCGACATCATCACGTGCGCCGCCCTCGCGGTCGCGGAGGCCCGGGCAGAACGGGGACGGTCATGAGCGGCGCACCGAAACTCAGCATCTGCGACACGACCCTGCGCGACGGCAACCACGCGGTCGCCCACCAACTCGGCCGCGCGGACATCAGCGCCTACGCGCGGGCGGCCGAGGCGGCCGGTGTGGACGTCGTCGAGGTCGGCCACGGCAACGGACTCGGTGCCTCGTCCATCCAGGTCGGCATGGCCGCGCTCAGCGACGCCGAGATGCTGCGGGCCGCCAAGGCCGAGCTGCGTACCGCCCGGCTCGGCGCGCTGTCCATCCCCGGGTTCGCCAGTGTCGAGCGCGACCTCAAGCCGGCGCTGGACTGCGGCGTGGACGAGGTCCGGGTCGGAGCGCACTGCACCGAGGCGGACGTCACCCGGCAGCAGATCACGATGCTGCGGGCAATGGGCGTCACCGTCAAGGGAATGCTGTTGATGAGCCACATGGCGTCCGCGGCGAAGCTGGTGGAACAGGCCCGCCTCATGCAGAGCTACGGCGCCGAGGCGGTCGTGCTGATGGACTCCGCCGGTGCGTACACGCCGGAGAAGGTCCGAGAGAAGGTCGGCGAACTCGTCGAGAACCTCGACATCGCCGTCGGTTTCCACGCGCACAACAACCTTGGCATGTCGGTCGTCAACAGCATGACGGCGATCCAGGCCGGGGCCACCATCGTCGACGTCACGGCGCGCGGCTTCGGCGCGGGCGCGGGCAACGCACCGATCGAGCTCGTCGCGGCCAACCTGCATGTCGACCAGGTCGAGAGCGGCATCCAGCTCTTCGGCGCGCTGGACGCGGCCGACGTGGCACAGGAGCGTTTCGTCAAGCACGTACCCACCAACGACAGCGTCACCATCGCCAGCGGGATCGCCGGCGTGTTCTCCGGGTTCGCCGCGCCGGTGCGGCGCGCGAGTGCCCGCTTCGGCGTCGACCCCCGCAGGATCCTGCTGGAGCTGGGCAACCGGCGGGTGGTGGCCGGCCAGGAGGACATCATCATCGAGGTCGCCATGTCGCTGGCCGCCGATCAGGTCTTGAGCCAGGTGTGAGCGGCCGTCAGATCGCATCAAGTGGTGTAGGAGGAGCAATGCAACGCCATTCCTCGCTCGACGACGCGGCCGACCTGGCTGCCGTTGCCGCGCTGCTGCAGATCGGCGCGGAGATCGGAGTGGACCAGCTGCTGGACTCGGGCGGCACGTTCAGCGCCGCCGATCTGGCCAAGGTCGCCGATCTCCCACCGGCCGGCGTGGACGACTACCTTGCCGCGCTGGTCGCCGCCGGACTGGTGGTCGGCGCGGATAGCCCGAACCGGTTCCAGGTGGCCGAGGACTACCCGGACCGGCGGTACGCGGCCGGATACGTGTCCTGGGCCATGAGCGCGAACGGTCCGTTTCTCGCCAACGCCCGGCAGTTCCTGACCGACCGCGACGCGGCCGCCCGGGTCCATCGGCGGGACGGACGCCGGGTGGCGGTCAGCTCGCGGTGGATCGGCGAGCGGGCGTTCTACCCGCCGATCGTCGACCGGGTCGTCTCGGCCGGTGCCTCGCACGTGGCCGACCTCGGTGCCGGTGCCGGCGGGTTGCTCATCAAGCTCCTCGGGCAGGACCCGGCGCGTACCGGGGTGGCACTCGACTGCAGCGGTGCCGCGTGTGCCGCGGCGCGGGAGGCCGCCGTCACCGCAGGGGTGAGCGACCGGCTCCAGGTCGTCGAGCGTACGGTCGAGTCCCTCGTAGACGATCCGGGACCGGTCGAGGGCACGAACGCCGTACTGGCGTGCTTCGTCATGCACGACATCGTGGCGGACGCGGCGGTGGCCAAGGCCGTCCTGGGCGCGTGCCGTGACGCGCTCGCTCCCGGTGGGTTCATGGCGGTCGCCGACGCGATCTCCTACGCGTCCGACCCCGCAGAGCGAAGGTTCAGCGCGCTCTTCACCTACCTGCACGCCAGCTTCATGAGCGTGACCCTCCCGGCCGAGCAGCAGTGGCTGGACGCGTTCCAGGCAGCAGGCTTCTCCAGGACCGACTGCGTGCCGCTCGGTGTGCCCGGCGGCCGGCTCTTCGTGGCGGTCAAGTAATGGCGAGCACGCTGTCTCTCCACCGCGAACTCGCGTCGGAACTCTGGACGGCGGCACGGACCCTTCGTGCCGTGCCGCCGATCTCGGCCCGGCATCCGGAGCTCGATCTGGCGGACGCCTACGCCGTCCAGAGCGAGCTACGCGAGATGGATCTGGCGGCCGGTGCGGTCCTGGTCGGGCTCAAGATCGGTGCGACGAGCGAGGCGATCCAGTCGATGTTCGGCATCGACCATCCCGACTTCGGCTACCTGACCGACCAGATGGTGCTGCACGACGGTGCCGACCTCGACCTGAGCCGGTTCATCGCGCCGAAGGTCGAGGGCGAGGTCGCGTTCCGGTTCGCGGAGGACCTCACCGGCCCGGACGTGACCGCGCACGACGTGCTGGCCGCCACCGCAGAGGTCCTGCCGGCGCTGGAGGTACTCGACAGCCGGATCCAGGACTGGCGGATCGGCCTCGTGGACACCGTCGCTGACAACGCCTCGTCGGCGTTGGCCGTGGTCGGCGCCGGCGTGCCGCCCGACACGATGGACCTGGCCGACGCGCGCATGGAGTTGCGTAGCCGCCACGTCGTGCAGGAGGGGCGGGGCTCGGCCGTAATGGGACATCCGGCCGAGTCCGTGGCATGTCTGGTCCGCATCCTGTCCGGGTTCGGCACCGGGATCAGGGCCGGGCAGGTCGTGCTCTCCGGCTCCTGGGCGGCGGCCGTGGACCTCGTGCCGGGTGACACCGTACGGGCCTCCTTCGGTGCCCTGGGGTCGGTGTCGCTGACCACCCGCAGCTGACGTGATCCGGGGCCTCCGGGCCCCAGCATCAGCGGCGGCTACCGCTGTCGAGGGCGACCAGGTGCAGCCCCGAGAGGTCGGGGTTGCCCCGGTCAACCACGAGCCACGTCTGCGACGGGTGACCGTACACCCGGATCCCCGGCGACCACTTCCTTGTCATGCGCCCCCGCACATCGCCCGCCTGGCCGGCCTGATCGCCCGCCTGCTGGTCGGGGAGTACGCACCTGACGACCTGTTCGACGACGAGGCGACTACGACCAAGGAGACCCCGGACCGATGACCATTCTGGTGGACGAGACGGTACCGCCACACAACGCGGCCTACGACTTCTCCCTCTTCGAGGCGATGGAGTCGGAGGTGCGTTACTACTGCCGCAAGTTTCCGGTGGTGTTCGACCGCGCCCGGGGCGCCGAGCTCTACGCCGAGGACGGCCGGATGTTCACCGACTTCTTCTGTGGTGCCGGCACCTTGAACTACGGCCACAACCATCCCTACCTCAAGCGTCGTATCACCGAGTACCTCGCCCGGGACGGCGTGATGCACGGCCTGGACATGTACACCGTGGCGAAGCGGACCTTCCTGAGCCGGCTCGGCGAGCAGGTGCTGGCCCCGCGAGGGCTGGACCACAAGGTGCAGTTCTGCGGTCCGACCGGCACCGATGCGGTGGAGGCGGCACTGAAGGTGGCCCGTCGGGCCACGGGACGGCGTGGCATCGTCTCCTTCACCGGGGCCTACCACGGCATGTCCCGTGGGTCGCTGGCGGTCAGCGGTGGCCGCCGGGCCCGCGCCGCCGGGCAGGTGGGCACGGCCGATGTGACGTTCGTGCCGTACGAGGACGGTCCGGCGGGACCGTTCGACTCGATCGGCTACCTGGAGCGGATGCTCTCCGACCCGTCGTCGGGGTTGGACATCCCGGCCGCGGTGATCGTCGAACCGTTGCAGATGGAGGGCGGGGTGTACCCGGCCTCGGCCGACTGGCTGCGCCGGCTGCGTGAGTTGACCACCCGGTACGGTGTCCTGCTCATCTTCGACGAGATCCAGTCCGGCTGCGGACGGACCGGCACGTTCTTCTGCTTCGAACATGCCGGCGTGGTGCCGGACATCATCACCGTCTCCAAGGCGATCGGCGGGTACGGGCTGCCACTGTCGATGGTGCTGTTCCGACCGGGGCTCGACGTCTGGTCACCGGGGGAACACACGGGTACCTTCCGGGGCAACCAACTCGCCTTCGTCGCCGGTGCTGCCGCCTGTGAACTCTGGGGGCAGGAGGGATTCCGGACCACCGCCGCAGTCGGTGCCCGGCGTCTGGAGCGGTTCGGCGCCGAACTGCGCGACAGCGATCCGGCGATCACCGTCCGGGGGCTGGGCATGGTCCTCGGCATCGATCTGCGGGCGGCCGGCGGCACCGAGCGGGCCGAGCGGATCCAGCGGCGCTGCTTCGAGACCGGGCTGATCGTCGAACTCTGCGGACGCGACGACGAAGTGATCAAGGTACTGCCGCCGCTCACCATCGATCTCGCCCGGTTGGAGCGGGGCCTGACCGTACTGCACCGGGCCATCCAGGTCAGCTGACACCGCCCCACTCCTGATCCGCCACCACCGCGTCCATTCTGGAGGAAACCGATGGACCGACGACCTCGTCGCCATTTGCTGTCGATCGCCGACCTCAGCGACGCCGACCTGCGGTACCTGGTCGGCCGTAGCGCCGACTTCGCCGCCGGCCGGATCCGCCCCGCCGACCAGTTGCGGGGCCTGGTCACCGCTGTCTACTTCCGCCGTACCTCCACCCGTACCCGGACGGCCTTCTCCAGCGGTGCGCTGCGGCTGGGGTCGCAGCTGATCAGTTACGGCCCGGGTGACCTGCAACTGAACACCGGGGAGACGATCGAGGACACCGCCCGGGTGTTGTCGGGGATGGTCGATCTGTTCGTTGCCCGCACCGCCGACCCGGTCGCCGAGTTGCGCACCCTGGCCGCCCAGCACCGGATGGGGGTGATCAACGCGATGAGCGCCGAGGAACATCCGACCCAGGCGTTGGCCGACCTGAGCACCATGACGCAGTGGTTCGGCCGGGTCGACGGACTCCGGGTGCTCTACGTGGGGGAGGGCAACAACAGCGCGGCGGCGTTGGCGCTCGCGTTGAGTCGGTTCACCGGTACGCGGCTCCAGCTGCGTACCCCACCGGGCTATGGCCTCGATCCGGGTGTCCTGGCCACCGCCGAGATCGCCGCGAAGCGGACCGGTTCGACGGTCGTCGAGGCACATCACATGACCGACCTGCCGGAGGTCGACGTCATATACACGACCCGCTGGCAGACCACCGGCACCAGCAAGGCGGACGCCGACTGGCGACGGATCTTCGCACCGTTCCAGGTCGACGGTGCGGTGCTGGCGGCCAGCCCACAGGCGGTGTTCATGCACGACCTGCCGGCACACCGAGGTGAGGAGGTCACCGCCGAGGTGCTCGACGGTCCCCGGAGCATCGCGTTCAACCAGGCCGAACACAAGCTGTTCAGTGCACAGGCGGCGTTGGAGTGGTGTGCCGGCTGACCGTACGGCGTAGGCAGGCGGCGAGGTGACAGCCACGCCCTCGCCACCCAGCTACCCTGGCGGCAGGCGCAGTCGGGCGATCCGCCGTTCACCGTCCATCGCCCGCATCGCGCGGGCGAGGGTGCCGGCGTGCAACTCGTTCTCGCCCCGCTCACGCATCGTTTCGGCGACCGTGCCGATCGCTCTCGCCTCCGCCGTCAGGGCCTGCGCCGCCAGCAGGCAACCCATGACGTCGAAATGGCCGCTGTCCCGGGCCGGGTTGAGCCGTACGACCAGATCCACGATTCGTAGGTAGCGCTCCACCAGCTCCTGCTCGGCGCGGGTCAACGCGGGGAGTTCTTCGTCAGCCATGCGAGGACGATGCCATCCGGAGGTTACCTCCTCGGTGTGCCCTCAGGGCTGTGCCACCCTGTCGGCGGCTGGGGCTTCAACGACGATCGCTGCACCGTAGTCGGAGAACAGAACCTTGGCGTCGAACAGCATCACCGCTGTCGACGAGTTGACTTCCAGCCGTACCGGCCGCCCCTCGGGCGAGAGGTACAGCGACAGTTCCATCGACACCATGTCACCGATCCGAGCCGCCCATGCCGTCATCTCCGGTCCGGCGCCGTCGGTCGTCAGGTTCCAGGTGGCCATGTACTTGGTCGTGGTGACGCCATCGACCGTGGCGGGAGCGCTGGTCAGGTCCGGCACGTCGGCCACGCCCTGGCCAAGGATGAACAGCGGGTCGAGCAGCTTGGACATGGTCATGGCCAGCCACTCGGGGGGAACGGCGACATCGAGCTTGGCCCGCGTGGCGGGGTTGGTGGAGAACCACTCCTTGCCCGCCGGCGGTTTCCACCGCGACGACCGTGCGAAGGCCCGGTCGCCGACGGTGCGAAGTTCACCCTCGATGTTCTTGTTGTTGCGTTCGACGGTCGTGCTCGGCTGGTAGGTGTAGGTGAGGGACACTCCATGTCCCACCACGACATCGGCCCTACCGCTCAGGCCTCCGCCGAGCACGGTTCCGCCCGACTGTCTGAACTCGATGGACGCCCGCAGTGTCCGAGCGTCCCGGACCGCTGCCGCTGCGGCCGTCAGCTCGGTTGCTGCACGGTGTACCGGCTCGTCCTCGGTCCGGCCGAGGCTGCCGCAGCCCGTGGTGAGGAGGACGGTTGCCACTACGACGACAGCGGCCCATCCCCGACGGTACGCCCGAGTCATGCCGCTCCCGTCATGGCATCTCGTCCGGTCAGCCGACGGAGCCTAACACGCCTTTCCATCCGGTAACGGTGGCGCAGCGGAGGTGGTCGTGGACCACCGGATCCCCGACCACCGGCCCCGATCCGTCGGCGATCCGTTCCGACCGGGGGTATGCCGGGACGCGTGGTCTGGGACCATCGTCGAATGCGGTTGCTGGAGGCGTTACCCGGGGACGATCTCGATGCTGCGGTCGCTGCGCCCGATGGCGTCCTCTCCCGGCACGAGCTGCTCGGCTGGGCCGCCGCCGTGGCCGCCGACCTGCACGGGGCCAGCATCGCCGCGGTGCACGCCACTGCGGGAGTGTCCACCATCGTCGCCGTCACGGCAGGGCTGCTGGCCGGGGTGCCCGTCGTGCCCGTACCTCCCGACGCCGGTCAGCTCGAGCGGGCCCACGTCCTGGGTGATTCAGGTGCCGTGCTGATGCTCTCCGACGATCGTGCCGCAGCCCAGGGCAGTGACCTTCCGGTGGTGCCGATCACGAGGCGGGGCCGGTCCGGCAACGTGCCACCAGAGCCTGCCGCCGACCGCCCGGCGCTGGTGCTCTACACCAGTGGCACCACCGGACCGCCCAAGGGCGTGGTGCTCTCCCGGGCCGCCATCGCCGCCGATCTCGACGCGCTCGCCGCCGCGTGGCAGTGGACCGCCGAGGACACCCTCGTGCACGGGCTTCCGCTCTACCACGTACACGGTCTGGTCCTCGGTGTGCTGGGTGCCCTGCGCATCGGCTCCCGGCTGGTCCACACCGGCAGACCCACCCCCGAGGCGTACGCCGCAGCGGGCGGCAGCCTCTACTTCGGCGTACCGACGGTGTGGTCCCGGGTCTGCTCGGCACCGGACGCCGCCCGGCAGCTGCGGTCCGCGCGGTTACTCGTGTCCGGCAGCGCGCCGCTGCCGGTCCCGGTCTTCGACGACCTGGTCGCCCTCACCGGGCAGGCTCCCGTCGAGCGGTACGGCATGACCGAGACCCTGATCACGGTCAGTGCCCGGGCCGACGGGGAACGCCGCGCCGGACACGTGGGACTGCCGCTCGACGGCGTACGTAGCCGGGTGGTCGATGACAGCGGCGGACCACTTCCGGCTGATGGCACCTCGATCGGTCAGCTCCAGGTCCGTGGCGCGACCCTGTTCGACGGCTACCTGCGTGACGGCAGGGCCGAGCTGCCGCCACTGGCCGACGACGGTTGGTACCCGACCGGTGACGTCGCCACGATCGGTCCCGACGGCTGGCACCGGATCGTCGGACGGGCCTCCACCGACCTGATCAAGACCGGCGGTTACCGGGTCGGCGCCGGTGAGGTGGAGGACGCCCTGCTGCTGCATCCGGCGGTTCGCGAGGCGGCGGTCGTCGGCACGTCGCATCCGGATCTGGGGGAGCAGGTCACGGCGTATGTGGTGGCCGAGCGGGTGCCGCCGGACGATCTGATCGCGTTCGTCGCCGAGCGCCTGGCGGCGCACAAACGGCCTCGGGTCGTACACCTGGTCGACGAACTGCCCCGAAACGCGATGGGAAAGGTCCAGAAGAGCCGGCTGCGTCCCTGACGGGCGGGGCCTGACCAGTGTGGTCGGCCCCGCCCGAGGGTTCCGGTGTGGGTCACCGAGCCGGTGCCGGGGCAATCCGGGAGGTGGGTGCCGGAGCGTAGCCGGTGGCCCGGGTCGTGAAGGTGCCACGGCCCTGGGTACGGCTGCGTAGCCGGGTGGCGTAGCCGAACAGTTCGGCCAGCGGCACGGTCGCGGTGACGATCACCGTGCCGGCCCGGGTCGTGGTGCCGGTGACCCGGCCACGCCGGGCCGCCAGGTCACCCAGCACCGCGCCCACGAAGTCGTCGGGGACGGTGACGGTGACCTCGACCGTCGGTTCGAGCAGGACCATCTCACAGGCCCGTAGCGCCTCCCGCAGGGCGAGCCGTCCCGCCGTACGGAAGGCCAGCTCGGAGGAGTCCTTCGGATGGGTGGCACCGTCGGTGAGGACGACCCGTACCCCGGTCACCGGGTGTCCGCCGAGCGGGCCGTCACCCAGGGCGTCCCGGCAGCCGGCCTCCACCGCTGCGACGTACTCGCGGGGGACCCGACCACCGACCACCCGGGACTCGAACGCGAAGTCCGTGCCGTCGGGCCGGTCACCGGTCGTGCCGTCCAGCGGATGTACGTCGAGCACGACGTGGGCGTACTGACCGGCCCCGCCGTCCTGTTTGACGTGCCGGTAGAGCAGGCCAGACACGCCACGTACGGGGGTCTCGCGGTAGGCCACCCGGGGACGGCCGACGACGAGATCCAGCCCGTGGTTGCGACGGATCTTCTCCACGGCCACCTCCAGGTGCAGTTCCCCCATGCCGGAGAGCATGGTCTGACCCGTTTCCGGGTCGTTGCGTATGGTCAGTGACGGGTCCTCCTCGACCAGTCGGTCCAATGCCGTGGCCAGCCGGTCGGTGTCCGTACTCCGACGGACCTCGATGGCCACGTTGACGACCGGATCGGCAACGGTCGGCGGCTCGAGCTGAACCGGGGCCCCGGGGGCGCACAACGTACCTCCGGTCCGGGTAGTCTTCAGCCCGACGACCGCAACGATGTCGCCAGCGGTTGCCCGGTCGATCTCGGTGTGCCGGTCGGCCTGCACCCGCAGGATCCGGCCGATCCGCTCGGTAAGTCCGGCGGTCGTGTCGAGCACGGCGTCCCCCTTGGTGATCGTGCCCGAGTAGACCCGCAGGTAGGTCAGCCGCCCGGTGGGTGTCGCGGTGACCTTGAACGCGAGGGCGGCGAACGGGGCGGCCGGGTCGGCCGCCCGTTCCTGGTCGGTGCCGTTCCAGTTGCCGCTGACCGGCGGCAGGTCCACCGGCGCGGGCAGGTAGTCGACCACCGCGTCGAGCAGGGGTTCGATGCCCCGGTTGCGGTACGCCGATCCGCAGAGCACCACCAGCCCGGTTCCGGTCCGGGTCAGCTCCCGGAGCGCGGCGACCAGGGTGGCGTTGGACAGCGACGACGTGGTGCAGAACTCCTCCAGCGCGTCCGGATGCAACTCGGCCACCGCCTCCTCCAACGTGCGCCGCTGCGCCCGGGCCTGCTCCTCCAGCGCCGATGGCACCGGCACCTCCTCGTACGAGTCACGTCCGTCGGTCCAGATCCGTGCCCGCATCCCGATCAGGTCCACCACCCCGGTGAACTGCTGTTCCCGGCCGATCGGCAGCTGCACCACCAGTGGGGTCACCCCCAACCGGGCGCGGATCGACGCGACCGCCGCGTCAAGGTCGGCGCCGGCGCGGTCGAGCTTGTTGACGAACGCGATCCGGGGTACGTGGTGCCGGTCTGCCTGCCGCCACACCGACTCGGTCTGCGGCTCGACCCCGGCGACCCCGTCGAACACGGCAACCGCCCCGTCGAGTACGCGCAACGACCGTTCCACCTCGTCGGCGAAGTCGACGTGGCCCGGGGTGTCGATCAGGTTGATCCGGTGTTCCCGCCAGGTGCAGCTCACCGCAGCGGAGAAGATGGTGATCCCCCGGTCCCGTTCCTGTGGGTCGAAGTCGGTGACGGTCGTTCCGTCGTGCACCTCGCCCCGTTTGTAGGTGGTGCCGGTGCGGTAGAGGATCCGTTCGGTGATGGTGGTCTTTCCCGCATCGACGTGGGCGAGGATGCCGAGGTTGCGAAGACGTGACAGCGGTTCGAGGGCAGGACGGCGCAGCTGGGTACGCACGGTGGGAGGCCTTTCGAGAGGGTGGTCGACGGACGGCGAATGTCCGGACGACACCTCGGACGAGATCGGCGGTGGTCCCGTGGAGCTTCGCGGGAGACGGGCCGAGATGGACCCCGCCGTCGTCCAGCCAGGACGGGCGACGCAGCAGGATCAGGAGGGTGTCGTCACGGACGTCCGGTACCGGCCGGGCGGCGGATACCGGACACCGGGGAAGACACCAGAATCACCTCGTACCGTGACGAGGGAATGACCACAGCGGTGCGGTAACGCACGACTGCCTCCCCTCACCGGTCACGACAACGCATCGGCAGATGCCGGGACGCGTTCGATAGACCAAGACCATACGTAGACCACCCGGGGTGGTAAACCGAATAACCGGCCGCATCGCAGGATCGGTGCTGGACGGCCAGCCGTAAGGCCGCCCGGTCCAGCAGCAGCGTGCCCAGACCTTCCACGGCTCCGTCAACGGCATCCAGCTTCAAGACGGGCCATTACGTCGAGTACGACGGCATCCTCCCCGGTACGTCCGACGACCTGCACACCGGCGGGCATGCCGTCGTCGGCGAGCCCGACGGGCAGTACCCCGGCCGGCTGGCCGGTCAGGTTGAACAACAGGTTGGTGCGTACGTGGGCGTCGGCCACGCTCAGCGTCTCGCCCCCCAGGTCGAGCGGGTCGGTCGGGAGTGCCCCGTACGGAGCCGGGGTGCAGACCAGTCCGGGGGTGAGCAGCACGTCGACGTCGTTCATCAACGTCCGCATCCGGTCGGTGATCACCGTACGGCTCCGGCGGGCCTCGGCTACCCGGTCGGACGGCAGGTTCCGGGCGATGTCGAGGAACGACTCGACGTCCGGGGAGACGAGTTCGGGCCGCTGCTGCGCGGCCGGACCGTGCACGGCCAGTGCCTCGGCCAGCAACAGCGTCATGCCGGTCTCGTTCGCCTCCGCCAGATCCGGCAGATCCAGTTCGGTCACGGTGAGCCCGGCCGACCGTAGGAACCCGGCGGCAGCGGTGACCGCCTCGGCTATCCCGGGCGAACAGGGGTGCAGCAGGCTGGCGACGAGGCCCACCCGTGGGGCTGCCGGCACCGCGATGGTCGCCGCCGTCGGTTGGAGTACGGCATGGAGCAACTTCAGGTCGGTTACGGTGCGGGCCATCGGTCCGACGTGGTCCAGGCTCGGGGCCAGTGGGATCACGCCGGCGCAGGATTCGGCCCGGTAGGTGGGTTTGAGACCGACGACGCCGCAGGCGGCGGCCGGGATACGGATGGAACCACCGGTGTCGGTGCCCAGCGCCAGCGGTACCTGCCGGGCGGCCAGCGCCGCCGCGGAGCCGCCCGAGGAACCACCCGGAATCCGGTTCCGGTCGAGGGGGTTGCGGGTCGGTGGGGTGGTGGCACCGAGGGCGAGTTCGTGGCTGTTGGTCTTGCCGACCACGAGCGCCCCGGCAGCGGTGATGCGGCTGACCACCATCGCGTCGACGCCGGGAATCCGGCCGGCGTACAGGCGGGAACCGCCCTCGGTGGCCAGCCCGGCCGTGTCGATCACGTCCTTGACGCCGATCGGGATGCCCAGCAGGGGTGGGACGTCCCGATCGGTGTCGAACATTCGGGCGGCTACCTCGGCGTCACGTCGGAAGGCCGGGTTGAGGCGGGTCCATGCCCGGAGGTCGCCGTCGGTGGCGGCGATCCGGGACAGCACCGCGTCCGCGACGTCGACCGGTGTGAAGTCCGAACGCCGGAAGCCGGCGGCCAGCTCGCTGGCACTCAGGTTGGTCAGTTCACTGGGCATGGCGGGTCCTGGGGCCGGGGGAGGAGCGGGCGTGGTCCCGGCGACCGGGTCTCGGGGAGACAGCTCCCGGCCGGTCGACCGATGGTGCCGGTCACGGCGTGATCATCGTACGGAGTTCCCGCTTGAGGACCTTGCCGGAGCCGTTACGGGGGAGTCGGTCCAGCACGTGCCAGCTCTTGGGGACCTTGTATCCGGCGATTCGGTCACGCAGGTAGGTCTCGATCACCGCCGGATCCAGCGTGGCGTTCGGCTTGGCCACGAGCCAGGCCGCGACACTCTCGCCCCACTGCTCGTCCGGTACGCCGGCGATCGCCACCTCGGCGACACCGGCGTGTCCGAGGAGGATCTCCTCGATCTCCCGGGGGTAGATGTTCACCCCGCCGGAGACGATCATGTCCTTCTTCCGGTCGACGATGCTGATGAACCCCTCGTCGTCCATGATCGCGACGTCCCCGGCGCTGACGAAGCCGTCCTCGGTGAGGCATTCGCGGGTGCCGGCCTCGTCGTCGAGGTAGCCGTTCATCACGTACGGGGACCGGGAGTAGAGTTCGCCGGCCTCGCCCCGGGCGACCGGATTGCCGTCGGCGTCGACGAGTCGTACCTCGGTCATGAACCAGGGCTTGCCGACCGAGCCGGCCCTGCGGGCGGCGTCCGCCGGCCGCAGGTCGGAGACCACTCCGGCCTCGGTGGAGCCGTAGAGTTCGTGGATTCCGACCCCGGGGAAGCTGTCCAGGACCCAGTGTTTCAGCGGTACGGGTAGCGCGGCGGCATTGAAGTAGAGGGTGTCGAGACTGCTCAGATCGGTCGTTCGCAGCAGATGTTCGCTGTTGTCCCGCAGATGCTGTGCATGGGTGGGCACCATGAACGCGGACTGGATGCCGTACCGGGCGACCGCGTGCAGCATCGCCTCCGGATCCCACTTCCGCTGCACGACGACGGTGCCGCCGGTATGTACGGCGGAGTAGCCGAAGGCGAACCCGCCGCCGTGGTAGAGCGGGGCGACGGCCAGGCTGCGGCGGCCGACGCCGAGGCCCCACTCGAGGGCGGAGGCGTAGAAGGTGAGCGCCCGTGACCGGTGGCTGAGCATGACGCCACGGGGCTTTCCGGTCGTTCCGGAGGTGTACGCGATGCAGAAGGGGCTGTGTTCGTCGACGGTGATGCGCGGGTCGTCGTCGCGGGCTGCGGCGAGGGCGGCTTCGTAGCCGGGGCCGGACGTGGTCCCGCCGATGGCCCGGACGACCGCCATCTCGGCGAGTACGGTAGCCGCCTGGTCGCCCAGCGTGTCGTCGAGGAGCAGTGCGCGGGCGTTTGAATGTCTGATAATTAGCTCGACTTCGGCGGCGGTGCTCCTCGGGTTGAGTGGCACCATCACCAGTCCCGCGAGAGCGACGCCAGCCGCGATCTCGAAGTACTCGGCGCGGTTGCCGAGCAGGATCCCGACCCGGTCACCCGGGCGCAATCCGTGCCCCAGAAGATCCTGCGCAAGCCGTCTGGCCCGCGAATATACGGCTCCGTACGTCAGCTCGAGGTCGCCGTCGACGACCGCGACGGTGTCCGGGGTAGCGAGCCCGAACTCGCGCACACCGCTAGCGATGGACAGGTGCCAGGAAGGCATGGCGCGCTCCTCACGACGGGGTTCTGGGCTGTCGCGGATCCGGTCCGTGGAGGGGGTTCCCGGAAAACACCTGAAGTTTTACCGTAGGTTCGCCCCCCAAGGCCAGAGCTAGCTGGCCTTGATCCAGTCCTTGGGAGTCTTTCTGTGTCATCTGTTGCCCTTTCCCTGACCGAACCGGACACCACGCGGCTGCTGAGGGAGACGGTCGCGGCCGTCTGCAAGCCGTACGGCCACGAGTACTTCGTCCGCCAGTGCCGGGAGCGGCAGAACCCCCGTGAGCTGTGGCAGGCGCTCGGCGAGGCAGGGCTGCTCGGGGTGGCCATCCCGGAGGAGCACGGGGGCGGCGGCGGCGGGATCGCGGACCTCGCGGTGGTCACCGAGGAGGCGGCGGCCTCCGGTGTGCCGCTGATGCTGTTGGCCCTGTCGCCCGCCGTATGCGCGGCAACACTCGTTGCGCACGGTAGCGAGGAGCAGAAGCAGCGTTGGCTGCCCGGCCTTGCCTCGGGCGAGTCGGTGATGGCCTTCGCGATCACCGAACCGGACGCGGGGTCGAACTCGCACAACATCGCCACCACTGCGGTCCGTACCGACGACGGCTGGGTGCTGCGCGGCCAGAAGTACTACGTCTCGCACGTCGACAACGCCCAGGCGATCCTCGTCGTTGCCCGGGTGGTGGCCGACGACGACACCGCCGGCCTCTCGCTGTTCGTCGTCGACGTCGACGCGCCGGGGCTCACCCGGGCCGAGATCGAGGTCGAGATGGTGTCGCCGGAGCGGCAGTTCACCCTCTGGTTCGACGACGTACGGATCCCGGCGGACGCGGTGGTCGGCCGGCCGGGCGGCGGGTTGGCGGTGCTGTTCACCGGTCTCAACCCCGAACGCATCGGCAGTGCGGCCCTGCTGACCGGCATCGCCCGGTACGCGCTGGGCAAGGCTGCCCGGTATGCGACACAGCGGCAGGTGTGGGGGGTGCCGATCGGTGCTCACCAGGCGGTGGCGCACCCGCTGGCGCGGGCGGCGGTGCAGACGGAGCTTGCCCGGCTGATGACCGCCAAGGCCGCTGCCCTCTATGACGCCGGCCTGGACGCGGCGGAGGCAGCGAACATGGCCAAGTTCGCCGCCTCGGAGGCGGCCTCGGCAGCCCTGGACGCCGCGATCCAGACCCACGGCGGTAACGGGATGGCGACCGAGTACGGACTGGCGACGCTGCTGGCATTGGTCCGGTTGTTCCGGATCGCGCCGGTGAGCACTGAGATGGTGCTCAACCACATCGCCCGACGCACCCTCGGCCTGCCGAAGTCGTACTGATGGGAACGTCCGTACCGACCGCCCAGCCGGCTGACTGGACCGCCGGCCACGTGGGCGACCGGATCCGTACGACCCGTGCCGGTGGCGTGCTGGACGTGGTCCTGGACCACGGGCCGGTCAACGCGCTCGACCTGGAGGCCTACCGGGAACTTGCGCAGTGTTTCGTCGAGGTGGGCCGGGACCCGGGGCTGGAGGTGGTCACCCTCACCGGGGCCGGTCGGCACTTCTGTGCCGGTCAGGATCGTGCCGACACGGGGCGGCTGACCGCCGATCCGGCGGGCTACCTCGGGCAGGCCGGGCAGGCGGTGGAGGCGGTGCTGACCTGCCCGCTGCCGGTGGTCTGCGGGGTTGCCGGCGCGGCGGTCGGCACTGGCCTGATCCTGGCGACGTCGGCGGACGTGCTGATCGTGGCCGACGACGGGATCCTGAGCCTGCCCGAAGCCCGATTCGGGGTGGTTGCCGGCTACGCCCACCTGGCGCAGCAGGCCGGGCCCGGCCTGGCCCGGTTCGCGGTGTTGACCGGGCGCCCGATTCCGGCCCGGTTGTTGGAGCCGGCCGGGGTCCAGGTGGTCGACCGGGCCGGCATCGGATCGGCGGTCGCCGCTGCCGTGTCGGAGATCCTGATGGCTCCGGCAGGCATCGCACGGCAGGTCAAGGCTGGTTGGCTCACCGATCGGCGGCGGCTGGCCGGGGAGTACCTGGCCGAGTTGGAGCGGACCCTCGCCGCCGACGCCATCGGGTTTGTCTGAAGATTTGGCCGGGATTTCGGCCGTACAACTCTTGCAGTGCCTGCTCACGTTCCCTACCGTTGCCTAACCATCGGACCTTTTCCGCTCAGGCTCAGGTCGTCACCCCCGGAGGACCACATGTTCCGACCCCGCCTAGCGCGTGTCGCTGCCCTTGCCGCCATTGCCGTGACCGCCCCGTTGCTAGCCGCCTGCGGCGGCGACGGGGCGGCTGACGATGGCAAGATCCGATTCGGCGTCATCAACTCCATGACCGGCGGCTACGGTGCCGTCGGCAAGGAGGAGATCGCCTCGATCAAGCTCGCCATCGCCGAGATCAACGCTGCCGGTGGCGTCAACGGCTCGCAGTTGGACGTCGTGGTCGTCGACGACCAGGGCTCCGTCGCGGAGGCCACCGCCGGCTTCAAGCGCCTCGCGGTCCAGGAGAAGCTTCCGGTGATCTTCGGCCCCGGCATCACCGCCACGTCCGAGGCGGTGGCCCCGCTGGCCGACCGCAACGGCGTCACCCTCATCAACTTCGCCTCCCAGCCCGAGATCACCGAAGGCCACAAGGGCGTCTTCCAACTGCTGGGTCCCCAGCGCTCCGTCGCCCACGCGATGGTCAACCACGCCGCCGACAAAGGGCTGACCCGGGCGGCGATCCTGCACATCAACGACCCCTTCGGTACCAA
This sequence comes from Micromonospora sonneratiae, assembly GCF_042679305.1. Lineage (NCBI taxonomy): Bacteria > Bacillati > Actinomycetota > Actinomycetes > Micromonosporales > Micromonosporaceae > Micromonospora > Micromonospora sonneratiae. The sequence continues at coordinate 274,860 of NZ_JBHTMP010000001.1, read as the reverse complement.
CGGCTCGAAGTACATCAACGAGAAGGCCAAGGAGCGGGGCATCAGCATCGCCTTCGAGGACTCCTGGAACGCCGACGCGTTCAACTTCTCCGCACAGGCCAGCAAGTTGATGTCCGCCAACCCGCCGCTGCTGTTCATGTACGGCTCGGGCGGGACCTCCAACGGACAGATCCTCAAGGCCATCCGGGACGCCGGCTACAAGGGAGTCATCCTCGGTGACCTGACCTTCGCCACCGGGGGACTGTCCTCCTCCGCCGGCCCGGCCGCCGAGACCATCGTCTCGTTCTCGCAGATCAACTACGCCAACCCCGACGAGGTGACCGCCCGCTACCTGTCGGCCATCCAGAAGGAGCTCGGCAAGCCCGCGGCGTCCTTCGCGGCCACTGGCTACGACGCCGTCTACCTGCTCAAGGCGGCCATCGAGAAGGCCGGTAGGTACGAGGCCGAGGCGGTCCGCAAGGCGCTGGAGAACAACCTCGGTTTCTCGGGCGTGCTCGGCAAGCAGGAGTACACCCCGGAGTACCACGCCGGCCCCGGTGCCAGCGTCTTCGTCCCGGTCCAGCTCAGCGGCGACAAGTTCGTCTCGCCCACTTCCTGACCATAGTGTCCTGACTAGCGGAGGAGCGTCATGCGCCTTCTCGACCTCGCCGTGGACGGGCTGACCCTCGGCTCCGTGTACGCCATGGTCGCCATCGGCTTCCACCTGATCTTCAGGACGAGCGGAGTGGTGGACTTCTCCCAGGGGGAGAAGCTGGTCCTCGGCGGACTGATCGGCCTCACCATGTTGCAGCAGGGTGTGTCGATGTACCTCATCCTCGTCCTGGTCCCACTCATCGGCTTCGGCCTGGGCGGGCTCTACGAGCGCGTCGTCATCAGACCGACGCAGCGCAACGGGGAGACCGCCGTCATCACGGCCAGCGTCGGGGCCATGCTGTTCATGGCGTACGGCCACGTCCTCGTCTGGGGCGCCAACGGTGAGCCGTTCCCGGCCATCACCGCCGGTTCGGTCGAGGTCTTCGGCGCCGCCGTCTCGTACCAGAGCTTCTGGATCTGGGGAACCCTGCTGCTCGTCACCGTGCTGCTCTACCTCGGTGCCAACCACAGCCGGTTCGGAAAGGGCATGATCGCCGCAGCCTCCGACCCGGTGGCCGCCACGGCCGTCGGCATCAACGTGGCAGCCGCCCGGGTCGTCGCCTTCGCGCTGGCCTTCGGGCTGGCCGCGCTCGGCGGTGTGCTGGTAGCGCCGATCACCCTGGCTGGCGGCACCGTCGGTGCCCTGCTCGTCCTCAAGGGATTCACCGGCGCGGTACTCGGGGGCATCGACAGCCTTCCGGGTGTCATCGTCGGCTCGCTGCTGCTCGGCGTGGTGGAGAACCTGCTCGGCGGGATGTTGCCGAGCGGATACAAGGAGCCCCTCGTGCTGACCCTGCTGTTGGTCGCCCTGCTGGTGGTCCCCTCCGGGATCTTCGGACGTCGGGGGGCCCGCCTTGCCTGAGTCCCTTCGTCCCCTGCTGGCCTCCGGTGGTCTCCGCAGGGTCCTGCTCGGGCCCGCCCTGGTGGTACTGGTCGCCGGTGGATTCGCGGCGACCGCGCCGAACGCCTACAAACTCGCCGTTGGCGTCAACATCGCGGTGGCCGCCATCGCCGCCATGGGACTCACCATGGCGGTCGGCGGTGCGGGCCAACTCGCCCTCGGGCAGGCCGGCTTCATGGCCATCGGCGCATACGCCGTCGCCGTACTGACCCGGGGCAGTGAGAGCTTCCCCTTCCTGGCGGCACTGCTGATCGCGGTGGTGCTGGCCAGCGTCGCCGGCCTGGTGGTGGGCTACATCGCGCTGCGCCTCAAGGGCAACTACCTGGCGATGGCGACCCTCGCCACCGCGATGATCATTCACGCCCTGCTGCTCATCGACGGACCGTTGGGCGGCCCGTCCGGACTCGCCGCGATCCCGGCACCGTCCATCGCCGGATACGAGTTCATCGACCCGATGGCGCAGTTCCTCCTGGTCGCCGTGGCGCTGGTGGCCTGCTACCTGGTGGCCCAGCTCGTCACGGTGAGCCGGTTCGGTCGGGAGCTTCGTGCCCTGCGCGACGACGAGGTCGCCGCGCAGTCGGTCGGTGTGAACATCACCCGACGCAAGATCCAGATCTTCACCCTGTCCGCCGCGTTCGGTGGGCTGGCCGGTGGTCTGCTGGCCTCGATCCAGTCAGCCATCGACCCGGCCCTGTTCAACTCGAACGTCTCCATCCAGTTGCTCGTCATGGCGGTCATCGGCGGGCTCGGGCAGCCGCTCGGCGCGATCCTGGGCGCGGGGGTCATCCAGTGGATCACCCAGTCCATTCCCAGCGCCGGTGACTGGGCACTCACCGTACTGGGAGTGGTGGTGGTCCTGATGATGGCCTTCGTACCGAAGGGGTTCGCCGGTCTCGGGGCGATGCTGACGAGTCTGCGGGCGAGGGCGAAACGACGAAGCGGCAGGTCGGACCCTGACCGGTCGCCTACCCGTACCGGCGACCCGGATTCCGCATCCGTCCTGGAGGAAGTGGCATGAGCGCCACCAACACCGACGTACCCGCACTCGAGGCGCGGGGGCTGCTGCAACGATTCGGTGGTCTGACCGCTGTCGACGACCTGTCGTTGGTCGTACAGCCGGGTGCCATCACCGGGCTGATCGGACCCAACGGTGCGGGTAAGACCACCGTGCTGAACATTCTCGGCGGTCTGCAACGCCCGACCGCCGGTACGGTCCACGTCGACGGTCGGAACGTCACCGGGTGGAGTCCCGACCGGCGGGCCCGGTCCGCCCGGCTCGTACGGACATTCCAGACCATGCGCCTGTTCCCCACCATGACCGTGATGGAGAACGTGCTGACCGCGGCGAGCGCCGCGAATCCCCGGGGCGACGCGATGGCAGCCACCAGGGAGGCGGTGCACCGGCTCGGCCTGGACGACGTACGGGAGACGTTGGCGTCCACCCTGCCCTATGGCCGCCAGCGTCGGGTCGAGATCGCCCGGGCGATCTCGGCGCAGCCGAAGGTACTGCTGCTGGACGAACCGGCGGCCGGACTCAGTCCCCGGGAACGACAGGAACTCGCCGAGCTGCTGGGTGAACTCAACCGGGACGGCGTGGCGATCCTGCTCGTCGAGCACCACATGGACCTCGTCCACGCGGTCTGCTCCGAGGTCACCGTCATCGACTTCGGGCGGCCGATCTTCCACGGCACCGTCGCCGACGCCATGGCCGACGAGGCGGTGCTGCGGTCGTACCTGGGCCCCGGCCAGGAACTTCCCGACCCATCGCTGTCCGTGACGGAAGGGGCCGTCTGATGAGTACCCCGGAGACCAACGTGGACCAGCCGCTGTTGCGGGCCGACCAGCTCAGCTTCTCCTACGGTGCGGTCTGCGCACTGCGGGAGGTCAGCATCGTGGTCGACACCGGCGAAGCGGTCTGTGTCATCGGCCCGAACGGTGCGGGCAAGTCGACGCTGGCCCGGATCGTGGGCGGACTGGCCCGCCCCGCTTCGGGCACGGTCCGCCTCGCCGGAGCGCCGCTGCCGTCACGGTCGTGGAAGGCGGTGACCGCCGGGGTGGCCAGCGTGCTGGAGGGCCGCCGGCTGTTCCCGGACCTCTCCGTACGGGTCAACCTGGAGATGGGTGCCTACAGTCTGCGGTTGGACGCCGCTGAACTGGACCGTCGTATCGAACGGGTGCTGGCCCTGTTCCCGGCGCTGCGGGAGCGGATCGGCTACCGGGCGTCCCTGCTCAGCGGTGGCGAGCAGCAGATGGTGGCGATCGGTCGGGCACTGATCTCCGAGCCGAAACTGCTGGTCCTGGACGAGCCGACCATGGGCCTGTCGCCCAAGAACTCGGTGATCGTGTTCGAGGCGTTGAGCCGACTACGGGACGAGGGCCTGGCGCTGCTGCTCATCGAGCAGAACGCGAGCCTGGCGCTGCGGCTCAGCGATCGGGGCTACGCCCTGCGGCAGGGGCAGGTCGCGCACCACGGGACCGCCGCCCAGCTCGCCGAGGACGGTCTGGTACGGGAGATCTACCTTGGTGCCTGACCGGTCGGTGGACGTCGTCGTGGTCGGTGCCGGCGCGGCCGGCATCGCCTGTGCGGTGACCGCCGTCGAGAACGGTGCCCGGACCCTGTTGCTGGACAAGTCCGACGACGTCGGCGGTGCCCTGCACATCTCCGCCGGGCACCTGTCGGCGGCCGGCACCGATCGGCAGGCCGAACGCGGTATCGACGACGACTGGGCCAGGCACCGGGCGGACATCGACCGGATTAGCCGGGGTACGGCAACCGGCCCGCTGGTGGACCTGGCCGTCCGGGGCGCAGCCGACACGATGCGGTGGTTGGTGGACGACGGGTACGTCTACGCGCACTCCGTACCGAGGATCGTGTCCAGCCATGAGGCGTACAGCCGGCCACGCACGTACTACGGGCCGGGCGGTGGACAGGCGGTGCTGCGGGTACTGCGCCACAAACTGGACCGGGCGCTGGCCGGCGGACTGCTGGAACTGTCGCTGGGGTCGTACGTCCCGCGGCTGCTCCTCGACCCGGCCGGCGCGGTCGTCGGGGTGCAGGTACGCGCGGGGGACCGGCAGTACCGGGTGCTCGCCGCCCGGGTGGTGCTGGCCACCGGCGGATACGGGGCCAACCCGGCGCTGCTGGCCGACCTGGAGAGCCCGGCGTTGCGTACCTCCGCGTGGCACACCGCGACCGGGGACGGGCTGACCATGGCGGTCGCCGTCGGCGCTGATGTCGCGGGCCGGGGAACGTGGATACCCACCTTCGGTGGCCTGCCGGCGGACCCGGACGACGGTGGACGGGCGGCCTGGCCGGCCCGTCCGGTGCTGACGGCGGACCGCGTTCCCTGGGAGATCTACGTGGACCGTCGGGGCCGTCGGTTCATGGCCGAGGACGAGCCGAGCATCGACGCCAAGGAACGTGTCCTGACCGGTGTCGAGGGGATGACCTTCTGGCAGGTGCTGGACGCGCGGGCGGTGCGAGCCTCCCAACCGGTGGTGGGCGGCTGGACTCCCGGGGAACTGGCCGAGCGGGCCAACCGGCATCCCGGTGTCCACGCAGCGGACACCCTGGCGGGACTGGCCCGGTTGGCGGGTATCGAGCCGGACGGGTTGATCGCCCAGGTCCGGGAGTACAACGCGGCGGTCGCCCAGGGCCACGATCCAGTGTTCGGGCGGCGTAGTCTGCCCGCTCCGGTTCGGGAACCCCCCTTCTACGCCCTGGAGAACCACGGCACCACCCTGGTCACCTTCGCCGGGATAGCGGTGGACGTCGATCTTGCGGTGGTCGACGGGACGGGCCGGGGTCTTCCCGGACTGTACGCTGTCGGCGAGGTGCTGGGCGCGGCTGCGACCTGTGGCAACTCGTTCTGTGGAGGCATGCTGCTGACCCCGGCGCTGACCCTCGGTCGGCTGTTGGGGGCCCGGCTGGCGCAGACCGTGCCGGGTCTGCGCAATAATCCTCAGACAGAAGCGCGGAACGCCATGCAAGCGAGGGGGTCGCCAGGCGATGACTGAGGTCGAGGTTCCGAAGGTACCGGCGTACAAGGTGCTGGCGGACGCCCTCAGGAAGCAGATCCTCTCCGGCGAACTACGTACCGGCGTCCGACTTCCCAACGAGTCGGAGCTGAGCGCGCAGTACGGCGTCGGGCGCAGCACGGTGCGTGAGGCGCTGCGGGTCCTGTCGAGCCAGAACCTGATCGAGACGACGCGTGGGGTCACCGGCGGCAGCTTCGTCGCCGTTCCCGAACCGGAGGACATCAGTGCCCACCTGGAGATCGGGCTGGCGCTGCTGACGCTGGTCGAGGAGATCTCGGTCGAGCAGTTGCTGGAGGTACGTCAGCTGCTGGAGGTGCCGGCGGCCGGCAACGCGGCGCAACGGCGTACGAACGAGCAACTGGAGCAGCTGCGGTCGGCGGCCCTGGCGCCCCGGGGCAAGAGCGGGGACGTCGCCTATCCGCAGAACCAGGAGTTCCACCTGATTCTGTTGCGGTGCAGCGGCAACCCGTTGCTCGAGGTCGTCACGGCACCGGTGTTCCGGGTGCTGGAGACGAGGTTTGGTCGGGATCGTGGACCGGCCTCGTTCTGGCGCCGGGTCGACGAGGACCACCAGCGGTTGCTGACCCTGGTCGAGGCGGGGGACGCGGTGGCGACGATGCAGGCGATGCGGGAGCACCTGAGCCATCTGCGGGACGCCTACCTGCAGATGGACCGGCGACGCCGGCGCTGACCGGGGGTGGTACGTCGATGACGGGACCGGTTCTCCCGAGGCGGGGGAACCGATCCCGCCGACGCCTGGCGTACCTGTCGGTGGTACGGCGTCGGAGTCGGGCAGGGGTGTCCGGTCGCGGGATGCGCTGACTCTGGGGCCGTGCTGCCGACGATGGTCACTGTCAGTTGCTGTCCGCCGCTTTGCGCCTGTCCGATTTATTGGTGTTTCTTGGGGTTGGGCCACTACTCGTGAAGGCTCCCGGGCGGTCTCGGTGACGCCGGCTGTCCTCGTTGATCATTCCTCACCCTGGCCCTTGACGGTCTAAACATCAGATGTTTATGGTGAGCCGGACGCTAGGAGGTCACGATGGCCGTTCATCCGGCAATCCTCGGACGATTTTTCGACGACTACGTCGTGGGCGATGTCTACCAGCACCCGCTCGGTCGTACGATCAGCGAGGCGGACAGCACCTGGTTCACCCTGCTCACGATGAATACGAACCAGAACCACTTCAACGAGCACCTCGCCGGGCAGAACCCGATCACCGGTGGCCGAGTGATCGTGAACTCGGGCCTCACCGTGGCGCTCATCCTCGGGATCTCCGTGCTCGACATGAGTCAGAACGCGATGGCCAACCTCGGCTGGAACGAGATCCGTCTGACACATCCGGTGTACGTGGGCGACACCCTCTACGCCGAGAGCCTGTGTACCGCCAAGCGCGAGTCGTCCTCGAAGCCATGGGCCGGCATCATCACGATGCGTACCCGTGGACTGAACCAGCACGGCGACGAGGTCGTCTCCTGGGTGCGCTCGGTCATGATTCCCAAACGGGAAAGCGGACTCAGCCAGGGCTACTTCCCCGAGGCCAAGAACGGCCCACTCAGCCTCGAAACCCCCGTCTCCTGATGTCCGTCTGGATCACCTACGCCCCCTGGGGCGAGTCGCTGGCGGAGTTGACCGAGGCGGCACGTCAGGCCGAGCGCGCGGGGGCCGAGGTCGTCTGGGCGCCGGAGATGCACCGTTCGGCCACCATCTCGGCGGCGGCCCTGGCGGCCGGAACCGAGAGCAGCATGATCGGCACAGCGGTGACCCTGGCCTTCACCCGCAGCCCGATGATCACCGCTCTGGAGGCGATGGACATCGACGAACTGTCCAACGGGCGGTTCATCCTCGGACTGGGCACCGGGGTCCGGGGCGTCAACGAGAACTGGCACAACGTCCGGTGGGAGAGCCCGGTCCCGCACCTGCGTGAGACCGTCTCCGTCATCCGGCAGATCGTCGCCAACTCGCACCGGGGTGAGCCGATGCAGTACCAGGGCGAGTGCGAGCACCTGCGGATCGTCGGCTACCAGCGGCCGGCACCGCCGGTCCGGACCAGCATCCCGATCTACCTCGGCGGGGTTGGCCCGGCCATGACCCGGCTCGCCGGCCGGATCGCCGACGGCTGGATCAGCCACGAGTTGTGCTCACCGCTGGCGCTGCGCGAGACCGCACTACCCGCGCTGGAGCAGGGGCTGACCCAGGCCGGGCGTACCCGACGGGACCTCGAGGTCGTGGTGTCGGCGGTCTGCTCGATCGACGACGACCCGGCCACCGCCCGCCGCTGGGCCGCCGGCGGGGTCGGCTTCTACGCGACCGTCCGCAGCTACGCCGACTTCTTCGCGCTGCACGGGCTGGGCGAGGACCAGCAGCGGATCGTCGACCGGTTCGCCCAGGGGGACGTCACCAGCAGCTACCTCGGCGACTACGTGTCGGATCGGATGATCGACCAGCTCACCCTGACCGGCACCGCGGAGCAGGTCCGTCAGCGTCTCGCCGAGTACGAGGGGCTGGCCGACGCAGTCAAGCTCAGCCCACCGACCCACGGCCTCCCGCCGGAGGTCATCCGACAGGCACAGCAGCGGTTGATCGCCGCCATCGCCTCCTGGTCGTGACGTTCCAAGTTTCGGAGAACAGCATGAAACCACTGCAGGACGTACGGATCATCTCCCTGGAGCAGTACGGGGCCGGCCCGTTCGGCAGCGTGCACCTCGCCGACCTCGGCGCGGAGATCATCAAGATCGAAGACCCCGGGGTCGGCGGCGATGTGGGACGGTACGTGCCGCCGTACGCCCAGGGCGAGGACTCGCTGTTCTTCGAGACCTTCAACCGCAACAAGCGCAGTCTCTCGCTGGACCTCACCTCCGAGGCCGGGCGCGAGATCTTCGAGGAACTGGTCCGCCGCAGCGACGTCGTCTACTCGAACCTGCGTGGTGACGTACCGGCCAAGATGCGGATCCGGTACGACGACCTGAAGCATCTCAACCCGGCGATCGTCTGTTGCAGCCTGACCGGCTTCGGCATGACCGGTCCCCGGGCCGCCGAGCCGGGCTACGACTACATCCTCCAGGGGCTGGCCGGGTGGATGAGCCTCACCGGTGACCCGGACGGGCCGCCCACCAAGTCCGGGCTCTCCCTCGTCGACTACTCGGGCGGCTTCGTCGCCGCGATCAGCCTGCTGGCCGGCCTGCACGCGGCACGTCGCGACGGCATCGGCGGCGACTGTGACGTCTCGCTCTACGACACGGCGGTCTCCATGTTGACCTATCCGGCCACCTGGCACCTCAACGAGGGCTACCGCCCCGCCCGCACCCGCAACTCGGCCCACCCGTCCCTGGTGCCGTTCCAGCTCTTCCAGGCCCGGGACACCTGGTTCGTGGTCGGCTGCGCCAAGGAGAAGTTCTGGCAGCGGCTGACCACCGTGATCGGCCGGCCCGACCTGGCGACCGACAGCCGTTTCGCCACCTTTGCACAGCGGCAGCGCAACAGTGAGGAACTGTTGGCCGAACTGGACAGGATCTTCGCCGAGGAGACCGCCGAGCACTGGCTGTCCCTGTTCGGTCCGGCCGGTGTGCCATGCGGCCCGGTGAACGACGTCGAACAGGCGTTGCGGGAACCGCACACGGTGGCCCGGGGACTCGTCGTCGAGACCGAGCATCCCAACCTGGGCACCGTACGGCAGGTCGCCTCCCCGGTCCGGTTCGGCACCGAGACCCCGACCTACCGCCGCGCACCGTTGCGCAACGAGGACTTCGACCTCGTCACGCGGGAGATCCTGAACCTCGACCCGACCCGGGTCGAGGAGCTGGCCGCCCGGGGCGCCTTCGGTCCCGACGGTGTCCGGAAGCCGGCGAAGACAGCCGGGGGCGCCCGGGCGGCGGCTGGCAGCGGAACGAGCCTCTGATGAGCGTGGCCAGCGAACTTGCCGGCTGGGTACGCGGGCTGCGCCCGGCCGAGGTGCCCGACGCCGTCGCGACCCGGGCCAAGCAGCACCTGCTCGACGGAGTCGGCACCGCGGTTGCCGCCAGCCGGTACGGAGCCGGAAGACCCGCCACCGTAGTGGCAGCGGCTCTCGGTGGTCCCGCCGAGGCGACCCCGCTCACCAGCAGCGACCTGCTCTCCGCGCCGGCTGCCGCACTGGCCACCGGGGTGCTGGTCCACGCGCTCGACTTCGACGACACCCATGCCGGTGGGCTGGTGCACGCCACTGCGGTGACCCTACCGGCGGCGTTCGCCGTGGGACAGCAGACCGGTGCCACCGGTGCGGAAATCCTGCTGGCGGCGGTCGCCGGCTACGAGAGCGTCTGCCGGCTCGGTGCCGGTAGCCCGCACGGCTTCCACACCCGGGGAATGCACGCCACCTCGGTCTGCGGCACCGTCAGCGCCGCCCTGGTCGCCGGTAAGCTGCTCGACCTGCCCGCCGAGGTGCTGGTCGACGCGGTCGGCATCGCCGGATCGACCAGCGGTGGCCTGCTGGAGTTCCTCGACACCGGGGCCGACACCAAGACCCTGCACCCGGGACTGGCCTCGATGAACGGGATCATCGCCGCCCGGCTGGCGGCAGCCGGGGCCAGCGGCCCGGACACCGCCATCGAGGGACGTAACGGGCTCTACGCGACCCTGTCGGCCCGACCCGCCGACCCGAGCCGCGTCACCGGAGAACTCGGGCAACGCTGGGAGACCCTGGCGATCACCATCAAGCCGTACCCGGCCTGCCAGCTCATCCACGTCACCCTCGACGCGGTCGCGGCAGCGGTGTCCGGCGACCGGATCGAGCCGGTCGACATCGAGCAGATCACCGTCTGGGTAAATCCGGACAGCGCCGCGATCGTCTGCGGTGACGGCCCGGAGAAGGTCCAGCCCCGTACCGCGTACGACGCGAAGTTCTCGTTGCCGTGGAGCGTCGCCGCGCTACTGCACGACGGCGCGATCACCGTACGGACCTATACCGCCGCGTCCATCGCCCGGCCCGAGGTGGCGGCCACCGCAGACCGGGTCGAGGTACGGGTCGCCGCCCTGCGTGACGGTCCCGCCGCTGACGCGCCCGGCCGGGCCGAGATCCGGCTGTCCGACGGCCGGATCTCGCGGGGCGAGGTCACCGGCAGCCGGGGTGGTCCGAACACGCCCCTGACCGAGCGGGAACTGGTCGACAAGTTCCGGGCCAACTGTGGCGACCATCCCGCCGTCACCGAACTCGCGGACCTGCTCCTCACGCTCGAGCAGCAGGTCGACATCGAACGCATCAACAGGCTCGTGACCGAGATCGCACGAGAAGGAGACCCCGCATGACAGCCGTGCGCGACATTCGCCCGGAGAGCTTCCCCTGGTTCCGATACGACGGGTACACGTTCTCGCTCGGGCTGACCGACGACACCACCGCCTGGCTGTCCGGGCACTCGGCCTCCGAGTACGACCCGCAGAGCCAGCGGATCGTGGTCAGGGGCGGGATGGGGGAGCAGACCGAGACCGCGTACGCCAAGATCGGCGCGATCCTGGCGGCAGCCGGGCTCGACTACGGTGACGTCGTACGGGTCGTCGAGAACGTGACCCGGGCCGGCCTCGACCACTACCAGGAGGCGGTCGAGGTCCGCCAGCGGATCTTCGGCGAGCACCGCCCCACGGTCGTCACGGTCGCCGTCGACCGGCTACTGCGCCCGGCCGCCTTCATCGAGATCGAGGTCACCGCGACCCGGGGCGGGGGCACCCCGCTCATCGTCGGTGACGACGGCGGTCTGCGGCGCGACACCGTACGGGAGGGCGGCGACGGAACCGTCTACCTGCCGACCATGCTGCCGATCGACGACAACGGCGAGATCGTCGCCGAGGGCGACTTCGGCGGGCAGTACCGGTACTGCCTGGAGCGGGCCGGCAGCCTGCTGGAGCAGGTCGGGCTCGACCTCAGCCACGTCGTCAAAACCGTCGACTTCAGCACCCCCGCGACCCGCGACGTCTACCGGCGTACCGGCCGGCCGCGTCAGGAACTGCTCGGCCCGGTCTACCCGGGCGCGGCCGGCATCCTGATGGACCGGTTGCACGCCCCCGGAGTGCTGGTGGCCATCGACGTCATCGCCTCCCGGCACCGGCCGGTCGCGGTGAACCCCGGCTGGTCCCGGTACGACACGCTCACCTACAACCCGGCGGTACGCGCCGGTCGTACCCTGTTCATGTCCGGCTTCGCCGCCCTCGACCCCGAGACCCAGCAGGCGGTGTACCCGGGGGACGTGATCGCCCAGACCGAGTACACCTACGAGTCGATCCTGAAGGTCCTCGCCGCCGCCGGTGCCGGACCGGAGCACCTGGTCAAGACCATCGAGTACGTCTGCCCGGAGGGCCTGGCCGACTACCGGGGCGTTGCGGCGGTACGGGAGCGGCTGCTACGCGCGCCGTGGCCGGCCTCGACCGGTGCGATCTGCGCGGGACTGCTGCGGCCCGAGTTCCTGATCGAGGTCGACCCGATGGCGGTGCTCACCAGTGACTGAGCAAACCGGACTGTTGACCGACGCGTTGCGGGCGCGGATCGGCGAGACCCGCACCTACACCGCGCCGGAGGAGATCGGCCGAGCCGCGATCCGCTACTTCGCGCTGGCCGTCGGCGACGACAATCCGCTGTACACCGACGCGGAGTACGCCCGCCGGCACGGCCATTCCGACGTGGTCGTCCCGCCGACGCTGATCTTCGAGACGAACCAGTACGCGGGCCTGCCCCGCGACGACGTCGGCTACGCCGGCCACAGCTGGGACCTGGACGTGCCCGGCACCAGCCTGGTCCGGGGCGGCAACACGTACACGTTCCACCAGGCGGCCGGGCCGGACACCGTACTGCACGTCACCTGGCGGCTGGCCGACATGCAGGAACGCACCAACCGGGGCGGTCGACAGATGTTGATCGTCTCCTCGGAGGCCAGCTACCGGGACCAGCACGACACCCTGCTGGCGGTCAACGTCGAAACCCTGATCTACGCCGCGACAGGAGCCGAGTGATGACCTCCACCCCGGACGCGGTCCGGCTCCGGGCCGGTGGCGTCGCCGTGCCGCCACTGATCCGCCGGATCGAACTACCCGACATGATCGCCTACGCCGGGGCGACGTGGGACTGGCACCGGCTGCACTACGACCTGCCGTTCGTACGGTCGGCGGGGTTCACCGCCCCCGTGGTGGACGGCCAGGTACTCGGCGCGCTGCTGGCCGAGTGTCTCCAGGACTGGCTGGGACCCCGGGCCGTGCTGCGCCGGCTGGCGTTCCGGTTCACCACCCCGGTGCTGGCCGGGCAGACCGTACGGTGCGAAGGGGCGACCGAGCCCAGCGAAGGACCGGACATCACCGTCAAGCTGCGCGTCGTCATCGTCGACACGGAGGGCGCGACCGTCGCGGTGGCCGCCACCAGCGACGCCCTGGTGAGCCTGGCATGAGTACGGATGTGGCGATCGTGGGTGTCGCCGAATCCGACCTCGGGATCACCAACCGTTCGATCCTGGGTCTACAGGCCCAGGCGATCACCCGGGCTCTCGACGACGCCGGCCTGACCCTGGCCGACGTCGACGGCGTCGCCACGAGCGGCGTGTCCCGGTTCTCGGCCACCCAGGTGGCCGAGTACCTGGGCCTGACCCCCGGCTGGACCGACTCCACCTTCGCCGGGGGATGCGCCTACGAGATGTACCTCGCCCGGGCCGCCCAGGCGATCGCGGCCGGACAGGCCAGCACGGTGGTCATCTCGTTCGCCTCCAACCAGCGGTCGGCCCGGTCCCGGAAGCTGGGCGGAGCCTACGAGGCGCACACCCCGGAGGCCCAGTTCGAAGCCCCGTACGGACCGCTCTACCCGATCTCGTACTACGCGATGGCCGCCCAGCGTTACCTGTACGAGTACGGGCTCGACCGGGCCGACCTGGCCCAGGTCGCCGTCCTGGCCCGGCAGTGGGCGCAGCTCAACCCGGCGGCGTTCCGCTACGCCGCCGGTCCGCTGACCGTCGAGGACGTGCTGACCTCGCCGATGGTCTCCAGCCCGTTGACCACCGCCGACTGTTGCCTGGTCACCGACGGCGGCGGCGCGGTCGTGGTCACCTCCCTGGACCGGGCACGGCACCTGCGTCGACCGCCGGTACGGCTGCTCGGCTACGGCGAGTCGACCACCAACACGTCGATGAGTCAGGCCGCCCTGCTGCCCACCGGCGCCGTGGCCAGCGGCCGGACGGCATTTGTCCGGGCTGGCCTGACCCCGGCCGACGTCGACGTCATCCAGTTGTACGACTCGTTCACCATCACGGTGCTGCTCAGCCTGGAGGCGCTCGGCTTCTGTGCGCCCGGCGAGGCGGCCCACCTGGTCGCCTCCGACCGGGTACGCCCCGGTGGGGACCTCGGCCTCAACACCAGCGGCGGCGGACTGTCCTATTGCCACCCCGGGCAGTTCGGGGTGCTGCTGCTGGTGGAGGCGGTACGGCAGTTGCGGGGCGAGGCCGGCGTCCGCCAGGTCCCCGGCGCGCAGGTGGCGCTGGCCCACGGCACCGGCGGCATCCTCTCCGCCCACGCGACGGTGATCCTGGGGGTGGACCGATGAGTTCGGGTTTTCCGTTGCCGGTGCCGGACGAGGTCACCGAGCCGTGGTGGGCGGCCACCCGGGAGCGCCGGCTGCTGTTGCAGACCTGCCGGCGGTGCCGGTCCAGCCAGCACTATCCCCGGGCCGTCTGCATCAGCTGTGGCCACGACGACCTCGGTTGGGTGCAGAGTGCCGGTGCCGGTGTCGTCGACAGCTTCACGGTGGTGCACCGCGCCCCGGTGTCTGGCGTGACCGTGCCGTACGTCATCGCCCGGGTCCGGCTCGACGACGGGCCGGTGCTGCTCACCCGGATCGAGGGAGCGGACGAGGCCGAACTCGGCTGCGATCGGCCGGTCACCCTGGGCTGGTCACCGCTGCCTGACGGGCACCACCTACCGATCTTCCATCTCGCCGACGCACCCGACCCCCGCCAGGAGAACTGACCCCATGGACTTCACCCTCGACGACCAACAGAAGGCCTTCCGGAGCACGCTGCGGGAGTTCGTCGACCGGGAGATCATTCCGGTCGCATCCGAGTGGGAGCGCACCGGTCGCTACCCGACCGAGATCGTCGACCAACTGCGCGGGCTCGGCCTGTTCGGGATGACCACCCCCGAGGAGTACGGTGGCCTCGGCCTGGACATGGTCTCGTTTGCCCTCGTCTACGAGGAGATCGCCCGGGGCTGGATGGGGATCGCCGGCATTCTCGGCAGCCACAACCTGTCCTGCTGGATGATCGCCAGGCACGGTACGGAGGAGCAGAAGACCCGGTTCCTACCGAAGTTGGCCAGCGGCGAGCACCGTACCGGCATCGGGCTGACCGAGCCGGGGGCCGGCACCGACCTGCAGGGCATCACCACCACCGCACGGGCCGACGGCGACGACTTCATCGTCAACGGCACCAAGATGTGGATCACCAACGCCCGGCACGCGGACGTCCTGCCGGTGCTGGTCAAGACCGATCCCACCGCCGACCCCGCCCATCGGGGCATGAGCGTGCTGATCGTGGACGCGAACTCGCCCGGTTACTCGGTCAGCCGGGACATCGGCAAGCTCGGCTACAAGGGCACCGAGTCCTGTGAGGTCGTACTCCAGGACGTCCGGGTGCCCCGGGCGAACCTGCTCGGCGGGATCGAGGGCCGGGGGATGCAGCAGGTCCTCTCCGGACTGGAGATCGGCCGCCTCAACATCGCCGCCCGCAGCGTGGGCATCGCCCAGGCCGCCTTCGACGCCGCCCTGGACTACGCGAAGAACCGTACCGCGTTCGGCAAGCCGATCGCGGACTTCCAGGCCATCCAGCTCAAGCTCGCCGACATCGCCACCGAGTTGCAGGCGGCGCGGCTGATGACGTACTGGGCCGCGTCCCGGGCCGACGCCGGCAACCGGGTCGACATGGAGGCCGGCATGGCGAAGTACTTCGCCTCCGAGGTCGCCATCAAGGCATCGCTGGAGTCGATGCGGGTGCACGGCGGGTACGGCTACTCCACCGAGTACGTCGTGGAACGGCTGTACCGGGATGCGCCGTTGATGAGCATCGGCGAGGGGACCAACGACATCATGCGTACGGTCATCGCCAAGGCGCTGGTCTCCGGCAAGGGACAGGTCCGGTGACGCCCCGCAGTCACCTGTACGTCGCCGGCGACAACCCGGCCCGCTTCGCCAAGGCGGTCGCCTCGGGGGCCGACGCGATCATCCTGGACCTGGAGGACGCGGTCGCCGAGGCGGGCAAGGACCTGGCCCGCGCCGAGGTGGCCCGCTGGGTGGGGCAGTGGTCGGGGTCCGCCCCGCAGATCTGGGTACGGGTCAACAGCGGTCCCCGCCGTGGTGACGACATCGCCGCGGTGGTGGGAGCCGGTGCCGGGCTGACCGGGATCTGCGTACCGAAGGTCGGCGACGCCGACGAACTGGTCGAGGTCGACCGGCTGATCGGTACGGCGGAGCAGGACGCCGGGTTGCCGATCGGCTCGGTCGTGGTGGCCCCGCTGATCGAGACCGCCGCCGGTCTGCTGGCCGCACGGGAGATCGCCCGTGCTCCCCGAGTTGCCTTCCTGCACCTCGGGGAGGCCGACCTGGCGGCTGACCTGGGGGTACAGCCAGGTCACCCGGACGACGCGGGTACCGAGTTCCTCTATGCCCGCAGCCTGGTCGTGACCGTGAGCGCGGCGGCCGGCATCGGTCCACCGGTGGCCCCGGTCACCACCGACTTCCGCGACCTCGACGCACTGAGCGCATCGACCGGCCGGTTGCACCGCCTCGGATATCTGGGGCGGGCCTGCATCCACCCGGCACAGATCGCGACCGTGAACGCGGTCTTCACCCCGGAACCGGACGAGATCCGTCGGGCACAGGACCTCGTCGACCGGTTGACGGCGGCCCGCGACAGCGGTGCGGGTGTCACCCTCGACGCCAACGGTCGAATGATCGACGAGGCGGTCATCCGGTCTGCCCGTCGCACCCTGGGCCTGGTCCGGGCGCAGGCCTGAGTCTTGCCCGGTCGCCATGACGACTAGGAGAGAACCATGAAGATCCTGGTATTGATCAAATATGTGCCGGACGCTACCGCGGACCGGCGATTCACCGAGGACCTCACCACCGAACGCGACGCGGTCCCGGGAGTCCTGTCGGAGCTGGACGAATACGCCGTCGAGCAGGCCCTACGGCAGGTCGAGGCGGGTGTCGGTACGCACGTGACGTACCTGACGATGGGCCCGCCGGAGGCCGGGGCGGCCCTGCGGAAGGCACTCAGCATGGGCGGCGACGCGGCTGTCCACGTCTGTGACGACGAACTGCGCGGTTCCGACTACCTGGTCACCTCGCGGGTGTTGGCCCGGGCGGCCGAGAAAATCGGCTTCGACCTGCTGGTCTGCGGGATGGCCTCCACCGACGGCGGTGGTCAGGTGCTTCCCACGATGGTCGCCGAGCGGCTCGGGATCCCGCAACTCAGCTTCGTCACCGAGTTCACCCTCGGTACTGCTGACGAGTCGACCGTGTCGGCGCGGCGGGAGGGCGACGGTGTCATCGAACGACTCGAGGCAGCCGTGCCCGCCGTCGTCTCGGTGACCGACCAGTCCGGCGAGCCCCGGTACCCCTCCTTCAAGGGGATCATGGCGGCCAAGAAGAAGCCGGTGACCACCTGGTCGTTGGCGGACCTGGACCTCGATCCGGCCGTCGTGGGGCGGTCCGGTTCGGTCACCTCGGTACAGCAGATCACTCGTCGACCGGCCCGGCAGGCCGGCCGGTTGGTCCCGGACGAGGGGGACGGCGGTCGGCAGCTTGCCGGTTTCCTCGCCTCGGAAAAGCTCATCTGATCCGCCTGCGTACGCGAAGGAGAAGACCGTCATGGCCGAGGTGCTCATCCTCGTCGACACTGCCGAGGGCAAGGTACGCAAGCCCACACTGGAACTGTTGGCGATCGCTGCCAGACTGGGCGAGCCGGCGGCGGTCCTGCTCAGCAGCCCCGGGGACGAGATCGACGAGGTCACCGACATCCTGGGCCGGTACGGCGCCACGACCATCTACCAGGTGCGGGCCAGTGAGTTCGACGACTACGGCAGCGCGCCCCGGGCCCGGGCACTGGCCCAGATCGTCCGGGAGTCGTCACCGGCCGCCGTGCTGCTGACCTCCACCAAGGACGGCAAGGAGATCGCCGCCCGGCTGGCCGTACTGCTGGAGTCCGGACTGATCACCGATGCGGTGGACGTACGGGCCGGTGACGCCGGGCCGGTCGCGTACCAGGCCGCTTTCGCGTCCACCTTCTCCGTGACCTCGACGGTGACCCGGGGCACCCCGATCATCACGGTGAAACCGAACGCGGCGGAGCCCGTCGAGAACCCGGCCACCAGCCGGATCGTGGCGATCGGTGTGCCGTTCGTGGATCGTGACCGGGCCGTCCGGGTCGTCGAACGGGTCCGCGCGGTCACCAGCGGCCGTCCCGAACTGACTGAGGCGTCCATCGTGGTGTCCGGAGGTCGGGGGCTCGGCTCGGCCGATGGCTTCGGCCTGGTCGAACGGTTGGCGGATGCTCTCGGCGGTGCGGTCGGTGCGTCCCGTGCGGCCGTCGACTCGGGCTGGTATCCGCATGCCCACCAGGTCGGCCAGACCGGTAAGACCGTCGCGCCGCAACTCTATGTTGCCGTGGGCATCTCCGGTGCGATCCAGCACCGGGCCGGGATGCAGACCGCCAAGACGATCGTGGCGATCAACAAGGACAGCGAAGCGCCGATCTTCTCGATCGCCGACTTCGGGGTGGTGGGGGACCTCTTCGATGTGGTGCCGCAGCTCGTCGAGGAGATCGATCAGCGCGGTCGGTGATTCGTCGCTCTCCTGTCACGACACGGAGCGGAACGGTCGGGTCACCGGCAGGTGGACGAGGTCGAGACGTGGCTGGCGGGTTCCGGGCAGGAGTGGTCGCGAGACTGCCCTGCCCGGAACCGGCTCAGGCAGGCGCATCCCGTGGCGGCGATCCTCCGTGGGCTGCGGCGGGATCGTGCCAAGATGCGCTGCCTACCTCGCTGCCAACCAGCCGAGGCCGGTCACTGGTACGGCAGCAGGGTCTGGTTGATCTCCTCCCACCGGGTGCGCAGTTCGGTCACCAGCGCCGGCTTGCGTCCGGCCAGGTTGGCCTGCTCACGTGGGTCGGCGACGACGTCGTAGAGGGTGTCGGTGTTGGACGAGCGCAGGTACTTCCACCTACCCCGGCGCAGCGCGCGGGACGACCGGGTGCGCCAGAACAGGTCCCCGTCCGGCTCGGCGTCACCGCGTAGCAGGTAGCCGGTGAGGTCGCGCCCGTCGAGAGGGTGACCGTCGGCGGGGGTGGCTGCGGCGATAGCCAGCAGGGTGGCGGTCCAGTCCTGGGTGATGACGGGCAGGTGGCTGACCTGGTTGGGTCGGATCCGGGCTGGCCATCGCAGGATCGTCGGCACCCGGATGCCGCCCTCGTTCAGGTTTCCCTTGCCGCCGGTCAACGGCCAGTAGTAGGAGAAGCGCTCGCCGCCGTTGTCGCTGGCGAACAGTACGACAGTGTCCCGCTCCTGCCCCGTGTCCCGCAGGGCTTGGAGGACCCGGCCGATGCCGGCGTCGAGGTTCTCCACCATCTTGCGGTAGGTCTCCAGTGAGCCACCGTCGCGGTGGAACAGCGCCTGCCGATCGCCAGCGCGCAGCTTTGCCGTGACCTCCTCGCTGACGGCGCGGTCGCCGGGAGCCTCCCAGGGCCAGTGTGGGCTGGTGAAGTTGAGGTTCAACAGCCAGGGACGGTCGTGCCGGCGGCGTACGAAGGAGGCGGCCCGGGCTGCGACGGTGTCGGTGTAGTACTCCAGCGACTCGACCGGGACCTCGCCCTCGTAGAGGTCGTGCTGGCCGAGGTGACTGACCTTGGAGTAGTAGTCGAGGCCGCCGGAGAAGTTGCCGAAGAACTCCTGCCACCCGGACTTCAACGGTCCGAACCAGGGCAGGAATCCGGCGTGCCACTTGCCGAACATCGCGGTGCGGTAGCCCTTGGCGGCCAGCAGGGAGGCTATGGTCGGGTGGCCGGGCGGCAACCCCTCCAGTTCGTTGATGTTGCCGATGGGCTCGGCCAGGCCACCGCGGAGTCGGCCCGGGTATCGGCCGGTGTAGAGGGCGAACCGGGTGGGCGAGCAGACAGCGGCGGCGGAGTAGCCGTTGGTGAACCGTACGCCGCCCTGCGCCAGTCGGTCGAGGTGCGGGGTACGGATGGCGGGCGCGCCGTAGCTGCCGAGGTCGGCCCAGCCGAGGTCGTCGCCGAGGATGACCAGGAAGTTGGGGCGTCGGGTGTGCCGGGGGTTCGGGTCAGCGGCGAACGGACGTTCGTGCGCCGCGCCGGCGAAGGCGGATTGCGGGAAGGCGGTCGCGGTACCCGCTGCCGCTGCGGCGACGGCCAGGGTGCCGAGGGCGCGACGTCGGGTGGTGGTGGGCGGTGGCGAGGGGAGCACTGATTCGGACACGTTTCACTTCCTCTAAAACCTACAAAGTCCATCTGGATAGTAGGAATTGGAGGTGTGATCGTCAAGGAACGACTGCGCCACTCTGCGGGGGCGGCTCAGATCTCCTTGACGAAGACGATGGCGTCGACCTGGTCGGTGGTGGCCGGGTCGAGGGGAAAGTAAGTGTGGTCGGCCGGGACGCGGGGCATCGGCTTCCGGTCGAGGGACGCGGTGAGACGCCCGGGATCGATGACAGCGCGGGCATCGGGAAGGGTCGACAGGATCCCTTCGAGGGTGTCCGGAGAAGGGACGTCGGAGCCACGGGTACCGAAGGTGGTGGCGGCGAAGGCGTACCGGTCGCCGAGGTGGGTGCCGACGATGGCCCCCGCGCTCCACCACTGGAGTGGCTGGCCGGCGAAGTGGATCCGGCTCTTGTCGCGCTGTAGGTGGCGGTTGTGGGCGAAGGCGAGGGTGGAGCCGCTGGCACAGGGGACGCTGTGTGTTGTAGGCGCGCATCCAGCGCAGGAGTTCCCGGTTGGCGGGTGAGTCGCCAAAGCCGTGGCTGAAGCCGCGACTCATCGCATCGTCGAGGGTTCCGACGCCGTGGGCGACGTACGCGTCGGCGGCCAGGGCCGCCAGGCAGTCGCTCTCGATGGCGATCGAGCCGTAGCCCCCGCGTTCGACGAGGTGGCGGAAGAGCTCGTTGCGCAGTTCGAGGAAGGCTTCGATGCCATGGGTGGGCTCGCCGAGGCCGAGTAGGCGGGTGGCGGGGGACAGCAGCGCGGTGAGGGCGCTGCCGGTGAAGGGACGGGCGGCATCCCGGATAGATCCCGGCATACCATCAACCTTATCGTTGAACTGACTGTGTAAGCTTTGGCTGGGTTTCAGGCTAGAGACAGGGAAATACCTTCAAATGCGGTTGCGGCCCATCGATCTGGCGCGCGAGCACGGCCTGTCCACACAGGCGGTACGCAACTACGAGGAGGCGGGATTCCTACCGCCGGCCGAGCGCTCGCCGCACGGCTACCGCGTCTACGGTTCGCGCCATGCGGCGGCGTTGCGGACGTTCCTGGCGTTGATTCCCGCGCACGGCCATGCGACTGCGGGGGCGATCATGCGGGCCGTGAACGGTGGTGGGGTCGAGGAGGCGCTGCGACTGATCGACGAGAGCCATGCGCAGTTGGCCGGCGACCGGTGCACCCTGGAGGCTGTGGAACGGGGGCTGCGTGGTCTGGAGCCGCCGCGTGAGCTGGAGCAGGGGGTGACGTTCATCGGGCCCCTGGCACGCAGGCTCGGTATCCGGCCAGCGACGTTGCGCAAATGGCAGCGGGCCGGGCTGATCGTGCCCCGGCGCGACCCGCGCACCGGCTACCGCGTCTACGCCCCCGCCGACGTACGCGACGTCCTGCTGGCCCACCAGCTACGACGGGGTGGGCACGGGCTGAAGCAGATCGCGCGGGTGCTGGAGCAGGTACGGGCTGCGGGCGGCCCGGAGCCACTGCGGGCGACGCTGCGGGAGTGGCACGACCGGCTGACGTCGCGGGGCCTGGCGATGCTGTCGGGCGCAGCCGCGCTCGACAGCTATCTGAGGACGCCATACGCCTGACGGGATCGAAGCCAGGTGAGAATCGGATGCCATGGGCCGGTGCGGTCAGTCCCACCCCGTGGCGAGTACCCACGAATCCCGCGACCAGGTGGCTGGAAGCATCTCCCGTGCCGCGCGTTCCGATCCCTCCCCCAAAGACCGCGGGGAACTCGCTGGGTCAGCGGCGCGCGACCGCTGACCCAGCGAGTGCTCAACCCGTCGACGCCGCTCATGCGGGCACGGTGGGTCAGGCCAGGATCTCGGCGACGGCCTCGGTGTCCCCGGCCCGGTACGCCGCCAGCAGCGCCGCGAAACGCTCTGCCGGCAGAACCCGGACGCCGAGTTCCTCGGCCTTCTGCGCCTTGGACCCGGCACCCTCGCCGACCACGACGAGGTCGGTTCGCTTGGACACCGAGCCCGAGGACTTGCCGCCGAGCAGTTCGACCGCCTCGTTTCCTTCGTTGCGGCTGAGGCCGGGCACCCCGCCGGTGACTACCACAGTCATCGGGGCACCGTCGGCCCTGCGCAGCGGCAGGGCGGGCGCTTCCGCACGGGTGGCTGCCACCTGGCTGGGACTGCTGGGTTCGATCATGTTGATGCCCCGCTCGACGAGCTTGGCGATGACCGGCGCGAGGTCGACCAACTCGGCGGCGATCGTGGTGGCACGCTCCGGTCCGACGCCGTCCACCTGCTGAAGCTGTTCGACGGACGCGTTGCACAGCGCCTCCATCGTGCCGAAGTGCCGGGCGAGCCGGCGCGACATCGACCGGCCGGTCATGCGTACGCCGAGACCGGTGAGAACCCGCGACAGCGGCTGCTCCCTGGAGGCCTGGATGTTCGCGACGAGTTTCCCGGCGGAGGTGTCACCCAGCCGGTCGAGCTTGGCCAGTGTCGCGGCATCCAGGTCGTAGAGGTCGGCCGGATCGGTGACCAGGCCACTGTCGACGAGCCCGTCAATGATCTTGTCACCGAGCCCTTCGATGTCCATGGCGTCGCGGGCCGCGAAGTACGCCAGCGACTCGCCAGCGCCACAGGCCCGTCCCTTGGTGCACCGCCACCGCTTCTGGGACCGGTCGATCTCGCCGCCACAACGTGGGCAGTCCGCCGGCGCGGCGAACGGTACGGAGTCCAGGGGGCGCTCGTCGAGCTTGGCTCCGGTGACCTCGGGAATGACGTCACCGGCGCGGCGGACGAAGACGCGGTCCCCGACCCGTACGTCGCGGCGGACCAGGTCGGCGAAGTTGTGCAGCGTTGCCGACGTGACCACGACGCCACCCACCTGGACCGGTTCCAGCACCGCCACCGGAGTGATCACGCCGGTGCGTCCCACCTGCACCACGATGTCGATCAGCTTGGTGGTACGGGTGTCGGCCGGGAACTTGTAGGCGATCGCCCAGCGCGGTGCCCGGCTGGAGGAACCGGCCAACTCGCGGTCGTCGGCCGAGTCGGCCTTGACGACCGCGCCGTCGATGCCAAAGCCGAGCTGGCCACGACGTTCGCCGAGAGCCTCGATGGCGGCCACCGCCTCCTCGACGGTCGGGCACAGCGGCATGCCGGCCACCGACCCCGCCGTCGTGGCTACGCCGAGAGTGCCGATGTAGGCCATCAACGTGGAGTACCGGGTCTGCGCATCGACCCCGTCCAGACCATGGGCGGCGTAGGCGAGGAACGACAGCGGTGCGTCGTACGCCCGGTCCTGTGCCCGGAGGGTGCCGGCGGTCGCGTTACGGGGGTTGGCGAACGGCTGCCCGCCGTGCGCGGTACGTAGCTCGTTGGCCCTGGCGAAGTCGGTGTCGGTCATGAAGACCTCACCGCGGATCTCCACGGTGACCGCCTCGGTGAGCTGTTGCGGTAGCCCGGCCGCGAGCCGGGCCTGGGTGGTGACGTCCTCCCCGGCTCGTCCGTCGCCGCGGGTGATGACCTGCGTCAGGCGACCATCGACATATCGCGCGGCGATCGCCATGCCATCGATCTTCGGCTCGACGGTGTACCCGCCGGCCGGACGGCCGAGGACCCGGTCGAGGCGGCCCGCCCAGGCGCGCAGTCCGTCGACGTCGAAGACGTTGTCGAGGCTCAGCATCGGCGTGGAGTGCGGCACGTCGGCGCTGACCGCGACGCCCGCAGCGACCGTATGCGTCGGTGAGTCGGTGGTTGCCCAGGTCGGGTGCGATGTCTCGGTCGCGGCCACCCGCGCCACCAGCGCGTCGTAGGCCGCGTCGTCCAACTCGAGGTCGGTACCGGCGTAGTAGGCCACTGCGGCGGACCTGATGACGGTGATCGCCGCGAGGTAGTCCTCGACCCTGTCGTACGGTAGGGCGCGCTCCGCGTCGACGATCGGATCGATCTCGGCGAGTTCTTCGGAAGCGACCTCTGCTGTTGACATGTGCGCGCCTTTCCTGGTCCTGGCCTCGGGTCACGGGTCGGTGGGCCCAACCCCGGCACTACCGCATGCCGACGAGGACGATGCCTGGCAGGGCGGTGCGCGGGGCTGGACTCCGACCATGATGGTCCGGGGGTGCGACAGACCGGATTCCGCCGCCGGGGGCGCCATCGTCTGACGTCGACGTCGGGAGCCACGGCGGGCCGGCCCGGGTCGGCCCCGACTGATACCGGAGTCGGGCTGGTTTCTCCGGCTCGCGTTTCCCCGTATCCGAGAATTTTGTCGTCCCTGACATATGCGGGCACGTGTGGTATTCGAATTGACTGGCAATTCCATTGCTGTACGTCACTGTCATACAGTCGCCCTGTCGATCGGTGAGAAGGTTCTCACCCCAGCTTCGACATCTTCCGCCCCACAATCCGGTAGCGACGGAAGGAATCCTTATGACCATGCTGCAACCGGGTGTACACCGCTCGGCAGGTCGACTGCTCCTTGCCGCACTGTTGGCGGCGCTGATGACAATTCCCGTGAGCGGTGTCGCCATGGCCGGTGACGGGTCGGACGGCGGTATCGGGATCCTGACCCCCAGGGACGTCTACATCATGGACTACGTCGGGGACACCGCTCTCGAGCCGAACAGCACGACTGCCACCTACTGGAACAGCCCCGACGTCAAGGTCTGCCCCACCACGGTTCCGTGCTCAGGCGGCCTCACCGCGCCCGCCTACACGACCAACTACATCTTCGTGACCTTGCGGAATCCCGGGCCGTACGGATCCGGCACCGACGTTGGTACCCTGCGCCTCTACTTCACCACGATGGGCGGCTCCGCGGTCTGGCCGACCGATTGGACACATCTCAACTCGACGACGGTCACGGTCCCGCCGGGTGTCATGACCGTGGTACTTCCGTGGACCACCTCGGGCCCCGGACTCGTCTCCACCCTGTACCGCTGGGTGTCGACGGATGACCCGATGCTCTACGAGGGGCCGAACGCCTATCAGAACGCGCGGTTCAACAACAACGTCGCCTGGAAGAACTTCTCCGTAATCTAGTGTCCCGTGTCTGAGTTCTTTTGACGGTTGGCCTTAGTGAGGATCTGGTCAGCGGTTTTGGTCCAGACGAACGGCTGGCAGCGTTCGTTGTAGGCGTCGATGAAGGCGCGGATCACGCCGATCAGGTCGGGCACGCTGGTGAAGGTGCCGCGGCGGATGGCCTGGCGGGTGATAATCCCGAAGAAGACCTCCACGAGGTTCATCCACGAGCAACTGGTCGGGGTGAAGTGCATGGTGATCCGTGGGTGCTTGGCGAGCCAGGTTTTGACGTTCGGGTGGTTGTGGGTGGCGTAGTTGTCCACGACGACGTGCAGTTTCACTCGTGGGTGGGCCTTGGCGACCTGTTTGAGGAAAGTCAGGAACTCGTCGTTACGGTGTCGGGGGTAGCAGGCGTCGGCGGTGATCCGACCGGTGGCGACCTCCAGGGCGGCGAACAGGGTGGTCGTCCCGTGGCGTTGGTAGTCGTGGGTACGGCGTTCGACCTGGTCGAACCTCATCGGTAACAGTGGCGCCGTCCGGTTGAGGGCCTGGATCTGCGACTTCTCGTCAACGCACACGACGACGGCGTTCGCGGGCGGGTCGAGATACAAACCGACGACGTCACGGATCTTCGCCTCGAGCTGCGGGTCGGTAGAGAACTTGAACGTCTCGACCCGGTGTGGTTGCAGGCCCCAGTCCCGCCAGATCCGGGCGACCTCGGCGAAGCTGACCGGTATTCCACCTCTGGTCAGGTGACCGGCCAACAGTCTGGCCGACCAGTGCGTCACCGCCAACCCGGACGGCGGCGGGTTCAGCGTGGCGGTCACCACCGTGGCCTCGTCGATGACCGGTGGACGACCCGAACGGGGCAGGTCAGCCAACGCGTCGATACCACCAGAGGCGTATCGGGCCCGCCACGAGATGACGGTCTGACGAGTCATGCCCACCCGCCGGGCGATCTCCGCATTCGATACACCCTCGGCGGCCAGCAACACCATCCGAGCACGCTGCACATGTCCGGCCGGGGCCGTGGACGAGCGGGTCAGGACACGAAGCCGGGCACCGTCACCCGGACGGAGAACCAACGGCGCAGCAACAGACACACCTCATCCTCCCGCACCCCACCCGTCAAACCACTTTAGACACGCGACACTAGCGCCCCGGCCGTGGCCGGTTGGTCCCTCAATCAGTCGAGCGCGGGGCGTCGACGGGTGTGCGGACAGCGCCAACCTGACGTTGTCGGGACGGCGATCTGCTGGAACTACGGCGGAGACAGTTTACGGCCGGAGGGCTGGTCGGATCGGGTCCGGCGGTCCGGATCGGGCGGCTCGACCGCTGCGGCCAGGGCACCGAGCGGAACCGGTTTCACCGGGGCCTGCGCGGTGAACGGACCGAGCTGTTCGGGCGTACGGCCGGTTTCGGTGGCCACCAGCTGACAGACGCCGGGCTGGCAGGACCGACCCTGACAAAGGCCCATCCCGGCCCGGGTGACCAGTTTGACCGCGTTGGCGGTGCCCAGGTGCGGATGGTCCCGCAGGGCTTGGCGGATGTCGCCCGCCCGAACCTCCTCACATCGACAGAGCACGGTGTCGTCGGTGACGAGTGTGCCCAGCGCCGGCCGATCAGGGGCGAACCGGTCGAGGACCTGGGCCACGAACCGCCGACGACGCCGTAGCTCGCGGCGGATCGGGCGGGCCAGGGCGGTGGCCTCGTCCGTCTCCAGTAGTCCCAGGTCGAGCAGCATGCCCAGGGCAGCCAGCCGACCCTCCACCGTCGCCTGCTCGGCGCCGGCCACTCCGGTCAGCTCGCCCGCCACCGCGATCCCCGGCACCGAGCTGCGCAGCCACTCGTCGTGTCGGACCACCCAGCCCCCGGCCGGTGAATCCCAGCCGAGGGCACAGCCGGCCTGGCCGGCCAGCTCCACGGACGGTACGAAGCCGTAACCGAGGGCCAGTACGTTGCAGGCGAGTTCCCGTTCGGAGCCGGTGACCGGGTGGCCGTCGCGATCGAGGTCGGCCAGGGTCACCGAGGACAGGTCGGGGTCTCCGGAGGCCCGGCGTACCACCGTGCCGAACCGGATCGGCACGCCGGCCCGGGTCAGGGTGCGCAGCGCGGCGGCCCCCTCGGCCAGTTTGCCCCGGGCTCCGGCCATGGCGGCCAGCCCGGCCGGTCCGACGAGCAGGTCCCGGCGACGTTGGGTCATTGCTACCTCGACCACCCGGGCACCGGCCCGGACCAGCTGGGCGGCCACCACCAGCAGTAGCGGATGGCCGCCGGCCAGCACGAACCGGCTGCCCGGCAGCAGCCCCTGGGCCTTGACGAACGTCTGGACACCGCCGGCGGTGAGCACCCCGGGCAGGGTCCAGCCCGGGAACGGCACCGGCAGGTCGTACGCGCCGGAGGTGATCAGCACCCCACGTGGTTCGAGCACCCCGGCACCGGTCGGCCCGTGCGTGGCGACCCGGTAGCGCCCGCTCGGCTCCGTACCGCCGTACCCGTCCAGTCCGGCCCGGGTGCCGAGGATGCCCCATACCGTCGTGTCGGTGAGCCACTGGACGTTCGGCGCGGCGGTCGCCTCGGTGATCAGTGTCTGACCGGCGGTGACGTGGCTGGCCGGGCGGGTGAACCCGGCGGGCGGTTGCCGGTAGATCTGCCCGCCGGGCTGTTCCTGCTCGTCCACCACCGTGACGGTGGCACCGTGCCGGCCGAGGGTCGCGGCAGCGGCGAGTCCGGCCGGTCCGGCGCCGACCACCACCACGTCGGTGGCGGTCATCGCGCCACCCCCGTACGCACCCGCATCCCGGCCCGGACGCGGACCAGGCAGGACCGCTGGTAGGGCACGTCGTCGACGGTGACCACGCATTCGAAGCAGACACCCATGTTGCAGTACGGGGCACGGCGGGCACCGCTGGCCGTCGTGCGGACGGCGCGGCGGCCCGCCGCCAGTAGGGCGGTGGCCAGGGACTCGCCGGGGTACGCGCAGACGCGCTGCCCGTCGACCTCGATGGTGACCGGCTGGGGGCGGTCCAGGGCCGTACGGTGGGCGGCGCTGGCCTGGGTGGTGGGGTCAGACAAAGTTCAGCGCTCCAAACCGGGCCGGTGAGTAGTCCTCGATCGACTGATCGGGCCGACCCGTCAGCAGGGTGTCGGCCAGCAGCCGGGCGTACGTGAGGCCGAGGGTGAAGGCCGACCCGCCGGTGGCCACGAACAGGCCGGGGCGTCGGGGCACCGCCCCGAGCAGCGGCAACTGGTCCGGCGTGAGGGTGGTCATCCCGGTCCAGGAGCGGATGACTGGCAGGGGCAGTACGGCCGGAACCACGCGGGCGGCGTCAGCGTTGCTGGTCAGGGACTCGTACCGCAGTTCCGGGTTGTGTTCCAGGTCGAGTCGTCCCGCCCGGGTGACCAGTTTTGCCGGCCAGCCACCGCCGATGAGCACGTTGCCCTCTTCGGTCTGTTTCATCGACAGTCGCTTGCCGACGTGCTGGACCAGATGCGGGATCAGCGGGGCGGTACGGGCGGTGGTGCTCATGGTGAGCCCGACCGGGAAGACCGGCAGCCGGGTGTCGGCCATGGCCGCCAGTTCGGCGGTCCACACCCCGGCGGCCAGCACGACGGCGTCGGCGGTGTACGCCGTACCGGAGGTGTCCCCGGTCGTGCCGCCGGTCTCCAGTTCCCAGCGGTGGCCGTGCCGGTACAGCCCGGTCACCCGGCAGCCGGTGCGCAGCACCGTGCCGTACCGGACCGCGGCCCGGGCCAGGGCCGGGGTGACCAGGCGGGGATTGGCCTTGCCCTCGCCGGCGACGTATCCGGCGGCGGTGACGGTGGGGGACAGGTAGGGCGCGAGTTCACGTAGCTCCCGGCCGGAGAGCACGGTCGTGTCCAGACCGTACCGGCGTTCCAGGGCCGCCTTCCGGTCCAGCGCGGCGACCTCGGCCGGTGTCTCGGCCAGCATCAGCCCGCCGCGCCGGGCCACCCCACACCGTTCGCCGAGTTCGTCCTCCAGCGTCGCCCACGCCCGCATCGCGTCGAGGTGCAGGGGGAGTGCGCGGGCGGCCAGCCGGGCACCGGCGTCGCCGTGCTCGACCATCCGGTATTCCAGTTGGAAGTGGAGGCTGCCGGCGTTCTGGCCGGAGGCATGCCGGTTGAGCTGGTCCTTTTCCAGGAGCAGGACGCGGCTGCCGGCGCGGGCCAGGTGCCGGGCGGTGGCGCAGCCGAGCAGCCCGCCGCCGATGACGGCCACGTCGTAGTGGGACATCAGAGCAGGTCGAGCTGGGTCATCGTGGCGCGGACCCGGGACTGTTCCTCGGGGGTGAGCGGCAGCAGCGGTGCGCGGACGTGGCCGGCTGGTACGCCCCGCAGGGTCAACGCGTACTTCATGATCGCCTGGGCGTTGCCGAACCGGGCACCGTAGTCCGGCCCGAACCAGTTCTCCATGATCACCCGGTCCCGGGCCCCGAGCGTCCGGGCCCGCTCCAGGTCACCGGCCTGCACGGCACGGAAGAAGTCGGGGTGGTCGGCACCGAGTACCGCGCCCGCCCCCATCAGTCCCTCGCCACCGACCTTGGTGAGCAGTTCGATACCCACCTCGTTGGTGGGGATGCCGAAGTAGCGAACCCGGTTCCGCAGTGCAACCAGGCCCTGGACGAATCCGCCGAAGTTCGCGGTGGAGTTCTTCACCGCCACCACCGTGTCCAGTTCGGCCAGTTCGAGCAGCAGTTCGGTGTCCAGGTCGACGCCGGTGCCCCGGGGCCAGTTGTAGACGCAGAGCGGGATCTTGACGGTGTCGGAGACCGTACGGTAGAAGTTCAGGATCTCCGCCCGGGTCGGTACGACGTACGGCGGTGGGGTGAGCAGGATGCCGTCCAGCCCGGCGGCCTGTGCGGCGCGGGCGTGCCGGATGGCCTCGTCGGCGGTGTACGCGTTGCATCCACCCAGCACGGTGAGCCGGTCACCGACCTGTTCGGCGGCGACCGTGAAGAGTTCCGCCCGCTCGTGTTCACTCAGGCTGAACCACTCGCCCGTGGTGCCGGCGACGATCACGCCGGGCAGGCGTTCGCCGGCCAGCCAGTCCAACTGGATCCGCCAGGCGTCGAGGTCCAGTGCGCCGTTCTCGGTGAACGGCGTGGTGACCGCCGGGAGGTAGCCGTACCAGTCGACGCTGTGACGATCCATGGGTAGCCTTTCGGAGCAGGGCGGAACCGCCCGCGTGCCGGACGCGGGCTGGGTGGGGTGGCCGGGCCGACTAGGGGGTCGGCGGGGTCACCGCGATGACGATGCGGGCCGGCTGGTCGCTGGCGTTGCGGTAGAGATGTGGCAGCCGGGAGTCGAAGGTGATCGCCTCGCCGGTGGTCAGGGGATACTTCTCACCGCCGATGTCGGCCACGATCTCGCCGACGAGGACGATCGTGCACTCCGTGGAGGGGTGCGCCCAGGGCTCGGCGGAGCTGGCGTCCCCGGGGGCCAGGTCGGCCTGTAGCACCTCCAGGTCGCCCCGGCCGGGCGTGAGCCGGTCGTAGGCGATCTGGCCGGGTGGTGCGGCCAGCCGGGTCCGCGAGCCGGCCCGG
Source organism: Micromonospora sonneratiae (assembly GCF_042679305.1). NCBI lineage: Bacteria > Bacillati > Actinomycetota > Actinomycetes > Micromonosporales > Micromonosporaceae > Micromonospora > Micromonospora sonneratiae. The sequence goes on along the minus strand of NZ_JBHTMP010000001.1, from coordinate 244,264 downwards.
CTGATGTGTACGGCCGGGGCCTCGGGCTCGGAGAACAGCTCCGCGATCGAGGTCTGGAAGACCTGGGCCAGCTTGCGCAACGTCGCCAGGCTGGGGTCGGTCGCGCCGTTCTCGATCTGGCTCAGTAGCGCGGGTGACACGTCGGCTGCGGTCGCCAGTTGGCGCAGCGTCAGGGAGTGCTGCTGCCGCAGGTCGCGGAGCCGGTCACCGAGCATGGGGTCCTCTTCCCAACAGTATGGCTGAACTTGTTTGACTAAACTATACGAGGCTGTTTAGCATGGTCAAACAGCGGGGGCGTCATATTCAATCCACCTAGACAACCCCACCGGACCACAAACCGGACCACCCTCATCCGGATACATCAGACCCGTGATGGCGCTGAACGTAAAGCCCCGGAGCGGACCATCGCCCGTATCGACGGGCCGGATGTCAACGGTGTCATCGGCCCGTGGATTTTCGGTGCCCGCGTAACGGGCAAGCCTCAATGAAGGTAGGAGCAGCATGTCGGTGACCCCTCGCCGGCTCCGCGGCGGAGCGCTCGCTCTGGCGGCGCTGGCCATCGTCTCCAGCACCGCCGCGTGTACGGCGGGCGGCAGCGGAGGAAACTCGAACAGCGGCACGAACACCCTGACCGTCAACACCTCGTTCGTGCTCAAGACCCTCGACCCGGGCCGGATCTACGAGGCGACCGGTCTCACCGCCGTACACGCCATGTACGACACCCTGCTCACGTTCAAGGGCTCGGACGTCAGCAAGCCCGTGCCGGCGCTGGCCGAGTCGTACCAGGTCTCGCCCGACGCGAAGACCTTCACCTTCACCCTGCGCAGCGGCGTGAAGTTCTCCGACGGCACCCCGCTGACCGCCGACGACGTCGTCTTCTCGCTCAACCGGCTGAAGAACATCAAGGGCAGCCCGGCCGTCACCGTCGCCGGACTGACGGTCGACAAGAAGGACGAGCGGACCGTCGTGGTCACCTCGGCCAACCCGGACCCCAACGTCCCCGTCGTGCTGGCGATGCCGTCCACCGGCGTGGTCAACTCCAAGGTCGCCAAGGAACACGGTGCCAAGGACGGTGCCGACGCCGCCCAGGGTGACACCGCCCAGCAGTACCTGGACACCAACTCCCTCGGCAGCGGCCCGTACGTGCTGAAGTCGTACGACCCGTCGTCGCAGGTGGTGCTGGAGGCCAACCCGAACTACTGGGGCGAGAAGCCGCAGTTCAACCGGGTCGTGCTGCGCAACATGGACGTCCAGACGCAGAAGCTCACCATGCAGCGGGCCGACGGTGCCGAGATCGCGCTGGACATCTCCGGCAAGCTGCTCGACGGGCTGCCCGACAGCCTGCAGACCTCCGGCGTGCAGGACACGGTCTACTTCCTCTACCTCAACGCCGACCCGGCCGTCTCCAAGGTGACCTCGGACCCGAGGTTCAACCAGGCGCTGCGGGCCGCGATCGACTACCAGGGCATCGCCGCCCTGTACGGCAAGGGCGCCGCCGCCGGTGCCGGTCTGGTGGCCCCGGCCTTCTCCGGTGCGCTGCCCGCCGCCGAGGAGTCGAAGCGGGACGTGGCCAAGGCCAAGGCGCTGCTGGCCGAGGCCGGCCTGACCAACCCGACGGTCAAGTTCAACTACCCGGCCATCACGTACAAGGGTGTCGACCTCGGTACGGTGGCGACCAAGATCCAGGGCGACGCCGCCGAGGCGGGCATCAAGCTGGAGCTGAATCCGCAGCCGCTCACCACGTTCCTCGACGAGATGCGCAGCGCCAAGTCGGCGATGGGCTTCACCCCGCAGAGCCTGAACTACCCGGTTGCCGACTCGCTGGTCAACAACATGGCGCCCGGACAGGCGACCGCGCTGCGGTCCGGCTGGACCGTGGAGCGGGCCGACCCGAGCGTCGTCGAGGCCGGCAAGAAGGTCACCTCGACCCTCGACCTGTCCGCCCGGGCCACCGCCATGCAGGAGTGGCAGCGGGCGATGAACCTGCACTCGCCGTACATCGTGGTGGCCAGCAACTCCTCCACGCTCGTCGCGACCAGCAGCCTGACCGGGGTGGAGTACAGCGCCGCCGGCTGGCAGGTGGACCTCGCCGCGGTCGGGCGCAAGTAGGGAAGTCATGACGACGACAGTCGACAACGACGCCGAGCCGGGCACGGTCGACCAGACCGTGTCCCGGCCTCGGCCGCGCCGCCAGTTCCTGTTGCTGCGCTTCCTGGCCAAGCGGCTGGCCATCACCGCCGGCCTGCTGCTGGGCGTGACGATCGTGACGTTCGGGCTGGTCAACGTGGTGCCCGGTGACCCGGTCACCGCGAACCTCTCCGACCAGGCGCTCAACGACCCGGAGGCGGTGGCCGCGTTCCGCGAGAAGTGGGGACTGGACCAGCCGATCTACCTGCAGTACCTGCACTACCTGGGCAACCTGCTGCACGGCGATCTGGGCATCTCGCAACAGACCGGCCGGTCGGTGCTGGACGACCTGCTCCAGTACGTGCCGGCCACCATGGAACTGGCCATCCCCACCATGGTGCTGGCCCTGCTGATCGGCACTGGTATCGGGATGCTGGCGGCGGTACGCAACGGCCGGATCACCGACCAGTTGGTCCGGGTCGGCGCGCTGCTCGGGCTCTCCACCCCGCCGTTCTGGCTGTCCCTCGTCGTGCTCTACGTCTTCTTCTACCAGCTCGGACTGGCCCCCAGCGGAGGCCGGCTCTCCACCGACTTCAGCCCACCGGAGACGGTCACCGGTATGTACACGGTGGACGCCGCCCTCGCCAGCCAGTGGGACGTCGCCTGGGACGCCGCGCAGCACCTGATCCTGCCGGTGCTCGTGCTGACCTGCCTGACCGTGGCGATGCTGGTCCGGTTCGTCCGCTCCTCGATGCTCGAGGTGCTCCAGCAGGACTACATCCGGGCCGCGTACGCCAAGGGCCTGCCCGGCCGGGTGGTGCTGCGCCGGCACCTGCTGCGCGCCGGCCTGGTGCCGGTGGTCACCGTCTCCGGACTGGCTTTCGCCTCCCTGCTCTCCGGAACGGTGCTGGTCGAGAACATCTTCGGTTGGCCCGGCCTCGGCCAGTACGCCTACCGCAGCGCGACCGCGCTGGACCTGCCCTCGATCCTCGGGGTCAGCCTGTTCGTGGCGCTGGTGTACACCCTGGTCAACCTCACCGTCGACCTGCTCTACGGGCTCATCGATCCGAGGATCCGACTGTCATGACCACCATCGCCCCCGAATCCGCCACGCCGGACCCGAAGGTGGCCAAGGCCCTGAACCGTCGCCGCTGGCTGGGCCGGCTGCGCGGCGGCTCGACCGCCCGCCCGATCTGGCGGCAGCCGATCGCCGCCGCGGCGCTGGTCATCCTCGCCGGCTGGCTGCTGGTGGCCGTGTTCGCCCCCGTCGTCGCACCGTACGACCCGCTGGCGCAGAGCCCGGACAGCTACCTGGGACCCTCCGGCGACCACTGGTTCGGCACCGACTCGCTCGGCCGCGACGTCTTCAGCCGGGTGGTGTACGGGGCGCGGCTGTCGATCCCTCTCGCGCTGGCCATCGTCTCGTTGGCGCTGCTGCTCGGCGGACTGCTCGGCCTGATCGCCGGCTACGTCGGCAGGTTCGTCGACGAGGCGTTGATGCGGCTGACCGACCTGGTCTTCGCCTTCCCCCAGATCATCCTGGCGATGGCGGTCACCGCCGCCTTCGGGCCCAGCACCCGCAACGCCGTACTCGCGCTGGTCATCGTCTCCTGGCCGGTCTACGCCCGGGTCATCCGCAGCGCCGTGCTGACCATGCGCGGGGAGGACTACCTCAACGCCGCCCGGCTGCTCGGTGTCGGCCCGATCCGCGCCCTACGCCGTGACGTGCTGCCCAACAGCATCGGACCGGCGATCGTGCTGGCCACCCTGGAACTCGGCAACGCCGTACTGATGCTGGCGGCGCTCTCCTTCCTCGGCCTGGGCCCACGCCCACCGGCCGCCGAATGGGGCTCGATGGTGGCGCTCGGTGCGCAGGACCTCTCCATGTGGTGGGTCAGCGTCTTCCCCGGACTGGCGATCCTGACCGTGGTGCTGGCCTTCAACCTGCTCGGCGACGCGTTGCGCGACCGGATCGACCCCCGCTCGAAGGGACGCTGAGGATGGGCAACCTGCTCGACGTCGACAACCTGGCCGTGACCCTGCCCGGCCCCCGTGGACCACTGCCGATCCTGCACGGCGTCTCGCTCACCGTCGGTGAGGGCGAACTCGTCGGCATCGCGGGGGAGAGCGGCTGCGGCAAGAGCCTCACCGCACAGGCCCTGCTCGGGCTGCTGCCACCCGGGGCCAAGGTCACCGGGTCGGCCCGGTTCGCCGGCGCCGAACTGCTCGGTCTGGACAACAGGGGCTGGCAGCGGGTACGCGGCGCCGGGATCTCGATGGTGTTCCAGGACCCGACGGCCGCCCTGCACCCGATGCTCACCGTCGGTCGGCAGCTCACCGAACACATGCGGGTCCACCTGAAGCTGGACCGGCGGGCCGCCGACCGGCGGGCTGTCGAACTGCTCGACCAGGTGCGCATCCCGGACCCGGAACGTGCTGTCCGGGCGTACCCGCACCAGTTCTCCGGCGGCATGCGCCAGCGGGTGGCCATCGCCATCGCACTGGCCGCGAAGCCGCGACTGCTGATCGCCGACGAGCCGACCACCGCCCTCGACGTGACCGTGCAGGCCGGCATCCTGGCGCTGCTGGACCGGCTGCGGTCCGAGACGGGGCTGGCCGTCGCCTTCATCACCCACGACCTCGGGGTGCTCAGCTCGCTGACCACCCGCAGCTACGTCTTCTACGCCGGTCGGGTGGTGGAGACCGGGCCGACCGGTGCGTTGCTCACCGAGCCGCGTCACCCGTACACGGCGGCGCTGCTCGGTGCCCGGCCGCACGGAACCCAGGCGGTCGGCACCCTCAGGCCGATCCCGGGCGGTCCGCCCGCGCCGGGGGAGCTGCCGCCGGGCTGCGCGTTCCAGCCCCGATGCAACTTCGCCGAACCGTCCTGTACCACCGCGCCACCCCCACTGGCCCCGGTCGGCACCGACCGCTCGGCGGCCTGCCCCGTCCGTCCCAGCCTGGAGGTGGTGGCATGACCGAGCGCACCGAGCCGGAGGCCCTGCTGCGGATCGACGACGTCGAGGTGGAGTACAAGCCCCGGGGCCGGGGCCCGGTACGTGCCGTCGCCGGGGTCAGCCTCGAGGTCGCGTCCGGCCAGATCGTCGGCCTGGTCGGCGAGTCCGGCTGCGGCAAGTCGTCGCTGGCCCGGGTCGCGGTCGGTCTCGCCGCGCCGAGCGCCGGAACGATCCGGTACGCCGGTGCGCCGGTCACGCCACTGGGTTGGCGACGGCGGGCCGAGTCCGAGGTCGGGTTGCAGATGGTCTTCCAGAACCCGTACGCCTCGCTCAACCCCCGCCGTACCATCGGCGACCAGCTTCTCGACGGGGTGCCGGCGACGGTGACCGGAACCGCCGCCCGGCGGGCCCGGGTCACCGAGCTGCTCGACCGCGTCGGAATGCCGGCCAGCACGGGACAGCGCTATCCGCACCAGTTCTCCGGCGGGCAGCGTCAGCGGCTGGCGATCGCCCGGGCCCTCGCCCCGGAACCCCGCATGATCATCGCCGATGAGCCGGTCACCGCCCTCGACGCATCCTCCCAGGCCCAGGTGGTGAACCTGCTGGTCAAGCTGGTCCGGGAACTCGACATGGGCATGCTGTTCATCTCGCACGACCTGGCCCTGGTGCACGAGATCGCCGACGTGACCGCGGTGATGTACCTCGGCAAGATCGTCGAGACCGCGCCGACCCGGGATCTGTGGCGCGCGCCGTCGCACCCGTACACCCGGGCGCTGATCGACGCGGTACCGCAGATCAGCACCACCCCACGGCTGCCGAAGACGCTGGCCGGGGAGGTGCCGGACCCGGCGAACGCACCGACCGGCTGCCGCTTCCGGCCCCGCTGCCCGCACGCCTTCGATCCGTGCGGCCAGCAGCCGCCAACGATCGACCTGGGCGGACGTACCGCCGCCTGTTGGCTCACCGACCCCACGGTGGCGCGGCCCACCGTGCCCGCCATCTGAGGAGACGCATGCACTCCGCCACTGAACAGGTCCTGGTCAACCTCTCCCTCTACGACGGGGTCCAGGACGAGATCCAGACCGACCGGGGTATCTGGGTCGGCGCGGACGGCACCATCCGCGCCGTCGGCCAGGTCGACGACGTGCTCACCGAGGCCGGGGACGTGCCCGTGGTGGACCTCGGTGGTCACCACGTCATGCCCGGCCTGACCAACATGCACGTCCACCTCTCCCTCGGGCTGCCCGGTCACCTCGGCGACGAGGTGCACCGGTCCAACCTCGCCGAGCTGGTGCTGCTGATGGCCGACTCGGCCCGGCGTACCCTGCACTCCGGTGTCACCACCGCCCGGCTCGTCGGCGAGAGTCGGTACGCCGACTTTGCGCTGCGCAAGGGCATCGAGGGCGGGGCGGTGGACGGCCCGCGCATCTTCACCGCCGGGCACGCACTCTGCTGTACGGGCGGACACGGCTGGGAGGCCGACGCGCTGGAGGCCGACGGGGCCGACGGGTTCCGCCGGCTCACCCGGCAGCAGATCCGGGCCGGTGCCGACCTGATCAAGGTGTGCATCTCCGGTGGGATCGCCGGCCAGTTCGAGGCGATCGACACCCCGCAGCTGCTCGACGACGAGATGGCGGCGGTCATCCAGGTCGCCCACGACTGGGGACGCAAGGTGACCGCGCACGCCGGTCCCGCCGAGTCGGTCCGGCGTGCCGTGGAACTCGGCCTCGACTGCGTCGAGCACGGCTACGAGCTGACCGACGAGGTGACCCGGCTGATGGCCGAGCGGAACGTCTGGTACGTCCCGACGATCGTGGTCAGCCGGTGCGAGCAGTTCTTCCGGGACTCCGGGGTGCCGGGCTGGCTGATGGACCGGGCGCTGGCCGCCGGGCCCCGGCACTGGGAGAGCCTGCAACACGCCATCCGTAACGGCGTACCGATCGCGTTGGGTAGTGACATGCCGCCGCACGCCGGCTACGACGAGACCACCGCGACCGTGCGTGAGTTGGAGTTCATGGTCGACGCCGGGATGACGGTCGCCGACGCGTTGCGCTCCGCCACGATCCGGCCCGCGCAGTGGCTCGGTCAGGCCGACCGGCTCGGCAGCATCGAGGCGGGCAAGCACGCCGACCTGCTGGTACTCCGCGACGACCCGACCCGTTCGGTCTCGGCGCTGCGCACCCTGCACCTGGTGATGAAGGGCGGCGTCGTCTACCGGGACGACACCGGGCGGGCACGGGTCGGCCGATGACCACGATCACCGAGGTGGCCGACCGGTACCTCGACGCGCTGGCCGGACTGGACCCGGTGGCGGCCGAGGCAGCCGGTCGTACCCCGCAGTCGCGGTTCGCGGACCTCAGCCCGGACGGGTTCGCCGCTCGGGCTGAGCTGGCCCGGACCACGGCCACGGCGGCGGCCGGGGCGAGTACGGACGGCACCTCCGAACTCGCCCTCGCCGCCGCCCTGGTGGACCGGCTCACCAGCGAGGTCGCCCTTCATGACAGCGGGTTCACCACCCGGCTGCTGGCACCGCTGGCCACCCCGGTGCACCTGACCCGGCAGGTCTTCGACAACCTGCCCCGGGTGTCCGAAGCGGACTGGGCGGACGTCGCGGCGCACCTGCGCCGGGTGCCGGTCGCGTTGGGCCAGTACGCCGACACGCTGCGCTGGTCGGCCGGCCGGGGGCAGGTCGTCGCCCGCCGCCAGATCCTCGCCGTCGCCGACCAGTGCACCGCCTGGATCACCGTCGACGACTTCTACGGTCGGCTGGTGTCCGGCTATCCCGGTACCGGGGTGCTGGCCGGTGAACTGACCGCCGGTGCCCGGCTGGCGGCCAGCGCCACCCTCGATTTCGCCGGCTTTCTCCGTACCGAGCTGGCCCCGCAGGCCACCGAGGTCGACGGGGTGGGGCGGGATCTCTACGCGGTGACCGCGCGGGACTTCCTCGGCGCGCAGGTCGACCTCGACGAGCTGTACGCCTACGGCTGGGCGGAACTCGAACGCACCGCCGCCGAACTGCGGGCGGTCGCCGCCGAACTCGGTCATCCGGACGTAGCCACCGCGCGGGCGGCGCTGGACGCCGACCCGGCGGGCCGGGTGCCGGTCGGCCCGGACCTGGAGGCCTGGCTACGGGACCGGACCGCCCAGGTCACCGACGCCCTCGACGGTCCCCACTTCGACATCCCGGCCGCCACCCGGGACGTGGTCTGCCGGCTCAGCCCGGCCGCGTCCGGCGTCATGTACTACACCCCGCCGGACCCGGGCCTGACCCGACCCGGCGGTATCTGGTGGTCGGTCCCGCCCGGGGAGACCAGCGTGCCGGTGTGGCGGCACGTCGGAACGTTGCACCACGAAGGGCTGCCCGGACACCACCTCCAGCACGCCATCACCCTCACCACCGCCGACCTGCATCCCTGGCAGCGGGCGCTGTGCCACGTCCACGGGTACGCCGAGGGTTGGGCACACTACGCCGAACGGCTGGCCGACGAGTTCGGCCTCTACCGGGGACCGGCCGAGCGGCTCGGCATGCTGGACGGCCAGATGTGGCGGGCCGCCCGGGTCGTCATAGACATCGGACTGCACCTGGACGCGCCGATTCCCGCCGGGACCGGGTTCACCGATGCCCGTCGGTGGACCCCTGCGGTGGCGGTCGACTTCCTGGTCGACGTCGCCGGGCTGGACCGGGCGACCGCCCGGTTCGAGGTCGACCGTTACCTCGGCTGGCCGGCGCAGGCGCTGGCCTTCAAGGTGGGGGCGCGACTGTGGCAGCAGGCCCGCCGGGAGGCCGAGCAACGCGACGGCTCCGCGTTCGACCGCAAACTGTTCCACCGGACCGCGCTGCGGCTGGGGCCGATGGGCCTCGATCCGTTGCGTACCCGGCTGGCCGCCCTATCGTCGGCCAGCTGAACCGACCTCCTCCTGAACCGACCTCCGTCCGAACCGACGTACCACCTGCTGACGCTCTGCCGCACCAACGAAGTTCCGCCGTCCGCCTGCCGTCCGCCCATCCGGAAACGAGCCCTGATGACCGTCGAAGAGATCACCGCCACCATCACCGCCATGTACCGGGCACTCGGCAACCGGCCCGCGTTCGACGCCCATCTGCATCCCGCCCTGACCATCTGGGAGTCGGACGCGCCCGACCTGCTGCACGGGCTGGCCGCGCTCGACGCCCTGCGGGACCAGCGGGCCGCCACCGCCGCGTCGGGTGTGCCGCCCACCTCCGTCGTACCGGAGCAACTGCTGGCCGAGGTGTGGGGGGAGACCGGCCTGGTCCGGTACGTCCTGCGGGCGACCTATGCCGGTGAGCAGCCGGACGACTGCTTCCGCGTGACCGACGTGCTGCGTCGTGACGAGACCGGCTGGCGGATCGTGCACCACCATGCGGAGGCGCTCCGATGAGCAGCGACGACGCGGTGACCGACCTGTACGACCTGCGGGTCGTGGTGGAGCGGATCGAGGGGCGTTCGGTGTGCGGACTCGCGCCCGGCGACTACCTGGAACTGACCGAATCCAGCCGGATAACCATCCCACCGGGCAAGCACTTCTGCCTGTACGCTCTGGCCGCCTGTCTGCCGTTGCTGCCGGCGAAACAGCGTCCGTTGCCGGACGGCGACTGGCTGGCCCGGGACTGCCACGTGGCCTGCCCGGACCCGGACGAGCGGGTGATCCTGCGGATCGAGCGGACCGCGCGGCGGCGGATCCCGACCGGGGACCTGACGTGACCGGCGGTGGTGAGCGGCTGGTCGGCGTCGGCCTACAGTCGGACAAGACCGCCAGTGAGTACGCGCAGCTGGCCGAACTCGCCGAACGGCACGGGTTCGACGTGCTGTCGGTGTTCGGCGATCTGATGTACCAGCCGCCCATCTTCCCGTTGCTGGAGGCCGCCCGGCACACCCGACGGATCCGGCTTGGCGCGGCCTGCCTGAACCCGTTCACGATGCATCCCGTGGAGATCGCCGGGCAGACGGCGGCACTCGACCTGGCCTCGGACGGACGGGCCTACCTGGGCCTGGCCCGGGGCACCTGGCTGGACCAGGTGGGAGTACCCCAGGCCCGGCCACTGCGTCGGCTGGTCGAGACGGTGGACGTGGTACGACTGCTGCTGGCCCGGGACGAGCGTGGCTACCAGGGGCGGGAGTTCTCGGTGGCGCCGGGCACCGCGTTGCGCTATTCCCCGGTGCGGGACCGGGTACCGGTCCTGATCGGCACCTGGGGGGAGCGTACCGCCCGGCAGGTTGCGGCATTCGCCGACGAGATCAAGGTCGGTGGATCGGCCAATCCGGCGATGGCGAGGACGATGCGGGCCTGGCTGGACGAGGGTGCTGCGGCAGCCGGCCGATCCGGTGCCGAGATCGGCGTGGTGCTGGGCGCGGTCACCGTGGTCGACGAGGACGGGGCACTCGCCCGCCGGGTGGCGCGTACCGAGGTGGCGATGTATCTCGCGGTGGTGGCCGACCTGGACCCGACCGTCGAGGTGGACCCGGAACTGCTGGCCCGGATCCAGCAGCTCGTCGCCCGACAGGAGCACGTACGGGCCGGCGAGCTGATCGGCGACGACCTGCTCGACCTGTTCGCCTTCGCCGGCACACCGGAGCAGATCGCCGCCCAGGCCGAGGCGGTGTTCGAGGCCGGGGCGACGCGGGTGGAGTTCGGCACCCCGCACGGGTTGACCCCGTACGCCGGGGTGGATCTGCTCGGTCGCCGGGTGCTGCCGCTGCTTACGGCGTAGTCAGCACCAGCCCTGGGGGAAGAACAACTTCTTCGAATCCGTCTTCCCCCAGGGCTGCGTGACGCGTCGTGTCGCAATTCGGATGCTGACGGGGTGCTACTCCGGCTGGGACGGGTAACCGATCCCGGCGAGTGTCGCCAACGCCCGACACCGGTCCCGGAGCGTCGCGATGTCGGGCAGGGCGCGGGCAAGGTCGTGAACTGTCACCAAGCCATCCAATCCAATGTCGACCGTGGGCGTACCTCGGCATTCCCGCTGTGTTGCTGATCGTCAGCGCCCGCGTTGCAGTTCAGCTTATGGCAGCGAAGGGAGCACTGTTCCGCCTGGTCAGCGCCGTTGTTGCGCCCGTTGTTGAGGTTGCCGGTGCCCGGTTGTCCCTGCTTGCAGCCGGTTGAGCCCCGGTTGCGGAGTCGATTGCCGGCTCGCGGGCTGAGGCTGGTCGACATGACGAACAGCGATGCCCGACAAGGGCATGTCCCGACCCGTACCAGACCTGACCGCCGTACCCTGATCAAGCTCGGTAGCCTGCTGGCCACACTGATGGCCGTGGGCGCGGGTATCACCGGCACCTACGCCGCCTCAGCCGACGAGACCCGCACGGTACGCGGCACCGTTACCGCACGCCCGGAGGCGAACATCCGCGACGGTGTGGAAGGGGCCATCATCGGCAACGCCGCCCATGGCACCGGCTACACCGTCGTCTGCTATCGGAGCGGTCCCAACCAGATCTCCGGCTCCGAAGGTGCCAGTCCGTACTGGGACAGGGTCGTGGACGAAAACGGAAACGATGCCGGCTGGATCGCCGACGTGTGGCTGGACACCGGTGGTGACATCACCAGTCAGGTCGACCCCTGTAGGGAAGGACAACTGGGCGCGGGAATCCGCAACAGCGCCGCCAACAGGCAGGCGACCGATGCTGCACCCCGTACGGTCACCGGAAGGGTGACGGCGACGGAGCACCTGGCGGTGAAGACCGGACCGTCCCTGGCCGCCCCCCGAACCGAACTGCAGCTTCTCGTCGCGGACCACTCCTACACCGTCGCCTGTTACCGCGAGGGTGACGAGGTGACCGGCGACGGTGGAACGAACCGGTACTGGGACCTGGTCGTCGACCCCACGGACCCGCGTCGGGCGATCGGCTTCGTGGCCGATGCGTGGCTGGACACCGGTGGTGACATCACCGCCCAGGTCGAACGCTGCGGTGAGGTCCCGCTCGCTCCACAGATCAGCAACACCATGCCCGGCCCGGCCGGCGCCAAGGACGTCCTGGCCGCCCGAGCTGTCAGGATCACCTCGTCGGAGCCTGCTGCCGTAGGTGCCTGGAACCATTGTCGCGTCGGACGCCACACCGATTCCTGTCTCACTCCGATCACCAAGATCGACCTGGTGGTCAACCACGCCAACGCCGCTGGCATCGATCCCCGGCTGCTCCTGGCGATCCTGGTACGGGAGGAAGGCAGCTTCGGCTACAGCCGACCCTGGGAGGACATCAAGACCTGGGTCCTTCAGGACGAGGCCTCCCGTGGCCTCGGCAACATGTCCAAGGCCACCTTCGAAGAGACCAGACGCAAGCACCCGGAGCTGTTCGGCAGCCGCCAGTTCCACGAGTTGACCGGTGACGACGAACTCTCGATCCAGACCACTGCCTGGCACCTGCGCGATCTGCTCGACCAACTTCCCACCACCTGGCCAGGCGACTACACCCGGGACGAGCTGCTGGCCATCGGTTACAACGCCGGCGCCAGCAACATGCTGCCCACCGCTGACGGAACCGGGGAGGAACTCGGCGACGACGTCAGGAACTACCTCGGCGACGACCGAGGTGTGAGGACCTGGTGGTCCCGCGCCGACGAGCTCATCTGCCGCTCCGGCGTCTACCTCTGTCTGATCCGCTAACCGACCATCGAGCCTTCCGTCGGGTTGGCGCGACCGAGCCACGGTGGCGCCAACCCGACCGTCGTCATCGGGCTTTTCGCCGTACTCGCCAAAGAGCGAGCGATCATGGTTGGTGCCGGGGCACTACCGGATGGCTGTCGGCGACCGAGGTGGTTGACGAACCGAACGATCGTGCGCAACGATGTCGGCGTGGGGAAGGGCGAGCTGACCAGGCAGGCGGTCCTGGCGACAGCGGCGGAGATAGCCGACCGGATCGGCCTGGCCGGGCTCACCATCGGTTCCCTGGCCAGCCAGATGGAGATGTCCAAGAGCGGACTGTTCGGGCACTTCCGCTCCAAGGAGTCACTTCAGCTCCAGGTCCTGGCGTACGCCCGGCAGAACTTCATCGAGGCGGTCATTCATCCCGCGCTGGCTGCACCCCGTGGCGAGCGACGGGTGCGGGTGCTGGTGGAGGGCTGGCTGGCCTGCGGTCTGAAGCGGAAGGCAGGCTGTCTCTTCGTGTCGGCCGACACCGAGTTCGACGACCAGCCCGGGCCGGTCCGTGACCAACTCGTCCGCGACCACCGGGACCTGATGGAGTCGATCGCCCAGATGTTCCGTAGCGGGATCACCGAGGGGGAGTTCCGGTCCGACGCCGATCCCGAACAGTTCGCCCACGACCTGTACGGCGTCATGCTCGGGTTCTTCCACGCCTACCGCCTGATGAAGGATTCCGCAGCCGTGTCCAGGACCCGTCGGGCCGTGGACGTGCTGTTGGACAACGCCCGGATCCGCTAGACCCCTGGATCGGATCCGAAAACGGAGAAGGAACGAGATGGCCGCTTGGCGCAGCAAGAAAAGCACGATCGTTCGTACGGCAACGATGGGCGCGTTCCGCCTGACCTTCGGGGCGCTGGAGCGGGTGGCACCCGGTCCCGGGGCCGTACTGGCCGAGCGCGTCTGGTGTACGGTCCCGCGCGGCCCGGTACGCCCGCCCGACGCGCCCGGCGAGCGGTTCACCGTGACGGTGCACGGCCGTACGGTCGTCGCCGAAGCCTGGGGTGATGGGCCGGCGGTGTACCTGATGCACGGTTGGGGCGGTTGGCGTGGCCAGTTCAGCGCCTTCGTCGCCCCACTGGTCGACGCCGGCCACCGGGTCATCGCCTTCGACGCGCCGAGCCACGGCGACTCGGCACCCGGTGCGTTCGGCCGGGGGAGAGGTCTGCTGCCGGAGTTCGTCGACGCCCTGGCCGCCGTGATCGAGGTGGGTGGACCGGCGTACACCGTCATCGGGCATTCCCTCGGCGGTGCCGCCACCGCCATCGCCGTCCTTGACGGGCTGCCGGCCGACCGGCTGGTCCTCATCGCCCCGATGGGCGATCCGATGGCCTACACCCGCGACTTCGCGCGGACGCTCGGATTCGACGAGCGGATCCGGACCGGCTTCCTCCGTCGGCTCGAACGGCGGGTCGGCCGACAGATGTCCGAGTTCGACATCGTGGTCCGGGCCGCCGGTCAGCAGCACCTGCCGCCGATGCTGGTCGTCCACGACCATGCGGACAAGGAGGTCCGCTACACCGATGGTGAGGCGCTCGTCGCGGCCTGGCCCGGGGCCGAACTGTTGCCGACCAGTGGTCTCGGGCACCGACGTATCCTGCGTGACCCCACCACCGTCGACAGTGTCGTACGGTTCCTGACCGGGCTCGGACCGGACAGGGAGGAGCCGTCCCGGTCAGTGGGCGTAGCCCGCTAGCGCCCCAGTCAGCGAAGCGGTGCCGCGGCACGGCGTCGGTGGCGTGGCCATGGGGAAGAAGCGGTTGGAGTACGTCTGATGTTCGACATCCGATCGACTCTTGACCGGAATTCGCATGCTGGGCGGGTGCCGACATGTGACCTCGAAGGCCGTACCGAGTCAAGTCCTTGCTGCATTGTCCATGTCCGGGGCGGGGATGATGTCGCCAAGCTTGCGGCAACGCTGAGCACCTTGATTGGTGGGGTCTTCCGACCTCCCGGCAGCATCGCGTTGGCTGCCTCGGATATCGAGGTCCACTGGAACGACTGCTACGACGGGGCGCGGGCCGACCTCGCCGACTTCACCGCGTACGAGATACACCTCGACATCATCGCCAAACCAGGGGTGCCCGGTGTTGTCGCGGACGTGGTCGCCCTACTGGATGCGCTGTATCAACTGGAGTTGCCTTATGCGGCCGACGGCGATTTCGTGGAGCAGCTTCCCCGTCCGAACAGCCTTGGCGCTATGGTGCTGCCCGCCCGGCAGGAAAGTGCCGCTGAGCGGAAAGCGGTAGTGGTCGCCCAGCGGCAATCCGCTGCCTTGGCGACCTGGAACAGGCGTGGTACGCCATGGAATCGTCTATTCGTCCTGGGGCAGGCCCTGGCGGCGGTCCTCGTGGCAGTCGTGGTGGGGCTGGTCAACAATCTTGTCCTGAACCTCTATCCGGGTAGCACGCTGGGCAAGACCTCGCCATCGACAGTGGTGGCGTCGGGTGAGGTCACGAGTTGCCAGCGTGAGTTCCGGGTGACGATCTGGATGGTCGGCTACTCCTGGGAGTGCCGTGCCACGGTGCACGTCGAAAAAGATCGCCGGATGGAACAGGTGACGTTGTACCACTCAATCGCCACGCCGGACGACATAGGTCATCGGATCGAGCTCAGGGAGGCGTGTGACGGGCCTAGCCGGAGTCGTTGTTCGTACGGCCGGCCGGTCAGTTGGTGGCTCAGCCTCATCGTGACGTTTCCCGTATGGATCGGCAGAGTGGTGTGCGTCTCCTCGCTCGTTCTTGCCGGCTGGTTGATTCTTGTCGCGGTCGTCGGGCGACCCCGAGCCGTGCGGTGGACCCGGAGATGCTCGGCCAGGCGTGAGTCCTGATGCCGTCCGCGTACGCGCCAACGAAATGCCGCGGTCCAAGTAGGTCAGAACGTCCCGCCGATGCGCCGTCGTGTACGACGCTGAGCGAGCCTGCCAGCGGTGACTTCCGTTGCGGAAACCCAGCCACACGATCATGGTGCTTGGCCGACATGAACCGACGTGCCAGGTCACTCCATCATGGGGCGGTAGGCAGGCTGCCGAAGAAGTGCTCGTACATCGGCTCCCGATAGGCGCTCACCGGGCGGCCGAGTTCCCGGGCCTGCTCGGCCAACTGCCGCGCGGAGGCCTCGTCACCCGCTGCGGCGTACGCCCGGCTGGCGGCCCAGCGGGCAACGGCCCGCAGGTAGTGGTCACCGACCCGCATCGCCAGGTCCTCCGCCCGGGTGGCGTCCCGTAGGGCCGCCTCGTGATCGGCCCGGCCCAGGTGGGTGGCGACGCGGGTGAGGTGCGCTTCGCAGCGGGTGTGCAGATCGTTGGTCGCCTCCGTACAGACGATGGCCTCGGTGAGGCTGGACAGCGAATCCGCCCAGTGCCCGGTACGACACAGCAGTCGGCCCCGCATGCTCAGCGCCGCGCCCTCCAGGCCCGTGGCGCCGATCTCGCGGGCGAGCTTCAACGCCTCGTCCACACCCTCGAACGCCTCCGCGACCTGGCCGTTGTCGAACCGTACCTGGGCCATGTTGCTCAGGCTCGCGCCGATCGGCAGCGGAAGTCCCAGGGCACGGCGTACCGCCAACGCTTCCTCATGGAAGACCAGCGCCTCCACCGGCTCACCCTGCCGGTAGCGCAGGTTGCCGAGACTGTCCAGACAGGCCGAGATGCGTGCCTGGTTGCCCAGCGACCTGGTCAACTCCAGGCACCGGGCCAGGTCCGCCTCGACGGCATCCGCGTTGCCGGCCCCCTTCGTCAGTTGCGCACGGTAGAAGAGGGCCGCACCCAGCTCCAACGTCATGCCGAGCCGGGTCGTCACGCTCACCGCGCCGTCGATGACGGTGAAGGCCTCGTGCCGGTAGCCGTGGCGGTGCAGCACCGCGACGCTGGCCCAGGCCAGTCGGGCCGCGAGTCGCGGCGTGTCACCGGGCATGGTGCTGGCCTGGGTGAACAGCTCAACCAGGTTTGCGTGTTCGTCGGCCAACCAGGCCGTCGCCTCGGCGGGAGTCGCCGGTGCATCCTGCCAGGGGAGCACCGCGCTCGCCTCCTCCGGGGTCGGTGACCAGCCGGCGTTGGCCAACTGTTCGACACGACGGGCCCCGAGCAGGTACGTCTCGATGAGCCGCTCGACAGCGGCCTGACGCTCGGTGTCGGATTCCACCCCGGCCTGTTCGTGGGCGTAGAGGCGCAACAGGTCGTGGATGCCGTACGTACCGGGGCGACGCGGGTCGACGAGCCGCTGGTCGGCCAGCCGGTCGAGGGCCGTCTGGGCGACGGTGGTCGGCTCACCGAGCAGGGAGGCGACGGCGCGTACCGTGATCTGGGGGATGGGAACCGCACCGATCAGCCGGAAGGCGCGGGCGCAGCGCTGGTCCCGCGGGTCTCCGCGTTCCATCGTGGTGTAGGCGATCCGTACCGACGCCCGGACGCTGAGGTCGTCGTACTCCAACTCGTCGAGACGCTGCGCGGGGTCGGCCAGCCGATCGGCGAAACTGGACAGCGGCCATTCCGGCCGACTGGCGAGCCGGGCACCGACGATGCGAATGGCCAGTGGGAGGTGACCGCACAGCTCGACCAGCCGCGTCGCCATGCTCGGCTGTGCCGCCACCCGGTCGGCTCCACAGTCGGCTTCCAGCAGGGTCACGGCCTGTGCGGTGGGGAGCAGACCGATCGCCAGATGGTGGCTGTTCGGCAGGGTCGCCAGCATCTGCCGGCTGGTCACGATGGCGGCGCAACTGGGGTCCACCGGTAGCAACGGTTTGACCTGCGCGGCGTTGTGGGCGTTGTCGAGTACGGCCAACAGCCCCCGGCCGGCGATCTCCGACCGGTAGGCGGCGACGGCCTCGCCGAGTTCACTGGGGACCGCGTTGCCCGGTACGCCGAGCGCGCGCAGGAATCGTCTCACCACGTCGACCGGATGCAGGGGGCCGAGGTTCGCGTCAGCGCCCTGGAGGTCGACGTAGAGTGTGCCGCCCGGGTAGCGGTCGGCGAGTTGACTGGCGATCCGGACGGCCAGCGCGGACTTTCCCACACCGCCGGGGCCGTGCAGGGCCACCACGGATCGCTCGGGGGCGTCCCCCAGCCACGACAGCACCGTGGCGATCTCCGGCTGCCGCCCGACCAGGGCTGCCGGGCTGGGCGGGAGTTCGGACATCGGCGGTCGCAGTAGCGGAGACCGGCTCCGGGCAGGCGCGGTGTCGGTGAGTTGGGGGTTGTGGTTGAGCACGTCCTGGTAGATCTGGTCGAGAGCCGGGCTCGGGTCCAGCCCGGTCTCGTCGGCCAGGGTCTGCCGGGCCCGTCGGTACGCCGCCACCGCGCCGGCCACGTCACCGGTGCGGTAGAGCGCCACCATCAGCTGGCCCCAGGTGCGCTGGCGCAGCGGGTGCTCCTCCGCCGTCTTACGCAGTCGTCCGACCAGGTCGGCGGATGCGCCCAACGACAGCCTCGCCTCGACCCAGTCCTCCTCGGTCAGCAGCCGCTCCTCCTCGAGCTGGGCGACGCGCTGCGCCAGCAACGGTGGTAGGGGCAGTTCGGCCAGTGGCGTACCGCGCCACAGCCGTAGTGCCGTCTCCAGGCTCGCCTCGGCAGCGGCGAGGTCGCCGGCGGCCAACGCGTCCCGGCCGCGTGCAGCGACGGCTTGGAACTCGACCAGGTCCAACTCGTCCGGGCCCACTTCGAGCAGGTAGCCCCCGGTCCGCCGGTGCAACCGGGGCCGGCCGATCGGTGTCTCGAGGGTTCGACGGAGACCGTGGGCGTACGTGCGTAGGTTGGCGGCGGCCGATGCGGGCTGGGGATCACCCCAGAGCATGTCGGCCAGGTAGTCGGTGCTCAGCACCTCGTTGGCGTTCAGTAGCAGGGTTGCGCAGAGTAGTCGCTGCTTGCTCGATCCGAGTGGCAGTGGCCGACCATCGAGCCAGACGGTGAGGGCGCCGAGGATCCCGAAACGCATTGCCACGGCCAACTCCTACCATCAAAGCGCCAGTTCGGCGGCCCGCAGGCAGCATCGATCTTGCACTACGGGACGCTACGAGTTGGGCGGCGAGTTGTCGCTACGGTAGCCGGGGTCGGATCGTGGTGTCAGTGCGGACTCGGTCTGGGGGCTCTGATGGGTGGCATACCCGTACGACCGCGCCGTGCGTTGACCGCCGCCTCGATCGTGGCGAAGGAGTGGACCTTCGACTCGTGGTATCCGGGCCGGACGATGGTCTGCCCGGACCAACGCCGGTAGAGAACGGTGAGCGTGGGCAGCGTCAACCCGGGACCGGCGGCTGCTGCGGTGAGACAGAACGCGACGTCCTCGTTCACCCCGAGGCCGGGCCAACCGAACGTCGCCAGGGCGATCGACCGGCGCACCATGATGTTGTTGGGGTGGAAGGGAAAGGGCGAGGTCCATTCCTCCTCCAGTTGGTACCGCCGCCACCTGCGTGGCTCCTCGATCCAACGCGGCGTACGCGACCTGTCGTCCAGCCAGCAGCGGTTGGTCGCCACCCAGACGATGTCGTCAGCCAGCCGGGTGGTGGCGAGGGCCGTGAAACCGTCGACGTCGAGCATGTCGTCGGCATCCAGCGGAAAGACCCAGTCGCCCGAACTCAACGCGAGTGCGTGGTTGCGGGCGGCTGACACTCCCTGCGTGATCGGCAACTGCAGTACGTGGTCGGCACCGGCCTTGTCGACCGTGGACCGGTCGACGCCGGGGCCGTCGACCACGAGACACCATTCGATCCCGATGCCGTGGTCTCCGAGGCTGTCCCGGGCAACGGCGATACTCTCCGCGGTTTCGGTGAGGTACTCCGTCCGCTGCGGATGCACGGCGGTCACGATCGAGATGTGGGTGTGCGGTGCCGCTTCCGAGCCGGCGGTCAACTGGATCTCACCGCCACCGGCACTGGCTCGCCCCGCCACGATTCGCAGTACGTGACGCCGTCGACCCGGACCACGTCGACCTGTTCCGTGTTGTCGATTCCCGGGCAGGCAAGGACGAATTCCGGGGTGAGATTGGCACAGAGGTAGGGCAGCGCGATCCGAAACAGCGTGCCGTGACCGACGAGCACGTACGTGGTGTCAGGTCCACCCGTGGCACTCAGCCGTTCGACGAGTCGACCGACCCGTAGCACCGCCGAATTGGCCGACTCTCCACCCGGGGAGAAGGGATGGTCGAGTTGCGCCAGCCTGAACCAGCGGTGCCAGGTGTCCTCGATCTGCGCGGCGATGTCGTCGTGGAGGCGTCCCTCGATCTCGCCGGCTCCGCATTCGGCCAGCTCCTCGACGATCTCGACCGGGGCGCCGAGGGCGGTGGCCACCTCGGTCGCGGTCTCCACCGCCCGCCGCAGCGGGCTGGACAGCACCGCCCGTACGTCCGGCCGGGCGGCGAGCCGCCGCCCGGCCTGCGCTGCCTGCCGGCGACCTGTCGTATCCAACGGGGGGCCGGGACGAGCGGTCGAGATTCTCCTTATCGTGTTCTCGGCGGTCTGTCCGTGTCGAAGAAAGACAAGGCGCATCGCGTCGCGGCCCTCCGGCGGGTCAGGGTGATTTCAGACGGTGGCGGTCTGTCGCTTCGGCCGGAAATCGATTGCGGCCTTTGGGTTCCGATAGAATATCTGGTCGATCTGATCGTGGGCCATGCCGATCGAGAGCATGTTCTCCCGTTGCTGTTCGTAGCCGGAGGAGCCGGCCGCGACGGCACCGTCGTCACGCAACCGCAGCCTGCTGTACGAGTCCTGGCTCAACACCTCACCGGCCATGACGTTCACCTCGGTGTGGTCGGTCAGCGCGATCAGTCGTTCGCATCCGAGGAAGTCGACGGTACGGCGGGAGATCGCAAGATCGACATGGCGGCCGTCGAAGTTGAGGCACGGCATCAGGCGGCCGTCGAGTGCCGCATTGAGTACCGCCGCCGGCACCGGGCCGAGAAGTTCACCGATGTTGTGCCTGGTCCAGGTCGGGCCCACGACCGCTGCCAGTTGTTCGGGCCGCCGCGTCCGCGCCACCTCGGTCCGCCAGGCATGCACGAAGTTGCGGGGCATGTCGTTGTAGAGGTGATCGGTCAACACCAGGTTGGGCGACGACTCGTAGCGGGAGTGCAGATAGTCGAGGACCTCGTCTACCCGGCGGGCACTGCGCTCGGGGTCGTTGCGGTGGAAGTGGCCGATCGCAATGCGTACGCCGTTGTCGTAGCAGCGGTCCAGCAGGTCGGCGAAGGTCATTCCGTCGTCGAGTACCTCGTCGAGCGCAGCTCCGTCAGGTGCCATCACGACATACCGGAGACCGTGCGGTCCGAGGTCGGCGATCTGCGTCCACTCGTCGGCGGTCGGGTACCACCTGCCCCGTCTGGGAATGCCGCCGTCCGGACCGAGTAGCGGCCCTTCGATCGCGAAACCCGCGATGTTGGGTACGGCTCCCTCGGCGGCCAGGACCCCGTACCGCTGGACGAGTTCCCGCAGCGCCGGCAGGGCCTCCCGCCGGAGATAGACGGTCGGGAGGATCTCGACGTCGCGAGCCGCCGCCAGTTGTTGGAGAGATTCGAGGTCCTCGGGTGACATGGATGAGAAGTCGTACTTGCCGAGGCCATGGAAGTGATACAGGAACGCGGTCATCTGTCCTCCTACATGAAGATGCCTGGAGTCGACGTCACTCCCGGGCGATCCGACCCGGGTGATCTGACAGTTGGCGCTGAGCCGGGTGAGCATCCCGACGGCCGTCCTCATCCCTCGACGGCGCATCCCTCCTTCTTCGGTGTCGTGGTCCGTTGCGCCACCGCACCGGCCGCGAAGGCCAGGACGACGCCGGCGACAGCCACGGTGGCGAACGCAGCCCGCAGTGACGCCAGTTCAGCCAACTGACCCACCAGCATCGGCGCGACGAGCCAACCCACGTAGCCGATCGCGCTCACCGTCGCGATGGCCGAACCCGCGCCGTGGTCGCCGCCGTGTCGTCCCGCCGCGCTGAGCAGCAGCGGCACCAGGACGGACAGCCCGACGCCCTGGAGCACGAAACCCGCGACGGCCATCGGTGCCGCCACGGCCGTGATGACGACGACCGACCCGATGACGGACACCGTCGCCGCTGTCCGGGCGGTCGGCACCGGCCCGACAGCGCGCACGATCGAGTCACCGACGAACCGACCGGCCACCATCGCCGCAGCGAATCCGGCGTATCCCACGGCCGCCGTTCCCGCAGCCAACCCGGTGACGTCATGGACGTACACGGCACTCCAGTCCGCCCCGGCCCCCTCGGCGTACATGGCCAGCGCGGCCAGGCAGCCGAGACGGACCAGTGGTGCCGGAGCCGGGCCCGAACGCTGCCGGCCTGCCGCCGGCGTCACCGGCACCGGTCGTACACCGGACAGCGTCGGAACGGCGACGGCCAGCAACACCACCGCGACGGCGACGAGATGCGGTCGGACGCCCACCCCGACGGTCGCCACCGCCACGGCGACACCGGCCGAGACCAGCGAACCGGCGCTCCAGGCACCGTGCAGGCCGGACATGATCGGCCGGTCCAGGCTCTTCTCGACCGCGCTGGCCTGGGCGTTCATCGCCACGTCACAGGCCGCTCCCGCAGCACCGACCAGCACCATCGCCGCCGACAGCAGCCCGAACGAGGGAGCCAGCCCGATGGCGACGAGGGAGGCGACATAGCTGACCAGGCCCACCCGGGTAACGAGCACCGCACCGTGGAGACGGACCAGTCGGCCCGCCCAGGCCAGCGCGGCGAGTCCACCGACGACCTGGAGGAACAGGGCGATGCCGAGAGCACCGTTGGTCAACTCCAGGCCATCGCTGATCCCGGGAATCCGGGAGGCCCACGTCCCCTGCACCGCACCATGGATCAGGAACGTGGCACGGATGGACACGGTACCGACGCCGGTGCGGCTCCTGGTCATGGGAACGGATGCGGGTAGGGATTGATCTCCGAGGGGTCGAGCGGCGCGGACCGGTAGCCGAGCCGTACCGGTAGCTCCCGCAACCGGGGCAGGTCGACACGTCGGTTACGGTGCCCGAAGACCATCGGCAACAGCCCCGGAACGATCACCTTGACGCAGACCAGATCCGCGGCTTCCTGCTCCCGGGCGGTCTGGTCGACCACCACGACGTCCAGGCCGCTGTCGAAGTAGCGGTCCACCACCCATCGCAGGTCCTCCAGCAGGTCCGTCGACGGCTGGTAGCGCTGGGCAATGGGGAACGCCTGCTCCATCGAAATGATCTCGTCGCGTTCGTAGAGGAAGCCGAAACGGTGCCAACTCTCCGGTGAGGCCGCCACCAGAGCGTGGTCCTCCATGCGTTCCACCAGATCGGAGTCGGCGACCAGACGCGGTGCGGTCGTGTCGTCGGCCACCATCTCCTGCGTGGCGTCGGCGACACTGGCCAGCTCGACGAGCCCCGCCCAGAGTGCCCGCTCGGGGTCCAGATGGGCTCCGGCCCCGCACAGTGCCCTGGGCTGGTCCGCCCGGCCGCTCTCGTCGACCAGCATCAACCACATGGCCGGGATGCCCTCCGGCATGGTGATGTCGAAGACGTGCAGTCGGCTTCCGGTCGTCCGCTCCAACCAACCCACCAGCAACCGGGTCATCGGATCGGCCGACGTCCTCGGGTCGATCCGGGGCACGGGCAGCCGGGCGAACCAGGTCGCCAGGAAGGCATCGCGCTCGGCGACCTCGAAGATGCCGTGGAGGATCGCCTCCTCCATCGTCCCGCCGAGGGCACAGCCGTTCGAGCTCTCCACCCCGAAGGTGGTGGCATGGGAGCCGTAGTACGCGGAACTCTCCGGCACCAGTACGGGGCCGCCACGCCGGAACGAGTAGCCGTACACCCATTCCACCGGCAGGTCGGGGTGATACCGGACCGAGTGGTGACTGGGTGGCTCGGCGGGCAGGCCCAGGGCCACCGGATCGACCGCACGTTGCGCGCCCAGTTCACGGAAGGAGGCCGTCACGGCGGTACGCCGCGACCGGGGCAGGGTGCCGCCCAGACGCTCCAGCGCTTCCGCGATGGCCACCGAGACACTGGCGTCGTACCGGAACGTGCGCCCGTATCCGGACAGTTCGGTGCAGCAGGCGGGGCCGCCGATCGCCGCCGCGAGGATCATCGGATGGTGATGGTGCACGGTCAGCGTCGAGATCAGTCCGGTCTCGGCGTCGACCATCATCTCCAGCAACTGCTCGTGCTCGGCGGCGAGGCTGCGGGCCCGATACTCGTCCGGTCGCGACTTCGGCCGGGATACGAGGGTCAGGCTGCCGGCTGACGGGTCGTCCTCGGGCAGGTCGGCGCAGAGCGGGCAGCCCGGGTCGGCGATGAACCGGTGTCGACCGACCCCGAGGGTCGTGGTGTCGACCTGGAGGACCGCATCCGAGCACCGGGGTGAACCACCGGAGCTGATCCGGTCGAGTTCGTCGGCGACCAGGGCGGCCACGACGGTCAGTACGGGTGGCGCGAGTACCGGTGCGGGCGCGGTGACCGTGCCACTGTAGAGGGCCTCCCACAACGCGGATCGCTGCGGCGTGCCGGTGACCCGGGCCCGGCCCTCGCGGATGCGTACGCAGTGGTGGCAGCCGGACGAACCAGCCGGGGTGTACGGTCCGACCCGTACCCCCCGAGGTGTCGGGTACACGGGCAGGAAGCCCCGGCCGGCCCGGTACGCCTGCTGCGCGGCGGCCATCACCCGGTCGGCGTCGTCCCGGTCCAGGGCGATCACGTCGAGGGCCAGCAGGTCGTACCGCTGCTGGTCGATGCCGGCGGCCACGGCCTGTCGGAGTGCCCCGTCGCCGGACAGGTGCAGCCCCGCCCGGTCGACCGGCAGGGACGGTGCGACAACGGCTTCGGTCATCGGATCCTCCCGGCGTCGGGCACCAGCGTCGCCTCGACGATGAACGGCAGTACCTTCCGTAGGGCGGGAACCTGGTCGGCCGGACGAATCAGCAGCCGCTGTCCCGTCCCGACGACCTCCGCCAGCAGCGGGTCGAGTTCGGTGTCCCAACTGCCCTGGCCGACATCCGGCCCGATGTCGGTACCGTCCGGGCTGCGTCCGGTGAGGCTGGCGACGGCAGCCTGCATCGCCAGTTCCACCGCGATGTCCAGTTCCGTTGCACAGGCGTGCGCCAACCATCGGGAGCGGGTACCCACGAAGACCGACGGTGTGCTGGACACATCGGACCAGGCGTACAGGTCGTGGCCGAGGATGGCCATCTCGTCGGCCATCACCCGGGCCGCTGCCGGCCAGTCGGACCGGTCCAGCCGGCCACCGGGGTTCTCGGCCCCGGTACCCGCGTCGGATCCGGGAGCGGAGGCGGGCGCCGGGGCCTCGGCGCGGCGTAGCCGGAGCAGTGCCCGTCCCTGCGCCTCCGCCCAGCTGAAGCCGCCAGCCACCACCACCGTATGCGCTGCCGGGTCGGGCCCGGCCGGCACGGTTTCGCCGGTTCGCGGATCCCACCATTCGACGTCGGTGGACTGCGCCGCCTCGGCGGCCAGCAGTTCCAGCCCGGCGACGGCCGCGCGGGTGAGCGCCTGACGACGGTTCCCGCCGACTGCGGTGACGGCCCGGGGCCCGGTGCCGTGGGCGGTCAGGCTGGCGACGGTCGCCTCCAGGCAGCTGACCGACAACTGTGAATGGCTTCCGGTACCGACCTCCAGCAGCGGACCGAGACGCCGGTCGATCAACCCGGTGACCCGGGTCGCGAACGTCTCCTGGTCGACCGACTCCCGTTGCGCCATCTCAGCCACCCGCTCGGCGATCGGGCGGGGCGACTGTCCGACCAGGCACGAGCCGCAGCGCGGATGCACACCGAGCAGGTGCTCGCTGGTCTCCGCCGATTCCAGATCGACGTAGGTCATCCTGTTCGTCGTGGAGCTCTCGCCCCCGACAGCACTGCGGAAGTAGGCGAACCCGAGCGTCGCCCCGAGCAGCGCACGCACCGGCGGGGTCAGGAACTCCGGCCGCAGCTCCGGCCGGTCGTCCGCCAGCAGCGCACCGTCGGTGGAGCCGGCACCCCGCGCACTGCGTACGGCACACTCCCAGCAGCCGCCGGCGATGCCGCCCGTGGTCGGCCCCACCCAGGCACCCTCACCGGTGGGGACGGCATGCAGCGCGGGCACCCCCTGTGCCCGGGCGACCCGGGTGATGGTCAGGGCGCGGTCCGCCATCGTCCGGTCAGTGCAGTGCAGGACCGCGTCGTACCCGGCGAACAGCGTCGCCAGTGTGGTCTCCGTGGCCAGCGCGGCCGTCCCGTCCGGTACGAGGTGCAGCTCGACCGTCGGGTCCAGGGCGCGACAGCGGTCGAGGACGCGGTGGTAGGCCTCATGTTCCGTCGGCGCCTCGGCCGTCTCCAGCAGCGTCGCGCTCCGCAGACCCAGGTCGAACAACGTCTGCACCAGGGCGGACATTGCCTGGCCCGTGCCGATGATCAGTACCCGGCCGTTACGGAACCGCTCGAAGCGGTGCAGCGGGGCATCGGCGACATGCTCGGCGAACGTGATCGCTTGTCCGTACCGGTCGAGTTCCCAGTCCTGCAGGTGGTGCGGCGGCTCGCTGTCCAGGTCGCGGGCGATGCCCCGCTGCACCAGGACCGTGACCAGATCGGTCACCAGGCGTTTCTGGGCGGGGGGCAGGCCGGCCGTGATCGCGTCGACGGTGTTGGAGCCGTCCAGGTACGGAGTGATCCGCTGGATCAACGCGTACGCCGAACCTCCGTTGATCTCGGTGCTGCCGGTGCCCGTCTCCAGGTAGACGCCGTTCTCGACCGGTACGTACAGCAGGTCGTCACGCAGTTTCGCCCTCATGCCGCCTCGTTCTCGTGCAGGAACCCCATCCGGACCATGACCGTGCGGCCGGCGTCCTTGAACGCCCGGCGGCCGTGCAGGTATCGCGAGTTGTCGACCAGCAGTACGTCTCCGGCCCGCCACGGCACCGCGATGGTCAACCGCTGGGCAGCTGCCGACACGGCGTCCAGCAACCGCTCCGGCACCGGCCCCCCGGCGGTGGTGCGTACGCGTAGCCGCTGGTCCTGGTACTCGTCCTCGGCCGGCCGACTGATCAGCAGCGAGTTGCAGAAGGAGGGGACACCGCCGAAGCGTGTCGGTGGGGTGCAGTGCGTACCGAACCCCGTGGTCAACCCGGTGTCGGTGAAGTCGATGTGGATCGACTCCCAGGGCCGCAGATACCCCTCCCACCGGCGGAGTTGCTGCTCGGCCACCGTGGGGTCGTCCGTACCGCACAGGCGCTGCCACGTGCCGGTGGGCATGCTGGTCTCCCAGACGATGCTCAACTGCTCGAACTCGGCCCGTACGGCGGGTGGCAGAGCGGCCAGCAACGCGATGCCGTCGCAGAGGGTGGTCTCGCCACCGTCCTCGGCCGGCCGCTGGCACAGGAAGGTGAGCAGGTCGGGGGAGCCGGGAGCGTACGACGCTTCGCGGTGCAGCGGCATACCCTGTGTTCCCCGGGTGACCGTGGTGGTGGTCCTGTCGTCGCCGACCACGTCCCGCTCGTTGTGGAACCCACCCGTGTACGGCAGTGGTTCCATCAGCGCGTCACCGAGCGCCACGAACGTGTCCTGCTGCCAACCACCGTCGCGGAGCAGCACCGCCCCGTGATCGACGACTGCCGCCAGGACCTCTGCCGGTGTCTGTGTGCCGACCAGGACCGGGATCCCGTCACCCTGCATCTGAACTACCTTCCGTGAACGCCACAGCCAACGAGCCGGCCCGGGTCTTCGGCGCACCGATCAGCATCTGCACGATGGGCAGTTCCCCGTCCGGCAGGCCGAGTCGGGCAGCGGCAGCCTGCGGGGAGAATCCACCGACCGGTCGTGCCGCCGCACCCACGGCCTGACCGGCCAGCCCGGACAGCTGCACCGCCACGCCGGTGAGCAGGTGCAGGTGGCGCAGGGCGGCAGGGGTGAGCTTCCGCATGGGCGGGTGTCCACCGGCCACGAAGAAGATGGTCGCGCCGGCGGTGCTCATCCGAGGGTCGATGCCGAAGGGCACCGCGCCCGGCAGCCGGGGATCGGCTGCTCCGCCGGACGGGGCCAGCACATGAAGTCGCGGATCGTAGCGGTATGCCCCGGGGGCCAGCCCGATCACCTGGCTGACCAGGCACCACAGTGTCGGATATCGGGGATGCCCGACCAGGTCAGCGAGTGCGGCGGAGCCGGCCAGACGTCCACTGGCGTACACGAGGATGTCGGCGAGCTGCCCGATCCGCAGTCCCGGCACCAGGTCGCCGGCGGATGCCCGACCACGGACGGTACCCAGATCCAGCCGCGTTGCGGCCGGCAGTTCGATCGGGCATGCCCCAGCAGCCGGTTCGACTGTGCCGGGCGGCGTAGCGGGCGACGGATGCGCCTGCTGCCGAGGATCGCCCCGGCCGGACATCTCCCGATGCAGCGCCAGCGCGGCCGGGTCCGCCCCGGCCAGGTTGAGCCGGTCGGCGTCCAGACCGGTCGGGACCGGTACCTGGATCGGGACCGCTCCCGGGGCAGGGGACACGGCACCAGGGCCGGCGAACGCGTCGCCCGGCAGTTCGATGACGGCGAGCACGCTCTCCACCTCGCCGTCCAGACCGAGCAGGTTGTCGGCCGCCACCGGATCGACATCGAGACGTACGCGACCGGCCAGCGGCGACACGGCGAACTGACCGAGCAGGACGCCGGTATCCACGGTGGACAGCTGGTAGCCGAAGGCGCGGTACTTGCCGGCGTTCTTCCACGGCCGGCAGGTCAGCCAGAGAGCGTGCCGAGGCTCGGCGGTGGGCCCACCCAACAGCCGGTCCAGGTCGGCGGCCGGGTTGGCGTCATGCAACAGCTCCAGACAGTGGTGCACGTTGTCGTAGTGGTAGACACCAGCGGACAACTCGGCGGAGCCGGTCCAGAACAGGTACACCTCGGCCGGATAGAACGCGCCACCGGACGGTACGTCGCGCCGTAGCGTGAACCAGGCGGGTAGGAAACGGGCCGCGCCGTGGTCGGCGCCGGGCCGGCCGGTCAGCGCCGAGAAGCCAGCCGTGGTCAACATCTCCAGCCGGCTCGGCGCGTACCCCAGCAGCAGGGCGCTGAGCCGGTCGAGCCCCGAGTCGCCCAGCGGCTCCGCACCCGGTCCCGGCCAGCGCAACTGCCGCCGCAGACTGCCCGGGTAGCGCTTGCCGCGCGGCGCGGCGTACGTCGCCGGCGCGTTGCCGGACTGCCCCTCCACCGCGGCCAGATACCGCTCGACCGGGCCGTCGGCCGTCGGGGGAGCCTGCTCCTGTACGTCCATCCTCAGTGCCCCGTGTCTCCGGCGCGATGGGTCTCCGAACCGGGCCGCCTCCGGAACGCCAGCACGGAACGGTCCGTCCAGCCGCCGGTCCCACTCATGCGGTGGGCGTGCTGGTATCGGCCATGCCCGCCTGGGCCAGTTGCGCCGGTGCCCGATGCGGCCGAAGGGTCAGTACGGTGCCCACCCCGTCGACCTCGGCCAGCTCGGTCTCGAACGCGACCCGTAGGACACGACGCAGGTATCCCAGGTTCGCCGGGCTCGGCGTGAACGGTGCCGCCAAAGTCTCGCCGGTGCTGACCAGATGGATCTCGTCGGCCAGCCGGCCGGCTACGTTGAGGAACTGGCACAGGTCGTCCCAGCGTAGGTACCGCCAGAACTCCACGCTGACGACCGCGTCCAGGCTGCCCGGAGCGATCGGCGGATCCATGCCGACGAGGTGGAAGTTCGTCTGGCTGGGCGGGGCGGCGTAGTCGAAGGTGAGCGTTTCGGCGGGTAGTGCCATCTGGTCGCTGCCGGTCCCCACCCAGAGCACCCGAGGGCCCGGCAGTCGGCTGGAGAGATGCTCGACAGCCGGGCCGATCCGGCAGGCCGATCGCCGTACGCAGTCGGCGACCGCCGACCGGTAGTGCACGATCCGTTCCGCTGAGTCGTACACCTCCAGCATTCCGAAGAACTCCCACTCGACGACGCGGTACGTGTCGGCGACGAGGTTCCGGTTGGCGGCGAAGTCGCCCCAGTTGCGGTCGATGTTGCGGTGGTGCGGCAGGTGGTAGGCGGCGGCCTGGTCGTCGTAGGCGAAGTTGCGTTCGGTGAGCCCCAGGTGCCGGTGCACCCGGTAGAACAGTTCGATGTCCTCCAGGCCCCAGCGCAGTCCGAACCGCTCGTCGAACCCGCCAACCTCGTCGAACAGTGCGCGGGAGACCGAGACGTTGTGTGTGAAGCTGAACAGCCAGCCCGCCTGCAACCATTCCTCACCGGCCGGGTCACCGGCGGGGAAGCGCAGGTCACCGCCGCCGTCCGCGCGTCGGCGGGGAGTCGGGATCGTCTCCTGGCCGGTCAACGCGGCCTCGATGTGCTCCAACCCGATCTCGTCCCGCCGACCGATCAGGACGGCGGGACGGCCCGCGACGCGATGGTGCGCCAGGTGGCGCTCCAGCAACCGTGGTGTGGCGTACGAGTCAGCGTCGAGGAACAGCAGCAACCCGGCAGTCGCGTGTCGGACACCCTCGTTACGGGCCGCAGCGCGGCCGCGTTGCTCCGACAGTTCCACCAGGTGCAGGTTCAGGCCCTTGCCAGCGTCGGGAATGTCGGCGTAACCGTCGGCCTCGCCGCCGTCGCGGACCACGATCACCTCGAACCGCTCCGCCGCCAGCGATTGCCGGGCCAGTGAACGTAGTGTCAGTTCCAGACATTGCGCGTCCTCGTAGGTGGGAACCACCACGCTCAGTTCGATCGCGCCATCGGGCCGATGATCCATCCGACTTCCCTCTTACCGTGAGCCGTACCTCGAAGGTTGGGGCACCGGGGCACCGGCACCCCAACCGTTACCGCGTCCGGCACCGTCGTACGGTGCCGGTTACGCCGGTCGCCGGATCAGTGGCAGTTGATGCAGCACCACTGGATCGGACGACCACCGCAGCCACCACCGCAACAGCTCCGGCCGTCGTTCGCGCCCTCGGTGACCGAGATGCTGCCGGCCGGTGCCACCGCGTAGAGGTCGGTCGACTTCTCCGGGTTGTCGGACCAGGACACCTCGGTGGCATCCAGGCCGGTCAGGTCGAGTGCTCCACTCATGTGAACCTCCAATGGACTGACGTCGTTGACCTGCTTCGACGGTCACAGCAATCTAGACGGATCGCCGTACAGGGCACGTACATCCCGCGCATATGCCGTAGCTGGACATCAACGGTTGCCATTCATCGGATCGTTGGACTCAAGGGCCATGGTCGATGACATGTCCGATTGCCGGGTGGCGATCGTCGATGCATGGAGTCCGGGGCAGGTTCCCAGGTTCGATGGGTGAGGGGTTGAGAGGGGTACCGGTCCGTGAGTTTGACCGGGCCGCACGAGGTACGCCTCGCCGCTGCGCTGTCGGCGTGCGTCGACCTGCTGGCGTGCGGCTGGCAACTGGCGCGCCGCTACCCCCAGGCCAACGCCGATCATCCTGCCTGACCGGTACGGTCGTCCGCCTGATCGACTCGGTCGTCGCCCCGCGTTGACACCCGGATCGTCATCGACGATCGTCGCTCACAATGTGATCCGGCGACGGGAGAAGCGATGTCCGCCACGCACACCGACCCGAAGGCCCACACCGCCGAGCACCACCGCTACGTCATAGTTGGTGCCGGGCCAGCAGGACTTCAGCTCAGCTACTTCCTGCAGCAGGCCGGCAGCGACTACGTGACCCTGGAACGGGCGGCGGCACCGGGTGAGTTCTTCCGACGCTTTCCCCGGCATCGCAAGCTGATCTCCCTGAACAAGGTGCACACGACGAGCGCCGATCCGGAGATCCGTCTGCGCTGGGACTGGAACTCGCTTCTACACGAACCCGCCGACCTTCCGTTTCCCAGGTACAGCAGCGAGTATTTTCCGAATGCGGACGACATGGTGCGGTACCTCGCCGACTTCCAGCGTCACCATGGGCTCGCGGTACGGTTCGGGACGGCTGTCGAGCGGGTCGAACGGCTCGGGGACGGCTTCCTGCTGGACACCTCCTCGGGCCAGCTGAGCTGCGACTGTCTCGTCGTGGCGATCGGCTGGGGCCGGCCGAACGTACCCGCGATCCGGGGTATCGAGCACGCGATCGGCTACGAGGCAATGGAGACCGATCCGGCACGATTCGCAGACCAGCGGGTGCTCATTCTCGGCAAGGGCAATTCCGCATTCGAGACCGCATCCGCCATCCTCGGGCACGCGTCGATGGTGCACCTGGCCAGCCCCCGGCCGCTGCGCCTGGCATGGAACACCAAGCATCCGGGCGATGTCCGTGGTCACCACGGGGCGGTCCTGGACAGCTACCAGTTCAAGACGCTGCACTCGGTGCTCGACTGCGTAGTCGACGAGATCCGCCCGGTGGGCGACCGGTTCGAGGTACGACTGACGTACACCCACGCCGACGGCGAAACGGCGGTCCTCGAGTACGACTCGGTGCTCCGCTGCACCGGGTTCGCGATGGACACGTCGATCTTCTCGGCGGCGACCCGCCCGGAGATGGTGCCGAGCGGACGGCTGCCACAGAGTCGACCGGACTGGCAGTCGACCAATGTCGACGGGCTCTACTTCGCCGGCACCATCGCCCAGGCACGGGACTTCAAGCGGGCCTCGTCGGCTTTCATCGACGGCTTTCGGTACAACCTGCGTACGCTCACCCGACTGCTGCGGGAACGCTACGAGCGGGTGCCGCTGAGCTACGAGACCCTACCGGCAGAGCCGGAGGGGCTGATGACGCTGGTACTCGACCGGGTGAACTGGAGTTCGGCTCTCTGGACCCAGTTCGAGTATCTCTGTGACGCGTTGGTGGTCGACGCGGCATCCGGAACCGTACGCCACTACGTCGACCTGCCCGAGGACCACGTCGTCGCGCGTTTCGCGGACTCGTCGCACTACTACACCTTCGGACTGCGCTGGGGGCGTGACGAGTACGCCGACGTCTTCGCCATCGAGCGGCACCCCCAACCGGACCGGGCAGCGGAGAGCGCGTTCATCCACCCGGTCGTCCGGCGCTACCGGGGCCGGACCCTCGTCGGGGAGTTGCACCTGCTGGAGGACCTGTTGGCCGAGTGGCGACGACCCGATCGGCACGTCGCGCCGCTGCTGTCCTTCTTCGAGCGGGAACTCGGTTCGGCCCGCTGAGGTCGTACGCCTCCGGACCCGGCCTCAGTAGCGGACCATCACCTCCGACAGTGGTTTGCGTACCAGGCCGGGAACCGTGGCGTCGGGAGCGGGATAACCGACCGGCATCACCACGTACGGGCGTTCCTCGGATGGCCGTTCGCAGATCTCGTTCAGGAACCGCATCGGGCTCGGGGTGTGCGTCAACGTGGCCAGCCCGGCATGATGCAATGCGCTGATCAGCAGACCGACGGCGATGCCCACCGACTCCTTCACGTAGTACGGCTTCGGGCTGTGCGGGCCCCGGTGCACCTCGAAGACCACTATCACCACCGGGGCGATCTCCAGGAAGGGCTTGTGCCAGTCGGTGCCGATCGGGGCGATCGCGTCGAGCCAGTCCGCCGACGCCCGGCGGGTGTAGAACTCGCGTTCCTCGGCTTCCGCCGCCTCCCGCAGTCGCCGCTTCCGCACCGGGTCCGTCACCACCACGAACCGCCACGGTTGCAGGTTGGCACCGCTCGGAGCGCTGGCCGCCGCCCGGATCGCCTCCGCCACGACCTCGTCCGGAACCGGATTGGGGGAGAAGTGGCGAACCGATCGACGCGTCACCATTCGGTCGGCGAATTCCTGGGCGGCGCGCACGCTGTCACCCGGTGCCATCCGGAACTCGGTCAGTGGAGACGGGGGTGCATCGACGTTCATCAAATGCCTCCTGGAAAGGTAGCATCCGTCTCGTTCCAGAATTCCGTACCGTCCAGGACTTTTGTTCCTCTGGATTGCTTGATTCCGACTCGGCTCCGACGACCGCCACGACGGTCCCGGTTGGTCAGCCGGCCAATGGCGCGGTCTGCTCGATGAGGTGGTCGACAGTGTCGGTGAGCTGCCCCCTTCGCCCGGCCGCGGTGCGCTGCCGTACCGCACCGGTGCCGTCGGCACACCATCGGCGGGTCCAGTCCGCCACCAGTTCGTCGTCGCCGAACTCGGTCAGGACGGGGCGTACGGAGTCGACGAGACGGTGGACAAGCTGCGCGGCGGGCACCAGGCAGCCGGTGGACACGTCGAGTCCGGACCCCCAGATCCCGTCGCGGGCCGCCTGCCAGTAGGCGACGCGCATCAGTTCGTCCCGGACGGCGGGGCCGGGCTCTCCCCGGTCCACCGCTTCACCGGCGGCCACCACCAGGGCCCGGACCAGGGCGGCGAATGCCGCCGATTCCTGGGGCGTGATCGGGACGTCCGCCACCCGGATCTCCAGGGTCGGTTGCCTCGGGGACGGTCGGACGTCCCAGAAGATGGTGCCGGCGTCCACCAGCGCGCCGGCATCGGACAGGGTCCTGACGACCTGGTCGTAGTGGGCCGCCGAGGTGAAGTACGGCGGAGGGCCGGCCACCGGCCAACGAGACCACGTCACGGTCCGCCAACTCGCGTAACCCGTGTCCCGCCCCTCCCAGTACGGCGAGTTGGCGGTCAGCGTGATCAGTGTCGGCAGCAGCGGGCGGAGATGGTTGCTGACCTTCAGGGCCCGGTCACGGTCGGGCAGCTCCACATGGACGTGTACCGCACAGATGCTCTGCTCGTCGTGCAGGCCCCGGTAGGTTGCCATGCCTCGGGCCTGCCGGGGGCCCTCGGTGATGGGCGGGGGGACCGCGCCGCTCAGTACGGGCGTTCCGCTGGCCATGATCCGTAACCCGTCGGCCCGGGCGCAGTCGGCGACCACGCGACGTGCCTCGATCAGCTGACCGGTCAGTTCCCTGGTCGACGTGCACGGCTCCGTCTTGGTTTCAACCTGCAACTTGGTGATCTCGCCGGAAACCCGGGTGCCCAGTCGTGCCCTGGCCCGGTCCACGATCGTCGTCGCATCCGCCGCCACTTTCCGCGTCACCGGGTCGACCACGAGGAACTCCTCCTCGACGCCGAACCGGGGCGGGGAGTACCTCGGACGGGGCCGCTGCCCGGCTCCTGCCGTCATACAGGCATCCATCCTTCGCTCGGCCGCCAGCCGTGTGAGCACAGCCTTGCGAAAGGTTACCGGGGTCGGGGGTGGCTCGGTTACCTCCGACCACTCCAGGACGGCACCCGATCCCTGCTTGGGAGCGCGACGGCGCGTTCGGTCAGGGCTGCCAGCAGGGCGGTCCGATCGGGAAGGTGGGACAGATCGACGTACTCGCCACGGGCGTGTGGCCGACCGCCGACGGCACCCAACCCGTCCAACGTGGGTACGCCAAGCGCACCGGTGAAGTTGGCGTCCGACGCGCCCGCCGCAGCCACC
This sequence comes from Micromonospora sonneratiae, assembly GCF_042679305.1. NCBI lineage: Bacteria > Bacillati > Actinomycetota > Actinomycetes > Micromonosporales > Micromonosporaceae > Micromonospora > Micromonospora sonneratiae. The sequence continues at coordinate 209,199 of NZ_JBHTMP010000001.1, read as the reverse complement.
CCGGTCAGCGGTGGCAGGCCGACTTCGGCCGCCGCCAACTGGGCCAACTCCATCAGGGGCTGTGACACGGTGGGTTGCAGTGGGTACCGGTTGATCCCCCCGCTGACCACCAGCCGGGAATCGGGCAACCGCGGCGTCAGGGCGTGGATCATCCGGTCCACCCGCTCGAGTTCGGCCCGCGTCCAAGCACGGACGTCGACACAGAGCTCCGCGGTCTCCGGCACCACGTTGGTCATGGTGCCGGCGGTGAGCACCGTGGGTGTGACACTTGTGCCGTCCCGGGCGAACCTTCGTACGGTCAGGATCTGGTGGGCCAGTTCGACCGTGGCGTTGACGCCGAGATGGGGTTCCACCCCGGCGTGCGCGGCCCTGCCCCGAGCGGTGATCCGGTAGACTGAACCACCCTTACGCGCCACCTTCAACTGTCCCGTCTCGGTACTCGGTTCACAGACCAGTACCGCACCCGACCGTCTCGCCTGTTCCTCGATCAGCGGGCGGGAGGCGGGTGATCCGCTCTCCTCGTCGCAGGTGAGCAGCACGCCGACCTGTGAGCTGTCGGGCAGTAGCTCGAGCGCGGTCAACAGTTGGATGATTCCGGCCTTCATGTCGCATACGCCAGGTCCGGTGGCGATGGTGCCGGTGACTTCGAAGGGCCAGTTTCGGATGGTGTCCGCCGGCCATACGGTGTCGAAATGGCCGAGTAGAAGCACCTTCTGGTCGTCCGCAGGCCAGAGTAGATGCGGTAGTCCGTCGAGTAGCACCCGCTGCACGGGTCTATCGAGGATCGGGCTGATCCACGTGTCGAGGAGGTTCGCGCAGCATGTCAACGCCGGTGCGTCGCCCGGTGGCGACTCGCACGACACCAATTCGGCCAGCCGGTCCGACATCACGCCCGCACGGTCGGCGGCACCATTCCGAAACCGATCGACGTTCTTCACTGTCCAATCGTGCATGGTACGTGGAGTTCGTCGCTAGATCTGATCTGACACCAGCCGGCTCGTCGGCAGGAATGCGCAGGTCAGAGCGTTGAAGACCGCATGTTGGAAGAAATGGCGAGGCCGGTTTCCTTCCGACCTTTTCTAGGCGGTGGAATCGACGGCGGCGGCCAGAAGGTCGCGCGCCTCGGTGGAACCGTCGAGTTGGCGGTTGACCCGGTGGGTGACCTTCCATCCCTCGGCGGTACGGACGAACTCCCAACGGTTGACGCCGGTGCGCCAGATCCGGTAGCTGTCGCTGTCCCGGTCGCGTAGGACGAGTTGTGAGTACGCGGTGACGACCGCGGTGTCACCGGTGACCTCGATGTGTGGAATGCCCTGTAGGTGGGCGGCGCCGTCCCGGATCAGCTGCTGGTGCCGTTCACTGGTCACCATGTCGGCGATGGCTGTACGGCCGACCATCGTCACCAGGCCGGCGTCGTAGCTGCCGTTCTCGGCCCAGAGATCGGCGGTGGGGGTCGGGAAGCCGCCGTCCACGCCGGGGCCGTAGGTGGCGAGGATCTGCAAGAGGGACAGCCGGTCCTCCAGTTCCCGCACCCGGCGTTCGAGGGCGGCGATCTGATCGGTGTCGGTCATGGTTGCTCCTCGGTGACTTGCTCGAAGGTCGGTCGGGTCCAGCCGGCGTCGGGAAACAGCGTGGTGAGGGCCGCCAGCTGTTCGATCAGATGGTCGGGACCGTGGTGGACGAACCTGGCGTTGATGATGGTCGCACCCGCCTCGAAGGCGCGCTCGACGTTCGATCGGGTGCCGGTGGGGTCGCCCAGCGGATCGAGGTTGCGCGGTTGCAGGACCACGTCGAATCCGGACGGGCGGTCGACGGTACGGAGCATGTCGGCGATCTGGGCGAGGGTCAGGCCGAACGGCTTCCAACCGTCGCCGTGTTCGCACGCCCGTCGAAGCGACCGGCGGGTCCGCCCACCGACCCAGATTGGTAGGTGCCGTTGGACGCCGTGGGGATCGACGACCAGGCCGCTGAAGCGGTAGTAGGTTCCGGCGTACTCGGGAATCGCCTGCGCCCACGCGGCCCGCAACGCCCGGATGGCGTCGTCGGCTCGCGGCCCCCGGTCGGCGAATGGTGCCTCCAGCAGGTCGAACTCCTCTTCGAGGCTGCCCACACCGACGCCGAGTACGACCCGTCCGCCGCTGAGCTGGTCCAGCGTGCCGTACGACTTCGCGATCGCCAGGGGGTGGTGGTAGCCGAGCACCAGCACGTTGGTGGCTAGTCGGATCTGCCGGGTACGTCCGGCGAGGAAGCCCAACGTCGCCAACGGATCCCAGTACGTGCTACCCCGGGTGGCCGCCGTCGCGGCGGGGATGATGACGTGCTCGCTGCAGGTCAGGTGGTGGTAGCCGAGTTGGTCGGCCGCCGCCGCGATACGGGACAGTTCGGTGACGCCGGCCATGGCTTCCCAGGGCGCGGCTTCCGTCGGCTGCTGCACGACGATCGGGGTGAGGATCCCGAAGCGCATCCGATTCTTCCTCCAGAGCCAGGATCGTCCCCTCGGTACTTCGGGGCTCGTGACGCGATCTGCCGGAAAGGCTTGCATGGAGCCGCCAACCTAGCAAGCATTTGCTTGATGTGCATCGCCTGGTCGGATGCGCGTCGCCCGGGTCGTCGAGTCGTGGTGGTCGGGGCGGCCGGGGTGGGGCGGGCGGGTCGATGGCGAGGTCTTGACACCTTCGGGGTCGAGTATATGCTCTCAACCAAGCGCTTGCTTGACGAGTGCCGACCTGCGTACGGACTTGCCAGAGGCTCCGCGCGGGGTGAGGGCAGTGGGCGGTGGCCCCGGAGGCCGGGCCGTCCGATGTGGACGCCAGGCCGGACCGTCGACCACCGGACGCGTGCGCAGCGCCGGCCCGGCGACGTCACCCGTCGAATCCAGAGCTGGTGGACAGGTACGAGAACGGGTCGAGGAGGTAGTCACCGTGGACGAGCGAACCCGCTGCCAGTCGCCTTCCTGACCCTCAGCCGTCTCTGCCTTCCAAGGAAGAAGGACCGATTAGATGTTCTTGGATTACACCCCGGAACAGCAGGAACTACGCAGGCAGCTGCGAGCCTATTTCAAAGCGCTGTTGACCCCGGAGGTCCGGGAGGCGATCGGCGGGACCAACGAGGACCGGCCCGCCTACCGCGAGGTGGTCCGGCAGATCGGCCGGGACGGCTGGCTGGGACTGGGGTGGCCGACCGAGTACGGCGGTCAGGGCAGGTCGGCCATCGACCAGTACATCCTGTTCGACGAGGTGCAGCGGGCCGGCGCGCCGTTCCCGTTCGTCACCATCAACAACATCGGCCCGGCGATCCAGCGATTCGGCACCGAGGAGCAGAAGCGGGCCCTGCTGCCCGGCATGCTGACCGGGGACATCCTGTTCGCGATCGGTTACAGCGAACCGGAGGCCGGCACCGATCTCGCCTCGCTCAAGACGAAGGCGGAACTCGTCGACGACCAGTGGCTGATCAACGGCAACAAGGTGTTCACCAGCGGTGCCAGCCAGGCCGACTACATCTGGTTGGCCTGCCGGACCAACCCGGAGGCCCCCAGACACCGCGGGATCTCGATCATCATCGTGCCGACCGCAACGCCCGGTTTCAGCTGCACACCGATCGCCACCTCCGGCCTGACACACACCAACACCACCTACTACAACGACGTGCGGGTGCCACCGGAGAACCTGGTCGGTGAGGTCGACGGTGGCTGGAAGCTGATCACCTCACAGCTGGGGCACGAACGGGTCGGGCTGGCCGCCTTCGGCGGTCGTACCGAGCAGTTGTGGGCCGACACCGTCGACTGGTGCCGGCGGACGCAGGTCGACGGTCAGCAGTTGATCGACCAGAGCTGGGTTCGCCACGACCTCGCCCGCAGCTACGTCGAGATCGAAGCCATGCGGCTGTTGAACTGGAAGCTCGCGGTGCCGGACGAAGGCCAGAGCCCCGCCCCGGCCGCAGCGGCGGTGGCCAAGGTCTTCGGCACCGAGACGCACGACCGGGTGTGCCGCACCCTGCTCGGGGCGGTCGGGCCGCTGGCCACCCGACGCCCGGGAGCACCCGCCGCCCCACTGGCCGGGCGGTTGGAAGCACTCACCCGGGGCTCGTACATCAACACCTTCGGTGGCGGCACCAACGAGGTGCTGCGCGACATGATCGCCGTCAATGGCCTCGGTATGCCCCGGAAGGGTCGGTGACTCTCGATGACGACCACGACAGCGACCGACGAAGAGACCTTCCTGGTCACCCTCCGTACCTTCGTCGGCCAGGAGGCGACGCCGGTCCGGCACGCCCAGGAGCCGGTCAACCGGCCGATGATCCGGCACTTCGTCGAGGCCATGGGCGACGAGAACCCGGTGTACCTGGACGAGGAGGCCGCCCGGGCCACCGGTCGCGACGGCATCGTCGCACCGCCGCCGATGCTCTCGACCTGGCTCATGGTCGGCTACCGGGCACACCAGGCCGCCGCCTCCGGTACCGCACCGGACACGCCGATGGCCCGGCTGCTGAAGCTGCTGGCCGATGCCGGGTTCACCGGAGTGGTAGCCACCAACGACGAGCAGAACTACCACCGCGAGTTGCGGCCGGGGGACGAGCTGTCGATGACCACCGTCATCGAGGACGTCTCCCCGCGTAAACGCACCGGTCTGGGGGACGGCCACTTCATCACCACCCTGCGCACCTACCGCGACCAGCACGGGCAGATCGTCGCCGAGCAACGGTTCCGGATCCTGCGGTTCAACCCGCAGTCCGGGGCCGCTGCCACCGCCAAGACGCAGACCGGCGGCGCGGACGGGGAGACCCGGCAGGCCGATCCCGCCGTACGGCCGAAGCCGTTCATCCTGCGGGACAACGAGTTCTGGTTCAAGGCGGCCCGCGAGCGCCGACTGGTGATCCAGGCGTGTGACGACTGCGGGGCGCTGCGCCACCCGCCGTCGCCGGCCTGCCCGCACTGCCGGTCGTTCGGCTGGCACGAGGTCCCGGCCTCCGGGCGGGGAACCGTACACAGCTACGTGACCAGCCACCATCCCAAGGCACCCGGCTTCGACTATCCGTTGCCGGTCGTGCTGGTGGACCTGGAAGAGGGCACCCGTCTGGTCGCCGACTTCGCCGGCGATCCGGACAGCATCCACATCGGCATGCCCGTCGAGATCGAGTGGCTCGAACGGGACGAAGAGCTGACCCTGCCCCGGTTCCGTGCCGCGAGAGAGAGGGCCTGATGGACTTTCAGCTGACCGAGGGCCAGCTCACCGTACGCGAACTGGCCCAGGGAGTGTTCACCCGGCACGGCGACCCGCAGCGCCTGGCGGAGATCGAGGCCGGCGACGAGCGGTTCGACCGCCGGCTGTGGCGTGACCTGGCCGACTCGGGAGTGCTCGGCCTGGTCGTACCGGCAGAGTACGACGGCGCGGGTCTCGGCCTGACGGAGTTCGTCCTGGCCCTGGTCGAACAGGGACGGCGGGTTCCCCTGGTGCCACTCTGGGAGACCGTGGTGCTCGGTGCCCTACCACTGCTCCGGTACGGGACCGAGGAACAGCGCAACACCTGGTTGCCCAGGGTCGCCCAGGGCGATGCCGTGCTGACCGCCGCCCTGGAGTTCCTCGGCTCCGGGGGACCCGAGGCCACCGCCGTACGGGTGGACGGGTCCGACCGGTGGCAACTCTCCGGCACCTGCACCTCGGTGCCGTTCGGGCACCTCGCCGACGCCGTGCTCGTACCGGCCAGCACCGAAGCCGGGAGCGTCGAACTGTTTCTGGTCGAGACCGGCCAGCCCGGGGTCGTCCGCGAGACCTACGAGCGGACCGATCGCGGCCGGTCCGCCGACCTCACCCTCACCTCGGCCCACGCCCAGCGACTCGAGTCCGACGACGACGCGGAGCCGGTGTCCTGGCTGTTGCAGCGGGCCTGGGTCGGACTGGCCGCACTCCAACTCGGCGTCAGTCAGGAGTCGGTCCGGCAGACGGCGGAGTACCTGTCGCAGCGGCACCAGTTCGGTGCTCCGCTGGCGACCTTCCAGGCCGCCGCGCACCAGGCCGCCAACTGCCACATCGACACAGAGGCGATGGAGGTCACCTTCTGGAACGCCCTGTGGCGGCAGGAGACCGACCGGCCCGCCACCGCCGCCGCGCACGCCGCGAAGTGGTGGGCCGCGGACGCCGGCGACCGCGTCGCCCGTACCGTGCAGCACCTGCACGGCGGACTCGGTGCTGACGTCACCTATCCGATCCACCGCTACATGCTGTGGAGCAGTCAACTGGCCAACACGCTCGGCTCCGCGAGCTGGCACCTGCACCAGATCGGCACGCAGATCGCCGGAGGCACCGCATGACCACCAGAACCCGCACCCTCGACGAGATATCAGTCGGTGACGAACTACCCGAACTCCAGATCCCGGTCACCCGTACCGTGATCGTCGCGGGTGCCCTGGCCACCCGCGACTACGAGGACGTGCACCACGATCCGCAGCGGGCCGTGGAGCGGGGCACCCCGGACACGTACATGAGCATCAACAACACCAACGGACTCGTCGGCCGGTACGTCACCGACTGGTCGGGCCCGGCAGCCGTGCTGGTGCGGCTGGCCACCCGCCTCGGCGTACCGAACTTCTCCGGCGGCACCCTGGTCCTGACCGGCCGGGTGAAGGCCAAGCAGGACGACACCGTCACGGTCGCGGTGACCGGCACCAACAGCATCGGGGTGCACACCTCGTCCGAGGTGACGCTGCGGCTACCGACGTCAGCAGCCCAGCAGCAGCCGGAGGTGGCGGAATGACCTCGGACTTCATCTCGGGTAGGGCGGCGATCGTCGGGATCGGCGCCACCGACTTCTCCAAGAACTCGGGCCGAAGCGAACTGCACCTGGCCGCCGAGGCGGTACTCGCCGCACTGGCCGACGCGGGCCTGACACCACAGGACGTCGACGGCATGTCCACGTTCACCATGGAGAGCAACTCGGAGAACATGGTGGCGCGGACCCTGGGGATTCCGCAGCTCAGGTTCTTCTCCCGGATCTCGCAGGGCGGCGGAGCGGCCTGCGCACCGGTGCAGCAGGCCGCGATGGCGGTGGCCACCGGCATCGCCGACGTCGTCGTGGTCTACCGGGCGTTCAACGAGCGTTCCGGTGTACGGTTCGGGCTGGGTCCGCCCCCGGCCAAGACCGCCGCCACCACCGACAACGAGTACCGCAGCTGGATCAATCCGTACGGGCTGCTGACCCCGGCGCAGCACATCGCGATGTTCGCCCGCCGTTACATGCACGCGTACGGTGCCACCAGCGAGGACTTCGGGCGGGTCGCGGTCAGCCTGCGTCGGCACGCCGCGGTGAACCCCCGGGCCTGGTTCTACGGCAAGCCGATCACTCTGGCCGACCACCAGGCGTCGCGGTGGATCGCCGAGCCCCTGCGCCTGCTCGACTGCTGCCAGGAGACCGATGGCGGGCAGGCGATGGTGATCGTGAGCCGGGAACGGGCCCGACACCTGAAGCAGAAGCCGGCGGTGATCACGGCAGCCGCCCAGGGGAGCGGCCCGGACCAGTACCCGATGGTCAGCTACTACCGGGACGACCTGACCCGGATTCCCGAGGTCGAGCTGTGTGCACAGCAGCTGTGGGCGCAGTCGCACCTGGGCCCACGGGACATCGACGCCGCCATCCTGTACGACCACTTCACCCCGCTGGTGCTCAACCAGTTGGAGGAGTACGGCTTCTGCGGCCGGGGCGAGGCCAGGGACTTCGTCGCCGACGGCAACCTCGAGCTGGACGGGGCGCTGCCCACCAACACGCACGGTGGTCAGATCGGTGAGGCGTACCTGCACGGCACCAACGGCATCGCCGAGGGCGTACGGCTCATCCGGGGCACCTCCACGAGCCAGCCGGCCGACGTGGCCCACGTGCTGGTCACCGCCGGGGTGGGCGTACCCACGAGCGGCCTGATCCTGTCCACGGACGTCTGACCGAGTCGAAAGGGACGTGGCATGCTGCGCTACGCAGGCAGGAGACTGCTCGTGGGGATCCCACTGCTGCTGGTGGTGCCCCTGCTGGTCTTCCTGCTCATCGACCTCGCCCCGGGCGACCCGGCCGTCGTGCTGGCCGGCGACCAGCCGACCCCCGAGCGGATCGAGGCGATCCGGGAACAGCTGAACCTGAACGGTTCGGTCCTGGAACGGTACTTCGACTGGGTGGTCGCGGCGCTACAGGGCGACCTCGGTCAGTCGTTCGTCACCAACGAGGCGGTGACCGACCTGCTGGTACGGCGGATGGGCACCACCATGTCCCTGGTGCTGTTCGCCATGGTGATGGCCGTGCTGTTGGGCGTCGCCATGGCGATCGTGGCCTCGCTGCGGCCGGGCGGGCTGGTCGACCGGCTGGTGAACTGGCTGGCTTCGATCGCCATCGCCATCCCGGCGTTCTGGTTCGGGCTGGTGCTGGCCTCGGTGTTCGCGGTGAGCCTGCAACTGCTGCCCACCTTCGGGTTCGAGCCGCTGTCCGCCGGCTTCTGGCCCTGGCTGTCGCATCTCATCCTGCCGGGCATCGCCCTGGGGCTGCTGCCGGCGGCCGAGGTGACCCTGCAACTGAGGTCCGCGTTGGGGCAGGTACTCAAGTCGGACTACATCCTCAACGCCCAGGCGAAGGGGATGAGCCGGAGTTCCATCCTGTTCAAGCATTCGCTGAAGAACGCGTCCGTACCGGTGGTCACGGTGCTCGGCTTCCGGGTGGCCGAGGTGCTGGCCGGATCGGTGACGATCGAGGTCATCTACAACATGCCGGGGCTCGGAAGTCTGGCGGTCGACAGCGTGCTCAGCCGTGACATTCCGGTGCTGCTCGGATTCGTCCTCTTCTCCACCGCCGTCGTAGTGGTGGTGAACCTGCTGGTCGACATCTCCTACGGTTACTTCAACCCGAAGGTGCGCACATGACGAAGGGCACCACGCCCGCGGGCGAACTCGTCGACGATTTCGGCAGCGAGCCGGAGACCCGGCCCACCGGGATGCTGCGGGGAATCCTGCGGCGTCGCTCCACCCTCGTGGCCGGCGGCTTCCTGCTCCTGCTCGTCGTCGGTGCCATCCTGGCACCGCTGGTCGCGCCGTACGACCCGGACGCCCAGAACGTCTACCACCGGTTGCAGCCACCCAACTCCGACTACTGGCTCGGCACCGACGACTACGGCCGGGACGTGCTGAGCCGACTGATCTTCGGTGCCCGGGTGTCGTTGCAGGCGGCGGTCCAGGCGGTCGTCGTCGCCCTGGTCATCGGCCTGCCGCTGGGCGTGATCGCCGGTTACCTCGGCGGCTGGTTGGGGGCCGTGCTGACCCGGATCATGGATGCCCTGATGAGCGCCCCGTCGCTCGTACTGGCCATCACCATCGTGGCGGTGCTCGGCCCCGGGATCACCAATGCCATGCTGGCCATCGGTCTGATCATGGCACCCCGGTTCTTCCGGGTGGCTCGGGCCAGCACGATGGACGTGCGGCACGAGACGTACATCGAGGCATCCGTCGCCCTCGGGTGCACCAGTCTGCGTACCGTCGTCCGGCACATCCTGCCCAACGTGATGCCACCGATCATGCTGGTGATCTCGGTGTCGTTGGGGACCGCCGTCGCGGCAGAGGCCAGCCTGAGCTTTCTCGGCCTGGGGGTACGGGCTCCCGCCTCCAGTTGGGGCTCGATGCTCTCCACCGCATCGTCGAACATGGGCCTGGCGCCGTACCTGGTGTGGCCACCCGGCGTGATGATCTTCCTGACCGTGCTGGCCTTTACCTACCTCGGTGACGGTGTGCGCAGGGGAATGCTGCGTAACCGTTCCGCAAGCAGTAACGGAGACTGACATGGAGAACCGCCCACTGCTCGAGGTACGTGACCTGGCGGTGTCCTTCCCGGCCGCCGGCGGTGAGTGGCTGCCGGTGGTGGAGGACGTGTCCTTCACCCTTGGGCAGGGGGAGTCCGCCGCACTGGTCGGTGAGTCGGGCTCCGGCAAGACGGTCACGTCGCTGGCCATCATGGGACTCGTCGGCGTCTCCAGCGGTCGGATCACCGCCGGGTCGATCACCTTCGACGGCCGTGAGTTGACGGCGCTGCCCGAGCGGGAGTGGCAACGGCTGCGTGGGCCGAGCCTGGGAATGATCTTCCAGCAGCCGATCCGGAGCCTGAATCCCGCCTTCACGGTGGGGGAGCAGATCGCGGAGTCGGTCCGTCGACACCTCGGGTTGGACCGACGTCGGGCCCGGGCCCGGGCGATCGAGATGCTCGACCTGGTACAGATCCCCCGGGCCGCCCAGCGGGTGGACGACTATCCGCACCAGTTCAGCGGTGGCATGTGCCAACGGGTGATGATCGCCATGGTCATGGCCTGCAATCCACGCCTGCTGATCGCGGACGAGCCCACCACCGCGCTCGACGTCACGGTGCAGAAGCGGATCCTTGACCTGTTGCGTGAGCTCCAGGAACAGACCGGGGTGTCGCTGCTGTTCGTCAGCCACGACCTCGCGGTGGTGGCCGAACTCTGCCAGCGCGTCATGGTGATGTACGCCGGTCAGATCGTCGAGTCCGCATCGGCCGCTGATGTCTTCTTCCGGCCGACGCACCCGTACACCTCGGGTCTCCTGGCCGCCATCCCCAAACCGGGGCTGCTCACCGACCGGCGGCTTACCGCGATCCCGGGCAGCATCCCGGCTCCCGGCCACTGGCCGGTCGGCTGCCGGTTCCATGACCGGTGTCCGTACCGCGAACCCGGCGTCTGTGACGTCGACCGTCCCGGGCTGGTCCCGGCGGGTTCGACGGCCGAGACCCGGTGCCTACGGACGAAGGAAATCGAACTTCGGGGAGTGACCGTCCCATGAGCCTGCTCGACGTATCGAATGTGTCGAAGTCGTTCTCCACCGGCCGGGATCTCCTGGGCCGACCGAAGCAACGACTACCCGCCGTACACGACGTCAGCTTCACCCTCGACAGGGGGGAGTGCCTGGCGGTCGTGGGCGAGTCCGGAGCCGGCAAGTCCACCCTGGGGCGGATGGTCCTGCGACTGATCAAACCGGACACCGGACGGATCATGTTCGACGGTGTCGACGTCCTCCGGATCGGTGCGGCCGAGATGCGCCGACTGCGCCAGCGGATGCAGATGATCTTCCAGGACCCGCACAGCTCGCTCAACCCCCGGATGAGCGTCGCCGAGGCGGTCGCCGAGCCGCTGCTCGTGCACACCGATCTCGACCGCGCCGCCCGGAACAGACGGGCGGCGGAACTGCTCGACCGGGTCGGCATCGGTCGCCGCTACCTGGGGCGCTATCCGGCGGAACTCTCCGGTGGACAGCTACAGCGGGTGGCCCTCGCGCGGGCACTGACGCTCAACCCGAGTCTGATCGTCTGCGACGAGCCGGTTGCCGCACTCGACGTGTCGGTCCGGGCGCAGGTGCTCAACCTGCTGCGCGATCTACAGGAGGAGCTCGGTCTCGCCTACCTGTTCGTGAGCCACGACCTGGCCCTGGTGGAGGTCATCGCCGACCGGGTGCTGGTCATGGCGGCCGGTCGGGTCGTCGAACAGGGCACCGTCGGGCAGATCTTCCAGGAGCCCACCGAGGAGTACACCCGGCGGCTGTTGGCCGCCATCCCGGTGCCGGTTCCCCGGGACGCCAGTGGCCAACGGATGCTCGACGCCACGCGATCGTGATGGGGGACGTCGTACGGGCGGGCGAACGCGCCGCGAACGGCGGGCCGGGGCAGGTTCCGGGGAGCGACTGGGACCCGGCGGATCATCGTGACCGGGCCGACCTGGTCGAGGCGACCCGTCGACTCATGTCCGCCGTGGCCCTGACCGACGTTACGCCCGACGAGCTGCGCTGGGCAGCCGAGCGGGTGGAACGGATCACCGACCTGCTCACCACCGCCACCCGCCCCCGGTGTCTGCGGTTCCCGCTGCCCACCGCACCGTTCCAGGGGCGGGTCCAGGGTTCGGCCGACCCGGTGCTCGGCCTGTTCAACCCGCTGGCCGTACCGATGGCTGTGACCATCGGGGCCGACGGTACGGCCAGCGGGACCCTGACACCGGGTCCGCTGTTCGAGGGGCCACCGGAGTTGGTGCACGGGGGCTACAGCGCGCTGTTGCTGGACGGGATCATGGGAACGCTGGTGCGGGCCCTGGGGATCACGGCCATGACCGGGACGCTCACCCTGCGCTACCTCGCCCCCACGCCGTTGGAGCAGCCCCTGGAGTTGTCGGCGTGGGTGTCCTCCCGGCACGGCCGCAAGACCACCGTCGAAGGCCGGCTGAGTGCCGGTGGTACGCCGACGGTGCTGGGTACGGGCATCTTCGTGTCCCCACCGGAACCGGTCTAGCAACGACGAGGGGTCTAGGAACGACGAGGCGTCGTCACCGGAACACCGGTCCAGGAACGACGGGTCGTCCCCACCGGGTCCAGGGGACGACGGGCCGGCCGGACGGAAACGGAAACAGGACCGGAAACGGCCCCGGAACCGGTGGATTCGGTTCCGGGGCCGTGTGGCACTTCATGCCGGGACACCGGGCACACTGCTGACCCGCTACCGCGTCGACGGTTCCTCGGCCATGTTGGTGAGCACGACGCGGCCGAAGAAGTCCGACTCCTCCAGGTAGTCGTGTGCGGCCGTCGCCTCGGCCAGCGGAAACGTCCGGTCCACGATCGGCCGCTGGTCGGCCGCGACCATCAGGTCCAGGCAGCCCCGCAGATGCTCGGCGATCTGCGTCCGGCCGGGGCGACCGATGCCGTGGATGTGCCAACCCCTGGTCATCAGCCGACCGAGGTGCAGGCTGCCCCGTGCCCCTGCGGTGACTCCACAGGTGACGATCCGACCGCCCGGGGCCAGCACCGTCAACAGGCGCTCCCACAGTTCCCCGCCGATCGGGTCGACGATGACGTCCATCTCGGCCCCGCCGGTGGCGGCACGGATCTGGTCGGCCAGGTCGGCACGGTAGTGGTCCAGTGCGGCCCGGGCACCCAGGGCGCAGGCGGTACGCCGTTTCCAGTCCTGGCCGGCCGTGGCGTACACCTCGGCACCGAGGTGCGAGCTGAGCTGGAGGGCGAAGCTGCCCACGGCTCCGCTGGCGGCGACGACCAGGACGCGTTCACCCGGCTGCACCCGGGTGATGTTCACGATCGCGTCGTACGCCGTACGCCCGGCCGTCGGCAGCGCCGCCGCCTCGGCGTACGACCACTCGGGCGGCTTGCGCAGCGTGTGCCAGTACGGGGCCAGGGCGTACTCCGCGTGTGTCCGGGACCCGAGGGCGATCACCTCGTCACCCGGCCGGAAACCGTGGACGTTCGTCCCGACCGCCGCTACGACACCGGCCATGTCCCGGCCGGGGGTCTGTGGCTCGGTGACCGCCATCCCGTGTGTGCCGCGACGGATGTAGTTGTCGACCCGGTCCAGGCTGGCCGCGTACACCTGGATCAGCACGTCGTCCGGCCCGGGGACGGGTCTGGTCACCCGCCGGTGGTGCAGTGGTTCGCCCGGACCCGACCGGAGCAGGACCGAGGCGTGCATCGAATCGTCTCCGGACGACCGGGACCCGGTGTCGGGTGGGCTGGACATCACGCGACCGGAAGGTCCAGGGTGCACCTGGCCACCAGGTGATCGCCCAGGGCGTTGTAGCCCCGCACCTCCACGTCGACGAGACCCGCACCGTCCTCGAGGCGTTTCTCGACCACGGTGCCGACCAGGGTGAGCGTGTCACCCGGGTAGTTCTGTTTCTGTAGCCGGACCTGGATGGCCTTCAGCATCGCCTCCGGTCCGGCCCAGTCGGTCAGGAAGCAGTTGACCAGCCCGGTGGACCCGAGAATGTTCATGTAGACGTCGCGCGCACCGCGCCGTACCGCCGCGTCGCGGTCCAGGTGCACGTCGTTGAAGTCGAACGTGGCGGTTGCCAGCGCCGCGATGGACAGCTGGGTCAGTGGTACGGGCCATGGTGCGAGTACCGTTCCCGGCTCGACGCCGGCGAAGGTCATCGTGTCGACCCGCCGTGTCGGCCGGGCGGGCTGGAAGACCGGGATCAGGTCACCGGAGCGGGTCTGCCGGGACAGGACGTCGACCCGCATCCCGACGTGGACGGAGTCCGGCTCGACGTTGAGCAGATCCGCCACCAGGGTGGTGCCGTCGGCCAGCTCCACCTCGGCGACGACGAACGGTCGCTCGTCGGTCGGCTCGACGGCGTAGACCGGTTGCAGGAAGGAACGTACGCTCCCGGTTCCGGAGGCGGCCGGTACCGACTTCGCGCGCGGTCGTGTCATCGGCTGGAGCCGGTCCTGCGTGCCCCGGTCCTGCGTGCCCCGGTCGCCCGTCGGTGTTGCCGGTCTGGTCGACGGATTCCAGCGCAGCATCCGCAACAGGACCCGCCCCACCAGTTCGCCGGTGTCGGTGACGTACTCGCTGACGAGGTCGACGAAGTGTCCCCGGCCCAGGGCGGTCTGCTTCTCCTCGGACACCGCTCCGATGTGCTGGATCTGGGAGAGATGGTCGCCCGGGCGCAGCGGTCGGAAGTACTCGTGGTTGTTGTTGACGGCGGCGACGGAGGTGAAGCCCCGCTCCGCCAGCATCGCGGTGACGACGTCCAGGGGTTCCCCGTACCGGTGGGCTCTGCGGTTGCCGGGCAGGGTCCACATGTTCAGGCTGGTCGCGGGGGCGATGATCCCGCCGAACCGGGACTGTCGGGCCCAGTCGGGGACCTGGTAGGCAGGGTTCTCGTCACCGACCGCGTCGCACCAGATGCGGATGATCGGTCCACTGATCGGGTCCTTGGCCCGGCGTGGTTCGCCCCGTTTGCCGACGATCGAGCGGAGTCGCTCCAGATAGGCCAGTGGTTCCTCGGTTGATGCCGGGGGACCGGCAGTGGCCAGGTTTCCGGGCGGGGCGGCAGTCATCCGACCCTCCTTCGATCGAGTTGACTGGAACGGATGTCGCTACCAAGCTAGCGCTTGCTACGAAACTAGGTCGGGGTGCTCGTCGAGGTCAAGGCCTCGGGGTGCGGGGGCTCCGGATCGGGCCTTGGGGTCGACTTTGTTGGCTGATTGGCCGGGGTGGCAGTGCCTTGACCCGCATCGGGGGCATTGTTACCTTGAACCAAGCGCTTGCTTGGTTACGTGTCGAGTGTCGATGGCCGGCATCGTTGCGCGAGCGTCGTCCCGGGGCAGCTCACGTCGGCCAGGGCGACCGGTCGGTACGCGAGGCCGGACTATGGAGGAGGAACAATGACGGGCTGGCCGGCCAGCGATCAACTCAACGGAAAGTCGATCCTGCACGGAATCGAGACCGGCCTGGCGAAGGGCTCCGACACCACGATCTACTTCAATCACAAGCCGTACGCCCTGGCGGAACTGGACCGCGAGGCCAACCAACTGGCCGACTTTCTCGCCGCGCACGTCGCACCGGGCGACCGGGTCGGGGTGATGGCCCGTAACGGCCGTACGGCCCTGCTCAGCTGGTGGGCGGCGGCCAAGTGCGGCGTGATCGTGGTGCCCTACAACACCTCCAACGTGGGCGAGATCCTGCGACACCAGGTGACCGACAGTGCGCCCCGGCTGCTCATCGCGCAGACCGAGTTCGCCGAGGAACTCATGCGCGGTGCCAGTGGCATCGCCGCCGACCTCACCGCCGTGGTGGTCGACGGTGCCGATGCCGCCGTCGCCGGACACTCCGGCGCGACCTTCACCTTCGATGCGGTGCTGGCCCAGGGCGACAGCGATTTCCGGGCTCGTCCCTCCCGGCCACGGGACCCGAGCCATCTGATCTACACGGCGGGAACCACCGGTCCGTCCAAGGCATGCATCGTCAGCCACAGCTACATCTGCAACATGGCCCGCGACATCATGGCGAACGTCGAGCGTCGGCCCGAGGAACTGCTGTGGACCCCGTTGCCGCTGTTCCACCTGGCTGCGGTCTCCCACGTCACCGCCACCGTGCTGCTGGGGAGTTCGATCAGCCTGGCCAGCCGGTTCTCGGTCAGCCGGTTCTGGGACGACATCGAACGCAGCGGCGCGACGATTGCCGCCCTGATGGGCTCGATGCTGCCCATGATCGCCCAAGCACCGGAGACGGAGGCGGCCGTACGGGCCCGTGGCCAGTTGCGGGTGGTGAGCGGATCGCCGGTGTCCGCCGAGTTGGCACGGGTCTGGCAGGAACGCTTCGGGGTGGCCCGGGTGGGTGCCGGGGCGTACGGCATGACAGAGGCATCCCTGATCACCTCCACGCCGCCGGACCAGTACCGGGCCGGGAGTGCGGGCAAGGAGAACGACTCGTTCGAGGTCCGCATCGTGGACGCCGACGGCTACCCGGTTCCGGCGAACACCGTCGGGGAGATCGTCTGTCGGCCGAAGCGGCCCGGCGCGATGTTCGACGGCTACTGGGGTCGGCCGGAGCAGACCGTGGCCGTGTGGCGGGATCTCTGGTTCCACACCGGCGACCTGGGCCGCATCGACAACGACGGCTTCCTCTACTTCGTCGACCGGAACAAGGACTACCTACGTCGGGGCGGCGAGAACATCTCCAGCTTCGAGCTGGAAGCGATCTACGGTGCCCACCCCGACATCGTCGAGGTCGCCGTCCACGCCGTTCCGTCGGCGCTGAACGAGGACGAGGTCAAGGTCACCGCGGTACGGGTCGAAGGCAGTGCGCTTACCGAGCCGGAACTGCACGAGTGGTCCGTCGGACGGGTGCCCCGCTACGCCATGCCCAGGTTCATCGAGTTCCGTAGCGGGCTTCCCCGTAATCCCGTGGGCCGGGTGCTCAAGCACCAGCTGCGTACGGACGGAGTGACCGCGGACACCTGGGCCAGCGAACTGCCCGGCCGGAAGAAGAGCGTCTAGGAAGAGTGGACTGAGCCGGATGACACATCTTCGCCCGAAGTCCCAGGGTCCGCTCGTCGGCGTACGGGTGGTCGAGTTGGCCGCGCTGGGACCGGTCCCGTTCGCCGGGATGCTGCTGTCCGACATGGGGGCCGACGTCGTACGGATCGACCGCGCGGACCTCTCGGCGACGCAGCGCACCCGGGCCAGAAACAACGTCATGAACCGGGGTCGACGCTCCGTCGCCCTGGATCTGAAGTCTCCACGCGGCCAGGCCGCTGCCCGCCGGATGGTGGACCGGGCCGACGTCCTGATGGAGGGTTTCCGGCCGGGTGTCGCCGAGCGGCTCGGCCTGGCACCGCAGCAGTGTCTCGAGGCCAATCCCCGCCTGGTCTACGGCCGGATGTCCGGGTGGGGGCAGACCGCACCGAATCGGGGAGAACCGGGGCACGACATCAACTTTCTCGCTGCCTCGGGCCTGCTGGACACCATCGGGACCGGTGATTCCGGTCCGGTCCCACCGCTGATGTACCTCGGCGACTTCGCCGGTGGCGGGCTGACCCTGGCCTTCGCCATCGTCAGCGCCCTGGTGGAGCGGAACGGCTCCGGGCGGGGGCAGGTCATCGACGCCTCGATCCTGGACGGCACCGCGCAGTTGGGGATCGTCGTACAGGGGCTGCTGGCCAGGGGGAACTGGCATCCGCAACGGGGTACGAACGCCTTCGACACCGGTGCGCCCTACTACAACGTGTACGCCACGCGGGACGGTCGGTACCTGGCGGTCGGGGCGGTGGAGCCGGAGTTCTACGCGAACCTCCTACGGGTTCTGGAGTTGACCGACGTACCGGTCGACGGGCAGAACGACAGATCGTCGTGGCCGGTCCTCAAGCAGCGGATCGCCGAAGTCGTCCGCAGTCGCGACCTCGCTGACTGGACGGTGGCCTTCGAGGGCGTGGAGGCGTGTGTCACCCCGGTCCTGTCTGTCGACGAGGCGATGAGCGACCGGCGCTACCACACACCGGACGCCTACGTGGACTACGAGGGCGTACGGCAGTCGGCTCCGACGCCCCGGTTCTCCCGTACGCCCAGCGGCGTACACCTTCCATCGCCGCTGCCGGGGGAGCATTCCGAGCAGGTGCTGCGCGAATACGGATTCGACGATGTCGACATCGTGCAGTTGCTCGACGAGGCGGGCCCAGCGGTAATCCGCGGTTGACCCTTTCGTCCACTAGGCGGCCAATTCTTAACTTGAGAGGATTAGCGTGATCCTGCGAAGAAATAAGGTACTTGTTGCCCTTCTGGGCGTCGTTGCACTCACCGCCACTGCCTGTTCTGGCGGTGGTACGAACAAGCCGTCCGGCTCGTCGGAGATCAATCCCGATGCGGTGTTGCGGGTGGCCTGGGCCCTTCCCATGCCGACGCTCGACCCGATGATGCTGGCCAGCGTTGCCAGCCAGGGAAACCTCTCACCCATCTACGACCGGCTGACGCAGGTGGATGGGAAGGACAAGCTGCTGCCCATGCTGGCCACGTCGTGGCAGTTCTCCAGCGACGGTGCCTACCTCGAACTCAAGCTCCGCACGGACGTGAAGTTCCACGACGGCACCGTCTTCGACGCTGCCGCCGTCAAGGCCAACCTCGATCGGGGCAAGACCCATCCGAAGAGCACGGTCAAGCAGGCACTGAAGTCGATCACGTCGGTTGAGGTGGTCGACCCGACGACAGCCCGGCTGCACCTGGTGAAGGGGCAGGGGGCCGAACTGCCCAGCCTGTTCAGCTCCAACGCGGGCATGATGATCAGCCCGAAGGCACTGGCGGACCCGTCCCGGGACCTGGCGAACAACCCGGGCGACGCCGGTTCCGGCCCGTACGTCGTCACCGCGTTCGTGCCCCAGGAAAAGATCACCATGAAGCGGGCACCCAGCTACTGGGATCCCGAGGTCGGCAAGTTGGCCGGACTCGAGATCTCCCGGGTCGCCAACAACACCACCCGGCTGAACGGCGTCGCGGCGGGGGAACTGGACATCACCGGGGTCAGTGCGCCGAACGATCTGACCCGGGCGGACGACCTCGCCAAACGCGGCACCTTCAACATCGACAAGGTGCAGTTCCGCAACGTGATGAGCCTCTTCCTCGACGCGAAGAAGGGCAACCTCACCGATCTCAAGGTACGGCAGGCGATCGCCCACGCCATCGACCCGGAGAAGATCGCAGCGCTCTTCTCCGGCACCTGCACCCCGTACCGGCAGTTCTATCCGGAGGACTCCTGGCCGGCGCTGAAGGGCTACCAGTACCCGTACGCACCGGACATCGCGAAGGCCAAGCAACTGGTCACGGAGGCCGGTGGCGTGAAGTTCGACCTGACCTTTGCCGCCCAGACGAACACGGAACAGCCGGCCAACGTGATCCAGGCCGCGTTGAAGGAAGCGGGCGCGGACGTCAAGCTCGTCCCCGTACCCAACAGTGAGCACGATGCCCGCTACCAGGCCGGCGACTTCGATTCGATGGTGTCGAACGGGTTCAACCCCAAGGGTGATCCGGCGGAGACGCTGGCGACGTACTTCCTCGGCAGCTACCGGATCGTCGCGGACACCGCGGCGGTGCAGCCCCTGGCCGAGCAGGCCGCCAACCCGACACTGCCGGAGGCGGAGCGCGCCAAGCTCTACCAGCAGATCTGGGAGAAGGTGCTACAGGAGGCCTGGTTCATCCCGCTCTGCCGGCAGACCCACGCCATCATCGCCAACCCCAAGGTGATCAACGCCAAGAACCTTCCCTGGGCCAACCTGGGTTACATGGACCTGCGGGCCGTGGCCATGGTGAAGTGAAGATCAGCTTGACTGTTCGGCGTGGACGGTAGCGCTCGGCGCGACGGCCGCCTTCGATGAGCCACCCGGTCCGGTTGGACCCGGTGGTCACCTCGAAGGCGGCCGTACGTCTTTCCGGGCACCGGGGTGCCCCCATAGTCAGGAGCCTTGGACCTGCGTTCGGGCCGTCACGTCTGCCGCCGGCGGCCGGGCTGTGCGGCCGGTTTCCAGGAGACCGCTGCAACCCCCCACATGGCCTGCCCGTCGTCCCACATCTGCTACGACGATCCCGGACCGGCCCGGCCCGGCGACGTATGTCCGGGACGTCGACGTACGCCTGACCAATCGACCGGGAATTGACGCGACAGCGCCAGGCGCTTTCAGTAGCTCGTGCCATCGTGTCGCAGCGGCTGCCCCGTCTGTGCGCCCAGCTCGACAGCCTGGCAAGGATCCTTCTCGTTCCCGGCGGGCGTGGTATCGGCCGGCAACGGGAACCCCGTCGGCAACAGGCGGGCGTGCGGGCAACCATACAGTTGCCGGCCGCGGGAGCGGGGGCGTCAGCCGAGGCGGGGCCGGCCGTGCCCGGTGCGAATGGTCGAGGCCAGGCCGGCGGCCGTGGTCACCGCGCCGAACACCGCGAATGTCCAGCCCGGATCGGTTACCTCGCTCATGGCACCCATGGCCAACCCGCCGAACGGCAACAGCCCACCCCAGCAGAGGATGTAGAGGCTCATCACCCTTCCCCGCTGCACGTCGTCGACCACCTGCTGGAGTATCGAGTTGACCGAGGTCATGATCGAGAGAGTGAGGCCGCCGGCGGCGACGATGAGCAGGGCGACCAGCGGTGCCGACGTGGTCAGCCCGACCAGCGCCAACACGATCCCGAGCACCACCACCTGCCAGGCGGCGGAACGCAGCGTCACCCGGCCCCGGCGGCGTGCGACGCTGAGGATGCCGAGTAGCGAACCGATACCACCGAGGGTGACCAGGACCAGGAACGCCGAGTTGCCGTCGTCGGAGATGCGGGCACCGACGATCGGTAGCTGGGCCTGATAGGACGAGCCGAACAGCGACGTGATGGCGGTGATCGCCAGGGCCGTCGCTGCTGGGGGCCGTTGCCGGACATGGGTGATCCCGGCCAGCATCTGTCGGTGCATTCCGGTCCGCACCAGCGGGGCTGGTGGTCGAGGTGGGGTCGGTAGCCGCCAGGCCAACAGAGCTGCTGCGATGGCCGTCAGACAACAGACGGTGAAGGCCAACGTCGAGCCGGCCAGAATGAGTAGCGGGCCGGCCAGCGCCGGGCCGAGGATCCGGGCCAGGTTGAGACCGGCAGCCTGGAGTGGAATGGCGCTGGTCAGGTCAGCCGGGTCCACGGCACTGGCGGTGAGCGCCTGGTTGGTCGGGGAGACCACGGTGACGACGCAACCGGCCAGGAAACCCAACGCGGTGACCATGACGGTCGGCATCGCATCGAGCCCGGCCAACAGGATGCAGAGGCTGTCGAGCGCTACCGCGCAGCAGAGTGCGGTGACCAGTAGGCGTCGTCGGTCCCGCGTGTCGGCCAGCACGCCGGCTGGCAGGGAGAAGAGCAGGAACGGCGCCATGATGAAGAAGTAGAGGACGCCCAGCAGCAGCGCGTCGTTGTTCGTGCGGTTCGCGACCTCCCATTGGAAGGCGACGACCGCGAGCCAGTGGGCGAGTTGGATCAGCAGCACGGACAGCCATAGGAGCCGGAACGGGCGATGGCGCAGCGCACGGAACACGTTTCTTCGCTGCCTTCTGCTCGGAATGATTGCCTCAAGCAATCAGGCTGAGCAGGAGGCTACCAAGCGCTTGGTTGATTGCCTAGGTCGGTGTCGCCGACTGTGAGGGATCGTGCCCCGGGCCGGGCAACGACCGATCCTGAGCTCAGGGTTTGCCCGGGCGACCCCGGCAGGCTGCCTGGCGCGACCCCCGGCTCCCGTACGATCAGCGATTTCGATTGGCACTAAACCGGGATTCTCACGTTTGGCAATGCTCCCTAACGTGAAGAGGCGAACCATGTCGCAGCCCCGACGGTGTCCTCAAGGAGCGAGCATGCCCGTCCCACAGTCCATCCGTACCGCTGCCCTCGTCAGCGTGCTGTTGCTGCTCGCCGGGTGTGGGGGCGGCGACAACGGTACGAGAAGTGCCGAGGAGGGGCTCGGCCCCGGAAACCCGGTCGCGTCGTCGGCGTCCCCGGTTGCACCGAGCACCGGTGTCGATGGTCATGCGCCGGCCACGGCCGCCCCCAGTGGCGGTACGGTTCCCGGCGGCAGCGGTAACGGGAGGCCCGGGGGTACGGACCGGAGCGCGGGGTCCGCCGCGATTCGTCCGACGATCGTCTCGTTCCGGATCGAGCAGAAACCCACCTGTCCCGCTGGTACGACCGCCAATCCCATCCCCGGAACCCCCGTCGTGCTGGCCTGGAAGGTAACCAACGTCGACAAGGTCGCCCTGTCCGTCGACGGCCCTGGCATCTACGCCGACAACTATCCGCCGACCGGCACCGAGACGTTGAACTTTCCCTGTAGCGGCAAGGGGGGCGATGTCCAGCGGCACACCTACTCGCTGACCGTCACCAATGCCGCTGGTAAGACAGCGAAATCGCTGGTGGTGACTGCCGTGGTCCACGAGATCGCCCCCGTCTGACCCGGGGCGTGACCCGGTCGGTCAGAACGGCGGTGCGGCAGGCTCGGGAGGGGCGCCCCGCGACCGACGTGCGTCGGCGATGGCCACCGCGGTGAGAACCAGCATCGCGGCGGCTGAGGCGACCACCGTGGGTGCCCCCTGTACGGCGGGGACGAGTGCGATAAGCACGACGATGGCGACGATCCGCGAGGGGGACACTCGGGAGAACACCTCGTATTCGAAGCGGGACCGGCCGGCGATGAACAGCGCCGGCCCGCCGAGGATGGGCAGCAGCCAGCTGAGTTCCGGCTGATCGAGCGGGTGGCCGATGGAGAGCTCGTAGCCGGCAGCGGTCGCGACGATGCCGATGGTCATGACGAGGTGCGTGTTGGCGGCGGACCTACCGATCGTCGCGGGATGCCTGGACAGGGCAACGGCCTCGGCGAGGATTCTGCCGGCGCGGTGGAAGTAGATCCGCCAGATCAGCACTGACGTGGCGATCGAGACCGCGAATGCGATCGTGCGCTCGGGGGCCAGATGGTCACTGTAGGCCCAACCGATCACCAGGATCGTCTCGCCGAGCGCGATCAGGAAGAACTGCTGGAACCGCTCGGCCAGGTGGCTGCCGGCGATGTTCCACCTCGATGAACGGGAACGCCCCAGCCCCGGTACCGGCCAGCCGAATCGGACGAGGGTGTACTCGGTGGCCAGCGCCAGGGTCCAGAGCAGGCCCCGGGACCAGCCCGTGGTCGATGCGCCCGCGATCCACGCCACCGACAGGGTGCTGTGCGTGATCAACATCCGGACTTTGAGGGAACGTCGTTCATGCTCGCGTACCGCGGTGAGCAACAGCAGGGGACGGCTGACCTGTACCACGCAGTACGCGACCGCGAAGAGTAGACCGCTGCTGCTGAACGCCCGGGGCAGGGCCACGCCCATCACCATGCTGCCGACCAGCGCGATGATCACGACGGTCTGAACTATCCCGGAATCCGGGTTGTACCTGCTGGTCGACCAGGCTGTGCCCTGCCAGACAGCGAAGAGGGCCACCAGCAGCAAGACCGACTTGCAGAACCCGAGCGAAACCACCCACAACTCGTGTCCGGCGGGGCGGATCGTGAGTCCCTCGTATATGCGGGCGACGATCCGGGTCAGTGCGAAGACGAAGACGAGGTCGAAGAACAGCTCCAGGAACGTGGGCCTTCGTAGGTGTGGATCCGAGGAGCTGAGGTCCAACTCGATGCTCTTGCGCATGATCAGCTCGCTCTGCCCTCGTCCGACCTTCTCTCGCAGTGGTAGCACTTCGGCGGCCCGGCCAGGGTGAGACCGGAAAACCGGCCTGGTGTTGCCCGCTGGTTGCCAGGCCGTTGCGTTCGCCGTTCCTGTCGTCGGGGGTGGTCCATAGCGGCTCCGGCCGTCGATCGCAACTTCATGTACGGGATCCGTCACGGAAACCACCCCGACGGCTACGTCTTTCGTGACGGCCTCGCCAACTCTCCGTAACTGTCGATGGGGTGCTTCGTCACCTGATGGCGGCTCACATCGTGGCCTTGACCAGGGTGGTTGCCCGCGCACGGGACGGCGGAACCTCTTGATCTTTTCGTGATGCCGGTGTCACATTGTGGTCCTTGACACGGCGCGGACTCGACAGCATGATGTGCTTCAACCAAGCGCTTGATAGGTTTCCGGGACGTGTCAAGTTGCGTCACTGGAAGCGCACGTCGTCGGCGGTCGTCGACCGCTGTGGTCGGCAGTGGGAGTTCGGCCTAGCCGAGACCCCTTCAAAAGGACATATAACCCAGATCCTTTACCAGAACGTGCGAGGCAGGGGTAGAAGTGGCCATATCAAAGGGAACAACGACTGGCCTGGTCGCAGGTCTAGCCGCCCTCGCGTTGGCCGCCACCGGGTGCGGTGGCGGCGGCAGCGACACGGACGAACCCACCAGCGGCACCGCGACCGGAGCACCGATCATCATCGGGATGGACGAGGACAGCACCGGGCCGGGTGCCTCGTACAGCATCATCGCCGGCAAGACGATCCGGGTGGCGGTCCAGGACATCAACGACAAGGGCGGCGTGCTCGGCCGTCCGTTGAAGCTGGTGGTCGGAAACGACGAGAGCGATCCGACCAAGGTCCCCGCCGTACTGCAGAAACTCGCCAGCCAGGGGGCGAAGGCCTTCCTCCTGCAGAGCGGCAGTGCCGCGGTCATGCAGGCGAAGTCCACGCTCACCCAGCTCAAGCTGCCGGCGATCGCACCGACCGGCGTCACCTCGACCCTGGTCGACCCGCCCAACAACGAACTCATCTACATGCTGGCCAACACCACCGCCGACTGGGCCGGGGTCTACTGCGGGGCCTTCCAGGCCGCGAACATCAGCAAGCTGGGCGTGCTCACCGACGACACCACGACCATCGCGGCACTGAACAAGGCGTTGCTCGACAAGATGCCCTGTGTCACGTTGGTGGCCACCGAGAAGGGGGCGGCCAACGCCTCCGACCTGTCCGCCCAGGTCGCCCGGCTCAAGAACGCCAATCCCGACGCCGTCCTGGTGACCAGCGTCGGCGGCGCGTTCGAGGTGCTGGCCCAGAACACGCTGGCCAAGCAGCTCAGCGGTAAGCCGAGGTTCTCGCTGGCCTCGATCGGCAACCAGCCCTCGTCGTGGAAGCTGGCCAACGCCGGTGCCCTGGACGGTCTGATTTTCATGGGCTCGATCAACCAGAACAACCCGCGTACCAAGGCCCTGACCGAGCTGCTCAAGAAGAAGAACGGCGACGACTACGACATCACCGCCTTCGACGCGCAGGCGTGGGACTCGGTGCAGTTGCTCAAGTTGGCCATCGAGAAGGCCGGCGGTCCGGACGATCCGGCCAAGCTGAACGAGGCGATCCAGAGCCTGAGCGGCTACCCGGCGACGTTCGGCCAGGAGAACTTCACGCTGTCGTTCTCTCCCACCAAGCACCTCGGCGCGGACGGGCTCTGCGGCCTGTCGCTGATCGAGTTCGGGGCCGACAACCGGCCCAAGGGTCCCTGGGCGACCTACCAGCCACCCTGCACTGCCTGACCTGGCACGGGTGAGGGTGCGCATGGGCGAACCGGCCACCCTCACCCGGTACGTTCCCGAGGAGTTTCCATGACAGAACTCCAGCTCTGGCTCTCCGCGGTGGAGATGGGCTGTTTCTTCGGCATCCTGGCGCTGGCCTACTACCTGGTACAGGTCGGTGCCGGCTTCTTCAACTTCGCAATCGGTCCGTACGCGATGATGGCCGGCCTGTGTACCTCCTGGCTGGTCATCGAATACGACATGGGGGTGTGGGGCGCCGCCGCGATCGGGGTCCTGGCGACCCTGGCCCTGGCCGCCGTCACCGAGCTCGGTGTCGTTCGACCGGTACAGCACCGCAGCGGCGGTGGTGAACTGCCGGCGCTGGTGGCGGTGGCGGCGGTGCTGTTCGCGATCCAGCAGCTCGCCGGCTATCTCTTCGGTCACCCGACGCTGCCGGGGCAGAGCCTCGCCACGTTCGATCCGGTGACCGTCGGCGAGACCGTCATCCAGCCGAGTTCCCTGCTGCTGATGGCGGTGACCGTGGTGGCGTTCGGAGCCACCGCCGTCTGGATCCGGTCCAGCCGGACCGGTCGTCTGCTGCGGGCGGTTGGCGACAGCAAGAACGCCGCTGCCCTGCTCGGTCTGCCGGTCAACCGGATCCGGCTCATCGCGTTCCTGCTGGCCGGCTTCCTCGCCGCAGTGGCCGGCCTGCTGTTCGCGCCGAAGGCGGGCGTCCACTCCCTCTCCGGGCTGCACTGGTCGGTGTCCGGCTTCCTGGCCGTGGTGATCGGCGGCACCGGATCGGTGTGGGCCCCGCTCGTCGGTGGCATGCTGCTCGGCCTGGCCGAGGTCTTCCTGCCGTACTACTTCGGTGGCCAGTCGCACGTGTACGGAATGCTCCTGATCGCGCTGCTCTTCTTCGCCTTCCGCCCGCAGGGCCTGTTCGTCAGGACGGTGCGCGCATGACCACGCTGGCCAGTCGACCTGCGGCCGGCGAGACCCGCCGCTGGGACATCCGCGAGGTACCGGGCATCGGCGGACTCGCGCTCGGTGTCGTGGCCACGGCCCTGATCCTGCTCTGGGTCGGCAGCGACGGTTACCGGCAGACCCTCGTCACCTCCGCCGCGACCTACGCGCTGATCGCCCTCGGGATGTACGTGCCGTACCTGATGGCCGGATCCCTGTCCATGGCCTACGGCGCCTACGCCGGCATCGGTGGCTACGCCGTCGGGCTGATCTCCACGAAGACGGCGTTGCCGCTGGCCGTGGCGTGGATCGTCGGGCCGATCGTGGCGGCGCTCATCGCCGTACTGCTGGGGTTGGTGACCCGGCGGTTGTCCGGCTTCTTCCTCGCTGCGGTCACCCTGCTCTTCGGCATGGCGTTCACCGCCTTCCTGATCGACGGTGAGGGCATCACGGGTGGCTCCGCCGGCCTGGGCAACCTGCGTCCGCTCAACCTGTTCGGTTGGACCCCCGACCACTACCAGGTGGTGGTCGGTTCGGCGGTCGTGGTCTGCGTGATCGCGTTCCTGCTGGACCGGTTGCGGCTGTCGCCCTGGGGCGTGATCGTGCGGACCATGCGGGACGCACCGCGAGCGGTGGAGGCCGCCGGCGTACGGGTGCCGGTGATGAACCTGGTCGCCCTCGGGCTCGGGGCGGCGATCGCGGCCGTCGGGGGTGGGTTGTTCACCTACTCGGCCGGCAGCATCACCCCCGACACGTTCACCCTCAACATCGTGTTCCTGGCCATCTTCATGCCGCTCATCGGTGGGGCGGGGACTCCGTGGGGTGCGGTCGCCGGAGCGGTGCTGGCCGTCGAACTGACCCTCAACTTCCCGGCCATCCAGACCAGCGGCACGCTGCTGCTGGCCCTGGGCGTGCTGGTCATCATGCTGATCGCGCCGCGCGGTGTCATCGGGTACGCCGACAAGCTACGCACCCGGATCTGGGCGCTGTCGAGGAAGGGACGGGTCGACCATGGGTGAGGAAACGCTCCTGGTCGGGCGGGGCCTGACCAAACGCTACGGCGGGGTGACCGCGCTGGAGGACGTGTCCTTCGAGCTGCGGGCCGGGGAGGTGCTCGGGCTGGTCGGCCCGAACGGCGCCGGCAAGACCACCCTGGTCGACCTGATCTCCGGTACCCAGGCGGCCACCGCGGGCGAACTGGTGCTGCGGGGGGCGGAGCTGTCCGGTCCGGCCTCGCGTCGGGCCCGGGCCGGGTTGGCCCGTACCTTCCAGTATCCGCAACTGGCGTTGGAGCTGAGTGTCCGGGAGAACCTGCTGCTGGGTCGCGCCGCCCGTCGGCACGCGTCGCTGTGGCGGATGACCGTCGGCGCGTTCGCCGGCGCACTACGACCCCGGGTCGCCGACGATGTGCGAGCGATCCGGCTGCTGGCCGAGGAACTGGGGATCGAGGGCCTGGACCGGGAGGCCGGTGACCTGTCGCTGGGCGAACAACGGTTGGTCGAGGTCGGGCGGGCGCTCGGACAGGATCCGCTGGTGCTGCTGCTGGACGAGCCGTTCGCCGGGTCCGACGCGCAGGGCGTCGCCGGCATCGCGGAGGTGATCCACACCGTACGGCGGCGTGGGCACGGCGTGATCCTGGTCGACCACAACGTGGACCTGGTCGCCCGGTTGGTCGATCGGATCATGCTGCTCGATCGGGGCCGGGTCGCCTTCGACGGAGAGCCACGGGAGTGTCTGGCCAGCCCGCAGATGCAGCAGGTGTACTTCGGTTCGGTCGACGATCCGGACGTCGGGTCCGAGACCGGAACCCGGGAGGCGGAGGTGGAAGATGTCCGCTCATGAATTGAAGGTCGACGGGCTCAGCGTCCGTTACGGTCACGCCAGTGCCGTCACCGACGCGACCGTGACCGTCCCGGGCGGTACGGTCACCGCGCTGGTCGGGCCGAACGGTGCCGGCAAGAGCAGTCTGCTGCTGGCCGTGTACGGATCGGTGCCGTCGACCGGCAAGGTGACCCTCGACGGTGAGGAGGTCAGTCGGCTGCGGCCGGCTGCTCGGGCACGGGCCGGCATCGCGATCGTGCCCCAGGGGCGGCAGCTCTTTCCGCACCTGAACGTGGCCGACAACCTGCAGGTGATGGCCGAGCTGCTGCATCTGCCGAAGTCCGCGGTGGACAACGCGTTGGACCGGTTCCCGATCCTGCGTACCCGGCTGCGCAGTCTGGTCGGCGTGCTGTCCGGTGGCGAGCAGCAGATGCTCGTGGTCTCCCGGGCGTTGATGGGCTCGCCGAAGGTGCTCCTGCTGGACGAGATGATGACCGGTCTCGCCCCGCTCATCGTGCAGGAACTGGCCCGTACGGTGACCGGTCTGGCCCGGGAGGGCGTGGCGGTGCTGCTGGCCGAACCCGCGCTGGGTGTGTTGCGCTCCGTGGTCGACCGGGGCTACGTGCTCGTGCGTGGCGAGGTCGTGGCACAGGAGGAGGACGGCGGGCGGGCGTTGGACGACGCCTATCGCGCGGCCATCGGGGTGGAACGCCCCAGGGAGCTGCGACCTACTGGCTGACCTCGTTGATGGGCTGGTCGTGTGCATGCGACTGATCGGGATCCCCACGCTGGGGATCCCGATCAGCGTTGGCCGGCCCGGTCGGCCTCACTCCGTTGCGGGTGGGAAGTCGGTCAGACGGTGTAACCACCGTCGACGTCGAGTTGCTGACCGGTGATGAAACGGGCGCGGTCACTGGCCAGGAAACAGACCGCCTCGGCCACGTCGTCGGCGGTGCCGAAGGTGCGTAGCGGAATGTTGGCCCGGGCGACGTCCAGTGCACGCTCGTCGAGGTCGCCGGAGGCGATCAACCGGGCTGCCATGCCATCGGTCAACATGCCGGGTCCGACGCAGTTGGCGCGTACGCCGTACCGGCCCTCTTCGGCGGCGACGCCTCGGACCAGCGCTTCGACGGCACCCTTCGGCCCGGCGGAGAGACCGTCGCGGACCGGGTACCGCCGGGTGGCGGCCGTGGTGACCGCGATCAGGCTGCCGCGACTCTGACGCAGCAGGGGCAGCGCGGCGCGCATCAGGTGGAAGAAACCGATCGCGTCCTGTTCGAGTTGGGTGCGGAAGGCCGCCGGGGTGATCCGGCTGAGGTGGACCATCGGCACGTGTGGCCCGGCCGCGTAGATCACGGTGTGCAGGCCGTCGAACCGTTCGGCGGCCTCGGTGAGTACCGCGGTGCTGGCCTCGTCGTCGGTCAGGTCGAGTTGCCAGGTTGCGGCGCGTCCGAGTTCGGTGGCCAGTGAGTCGGCCGCGTCCGCATTGCGCCGGTAGGTCAGGGCCAGGGCGCTGCCCCGGGCAGCCAGCATCCGGGCGATCGCGGTGCCGATGCCGCCGGTCGCGCCCGCGACCAGGGCAGCACCGGGGCGGCCGGAGAAGTCGTCGATCATGCCGGCTAGCTTACCAAGCAAGCGTTTGGTAGGGTATCCGTCATGGGTGTCAAGTTGGGCGTGATGCCAGTGCTCGCCGGAACCAGCGGCGCCGATCCGCACGTCGCGGCGCGGTTCGTACGACAACTTGAGGACCTGGGCTGCGAATCGGTGTGGGCCGTCGAACATGTCGTGGTGCCGGACAGCTATGCGTCCGCCTATCCGTACGACCCCAGTGGCCGGATGAACCTGCTGCCCCGGGACGACATCCCCGACCCGCTGCACTGGCTGACCTTCGCGGCGGCGCACACCGACCGACTCATGCTCGGCACCGCGATGCTCATCCTGCCCGAGCACAACCCGGTACACCTGGCGAAGCGACTGGCCACGCTCGACGTACTCAGTGGCGGCCGGCTGATCGCCGGGATCGGGGTCGGGTGGCTGGCGGAGGAGTACGACGCGGTCGGGGTGCCCTTCGCGGGCCGGGGCCGCCGGGCCGACGAGTACCTCGAAGCGCTGCGCGTCCTCTGGACCCGGGCGCCGGCCAGCTACACCGGGCAGACCGTACGTTTCGCCGACGTGCACAGCCGACCACGGCCCACCCGTACCACCGGTGTTCCGATCATGATCGGCGGGCACAGCCCGGCGGCGGTCCGGCGGGCGGCCCGGTTCGGGGACGGCTTCTATCCGCTCGGCGTGGACGTGGCCGGACTGCGGAAGCTGCTGGGCCGGCTACGCGACGAGTGCCTGGCGCTCGGCCGGGACCCGGCGGCGGTGGAGATCACCGCCCGCGCGCCGGCCTCCCGGGCGGAAGCGGAGGAGTTGGCGGAGTTGGGCGTGGCGCGGGTGGTGATCCGGGCGGATCCGGCACGACCGGCCAAGGTCGAGGCGACCGTGACCCGCTATCGGCGGGAGGTCCTAGGAGAGTGAGGATTGGCATGAGCGAATCAGGCCGGGTGGTCGTGGTGACCGGAGCCGGGCAGGGACTCGGTCGGGCGCACGCGCTGGCCTTCGCGTCGGCCGGTGCCCGGGTGGTGGTCAACGACGTCGGCAGTGGTGCGGCCGACGTGGTCGCCGAGATCCAGCGGGCCGGCGGCACCGCGATCGCCAGCGTCGGCGACGTCGCGGACTGGGGCTACGCCGAACAGTTGGTGGGCGCCGCGGTCGAGGCATTCGGCCGGCTCGACGCCCTGGTCAACAACGCCGGGCTGGTCCGGGACCGGATGCTGGTCAACCTCTCCGAAGCGGAGTGGGACGACGTGGTCCGGGTCGACCTGAAGGGGCACTTCGCGCCGCTGCGGCACGCCGCCGCCTACTGGCGGGACCAGGCCAAGGCCGGACAGCCGGTCGCCGCCCGGGTGGTCAACACCAGCTCCGGGGCCGGGCTGATGGGCAGCGTCGGGCAGAGCAACTACGCTGCGGCCAAGGCCGGCGTGGCGGCACTCACCCAGGTCGCGGCGGTGGAACTGGCCCGTTACGGCATCACCGTCAACGCGATCGCGCCGTCGGCGCGTACCGCGATGACCGCCGCCGTCTTTGCCGACGCGATGCGGGCCCCCGAGGACGGATTCGACCAGATGGCCGCCGAGAACGTCTCCCCGCTGGTGGTCTGGCTGGCCAGCGCCGACGCCGGTGACGTCACCGGCCGGGTCTTCGAGGTGGCCGGTGGTGCGGTCAGCGTCGCCGACGGCTGGCAGCACGGCGAGCCGATCGACGCCGGCCGACGCTGGCGTCCCGAGGAACTCGGGCCGGTGGTCCGGGACCTGATCGGCCGCGCACCCACCCCGGCACCGGTCTACGGAGCCTGAGATGCCCGCTGTCACCGAACTGTCCGACGACGACTTCCGGGCCACCGTCCGTGACTGGCTGGCGGCCCATCTGACCGGCAGGTTCGCCGCCCTGGCCGGCACCGGTGGTCCCGGCCGCGAGCACGAGAACATCCCATTGCGTACGGAGTGGGAACGTGAGCTGGGCGGGGCCGGCTGGATCGGGCTGGGCTGGCCCCGGGCCAGCGGTGGCGGTGGGGCCAGCATCGCCCAACAGGTGATTTTCTTCGAGGAGTACGCCCGGGCCGGCGGCCCGGGACGGCTCAGCCACATCGGGGAATATCTGCTGGCCCCGACCCTGATCGCGTTCGGCACCGAGGAGCAGCGCCGCCGCTTCCTGCCGCCGATCGCCGCCGCCACCGAGTTCTGGTGCCAGGGCTACTCCGAGCCGAACGCCGGCTCCGACCTGGCCGCGGTACAGACCCGCGCGGTCCGGGACGGCGACGTCTGGCGGATCACCGGTCAGAAGGTGTGGACCTCCCTGGCGCACATCGCCGACTGGTGCTTCGTACTGGCCCGTACCGACCCGCAGGCGCCCAAGCACCGGGGACTGTCCTACCTGTTGGTGCCGATGGACCAGCCCGGCGTGCAGGTACGCCCGATCACCCAGCTCACCGGTAGTTCCGAGTTCAACGAGGTGTTCTTCGACGACGCGGTCACCGCGGCGGAGAACATCGTGGGACAGCCGGGTGACGGGTGGCGGGTGGCCACCGGCACGCTGGCCTTCGAACGGGGCGTGGCCACGCTCGGCCAGCAACTCGGCTTCGCCCGGGAACTGGACGACGTGATCGGGGTGGCCCGGGCCAACGGCGTGTCCGACGATCCGGTCTGGCGGGACCGGATCACGGACGCCTGGGTCGGCCTGCAGGTCCTTCGCCACCACGCGCTCCGGACCCTGGGCACCCCGGAGGGGGACCTGCCGGGAATGGAGGCGTCGGTTGCCAAGCTGCTCTGGGCACCCTGGCACCAGCAGTTGGGCGAACTGGCCATGTTGGTGACCGGTCCGGCGGCGACGCTGGCCGACGACGGTCTCTCCGACGCCCAACGCCTGTTCCTCTTCACCCGGGCCGACACCATCTACGGCGGCTCCAACGAGATCCAGCGGAACATCATCGCGGACCGGCTGCTTGGCCGGGTACCGCGCGGCTAGGGGGTACGGGTGGACTTCGGTTTCACCGCCGAGCAGGCGGAACTACGCGACACGGTCCGGACGTTCCTGAGCCGACAGGCCACCTCGGAGCGGGTACGCGCGGCTGCGGGCTTCGATTCCGCCCTGTGGCAGCGGCTGACCAGCGAACTCGGGGTCACCGCGCTGGCCATTCCCGAGCAGTACGGCGGGTTCGGCGCCTCCGAGGTGGAGATGGGACTCGTCCTGGAGGAGGCGGGGCGGGTGCTGCTGCCGGCCCCGTACCTCGCCACGGTCACGGCGGCGGCTGCGCTCGACGGGGACCTGGCCACTGATCTGCTGGCCGGGATCGCCGACGGTGGCACCGTCGCCACCCTGGCGCTGGCTGAGCCGGGCGTGGGCTGGTCGTCGAAGGACTGGACCTGCACGGCCCGGCGATCCGGTGCCGGCTATCTGCTGGACGGGGTCAAGGAGCATGTCCTGGACGGGCAGGTTGCCGACGTGGCCGTCGTCGCGGCGCTGTGTGACGGCGAACCGGGCCTGTACGCGGTGCGGACCGCCGACACCCGGCGTACGGAGCACAGCACCCTCGACCCGACCCGACGGCAGGTGCGGCTCGAGTTCACCGCGACGCCCGCCACCCTGGTCAGCCGGCGGGGTGCCGAGCATGCCCTGGATCTGATGTGGGCGGCGGTGGCGGTCGAGTCGATCGGGGTGGCCCGGGCCAGCCTGGAGTCGACCATCGACTACCTCCGGACACGTGAACAGTTCGGCGTTCCACTGGCGCACTTCCAGGCGCTACGGCACCGGATCGCCGACCTGGCGGTGGCGGTGGAGGCGGCCACCTCCAGCGCCTGGTACGCGCTGCGCGTGGCCGGTACGGCGGAGTTCGCCGTGGCCGCTCCGCTGGCCAAGCTGGTCGCGACCAGGGCCGCCGGTACGGTGACCGCGGAGAGCATCCAGCTGCACGGCGGAATCGGTTTCACCTGGGAACACGACGCGCACCTCTACCTCAAGCGGGCCACCGCCAACCGGTTGCTGCTCGGTGACGAGGTGGCCCTGCGCCGGTTGATCGCCGACCGGGCCGGTCTCTCGGCAGCCATGGGTCAGGGGGTCGCGCCCGTCGACTCGACCGTGTAGTGGATCGTCTGGGCCATGATCCAGCCGTCTTCGATGACGTACGAGTCCGCTCCGTCCCGTACCCGGGTGTGCGCGGCCTCGGCGGTCCACTCCAGGAACGCGACGCGTCCCTCGGCCAGCCGGCACGTGTAGGTGTACCGCGCGTCCGGGATCTCCTCGGCGAGGAACCGGGCCAACTCACGTACGCCATCGCGCCCCCGGAACACCCCGCGGCGTTCCAGGACCACACAGTCCGGGGAGACGTTGCGTTCGATGTCCTCCTCGAACCGGTTCTCGCCCGACAAGCGGAGATGGTCGTCGAAGACCTCGGCGGCCGAACGCGCTCGCAGGTCCTGAGCCATACGGACATCTCCCACACAGATCCGGATCGGGCCGGCGGCCCGGGCGAGCCTCGATTATCGCCCGGGCCACCGGTGGCCCACGGGGCCAATGCGAAATCCGGAGCGCGCCGCTGTCGGGGCGCTCAGTCGCGGGGTGTCGGGCGGGCGGTGTCGGCGTACGCGGGCCGCTGGCCGCCACCGTCGACCACCAGGTTCGCGCCGGTGACGTAGCCGGCCAGTGGTGAGGTCAGCAGCAGGCAGGTGTCGGCGATGTCGTCCGGAGTCGCCATCCGACCGAGCGGGACGGTGGCGGCAACCGCAGCCAGGGCCTCCTCGTCACCGTAGTGGTCGCCGGTCTCCTCGGTACGGACCATGCCGGCGGTGACACAGTTGACGCGTACGGCAGGTGCCCACTCGACGGCCAGGGCCTGGGTGAGTACGGCCAGCCCGGCCTTCGCCGCGGCGTAGACGGCGGTGCCCGGGGCCGGACGGATCGCGGCGACGCTACCGATGTTGAGGATGTGACCGCCCCCCTCCTGCTGCTGCATGACCGCGTTCGCCGCCTGCGCGACGAAGAACGGAGCCATCAGGTTGAGCCGGACCACCGAGGTCACCAGGTTGGGGGAGGCGGTCGCGGCCGGTACGGCGGGGGAGCCGCCCGCGTTGTTCACCACGATGTCCAGTCGACCGAACCGGCGTACCGCCTTCTCGATCAGTTGGGTCGCCTGCTGCGGGTCGCGTACGTCGGCGGCGACGAACTCGATTCCGTCGGGTAGGTCGGCGGGTTCGGACCGTCCGCAGACCAGTACGGACGCGCCGGCGGAACGTAGCCGGCGGGCGATCGCCCGGCCGATGCCCCGGGTGCCACCGGTCACCACCGCCACCTGACCGGTCAGTGGTGTCGCCGACCGGGTCGGCTCAGAGCCGTTCGATGATGGTGACATTGGCTGTCCCTCCGCCCTCGCACATGGTCTGTAGCCCGAACCGTCCGCCGGTGCGCTCCAGTTCGTGCAGCAACGTGGTCATCAACCGCACGCCGGTCGCCCCCAGCGGATGACCGAGCCCGATCGCCCCGCCGTTGACGTTCACCCGGTCCAGGTCGAAGCCGGTCTCCCGCTGCCAGGCCAGCACGACCGAGGCGAACGCCTCGTTGATCTCCACCAGGTCGATGTCGGCGACCCGCAGCCCGGCACGGCTCAGGGCGTACTCGGTGGCCGGGATCGGCCCGGTGAGCATGTAGACCGGGTCGGCGGCGCGGACGCTGAGGTGGTGGATCCGCGCGCGGGGGCGTAGCCCGTACTCGGCGACCGCGCGGGGCGAGGCGACCAGCAGTGCGGCGGCGGCGTCGGAGATCTGGCTGGCCAGCGCGGCGGTGACCCGACCGCCCTCGGTCAGCGGCGCCAGGGCGGCCATCTTCTCCAGTGACGTGTCGCGGCGTGGGCCCGTGTCGGCCTCCACCCCGGCCAGCGGGACGATCTCCCGGACGAACCGACCCGAGTCGATGGCGGTCGTCGCGCGCCGGTGGCTCTCCAGTGCGAACTCCTCCATCTCCCGCCGGCTGATGTCCCACCTGTCGGCGATCAGTTCGGCGGCCCGGAACTGGGAGATCTCCTGGTCGCCGTAGCGCTCCTGCCATCCGGTCGAGCCGGAGAAGGGGTCGGTGAAACCGAGCGGTACGCCAGCGGTCATCGCCGAGGAGATCGGGACCCTGGACATGTTCTGCACACCGCCGGCCACCACCAGGTCGGCGGTGCCGGAGAGGACGGCCTGCGCGGCGAAGTGCACGGCCTGCTGGGAGGAGCCGCACTGGCGGTCGACGGTGACCCCGGGAACCTCCTCGGGCAGCCCGGCGGCCAGCCAGGCGGTACGGGCGATGTTGCCGGCCTGCGGGCCGATCGCGTCCACGCAGCCGAAGATGACGTCGTCGACGGTGGCCGGGTCGATGCCGGTCCGGTCGACGAGGGACCGCAGCACGTGTGCGCCGAGATCGGCCGGGTGGATCCCGGCGAGCCCGCCGTTGCGTCTGGCGACCGGCGTCCGGACGGCGTCGACCAGGTATGCCTCTGTGTCAGTCACGTCTCGGACCTTACCAACCAAGCGCTCGGTTGGTAACCTGCCAACGTGCTGACGGACGTGACGGACCCGACAACTGCCAGGACGATTCCCGACCTCGTACGCCGCTGCGCGTACGCCTATCCCGACCGTGACGCGGTGGTCGACGGCGCGGTGCGGCTCAGTTTTCCGCAGCTCGCCGATGAGGTCGAGCGGTTCGCCCGAGCGCTGATCGGTCATGGTGTGGCGCCGGGGGACCGGGTGGCGATCTGGGCTCCGAACGGTTGGCGCTGGGTGGTGGCCGCGCTCGGTACGGTCAGCGCCGGTGCCGTACTGGTGCCGATCAACACGCGGTTCAAGGGTGCCGAAGCCGCGTACATCCTGGGGCGGACCAGGGCCCGGCTGCTGGTCACCGAGGACGGCTTCCTCGGCAACCACTACGTCGCGATGCTCGACGACCAGGAGCTACCGCATCTGTCGACGGTGGTGGTCACGGCGGGTGAGCCGCCGGAATCTGCGCATCGGGTCGTGCTGGGCTGGGACGGACTGCTGGCCGCCGGGGTCACGGTCCCGGTGGAACAGGCCCGGCGGCGGGCGGCGGACGTCGCGCCGGACGATCTCTGTGACATCTTCTTCACCTCCGGCACGACCGGGCACCCCAAGGGGGTGATGCTGGCCCACGGGCAGACCATCGCGTTGTACGTCTCCTGGTCACAGCGGGCCACCCTGCGCCCAGGGGACCGGTGCCTGCTGGTCAACCCGTTCTTCCACACGTTCGGCTACAAGGCCGGTGTCCTTGCCTGTCTCCTGCGGGGTACGACCATCGTGCCGCAGTCCGTGCTCGACGTGCCGGCCACGATGGACCTTATCGAGCGGGAACGGATCACCGTCCTGCCCGGCCCGCCGACGCTGTACACCTCGATCCTGGACCATCCGGAGCGGGGTGGTCGGGACCTGTCCAGCCTCCGGGTCGCGGTCACCGGTGCGACCACGGTCCCGGTGGTCCTGATCGAGCGGCTCCGTACCGAGTTGGCCATGCCGACGGTGGTGACCGCGTACGGGCTGACCGAGTCGGGCGGTACCGCCACGATGTGCCAGCCGGACGACACTCCGGTCACCGTCGCCACCACCTGTGGCGCCCCCGTGCCCGAGGTGGAGGTACGGGTGGTGGGCCTCGACGGTGTGCCGTTGCCGCCCGGTGAGCCGGGTGAGGTGCTGATCCGGGGCTACAACGTGACCCGTGGCTACTTCGAGGACGAGGCCGCCACCCGGGCGGCGATCGACGGGGACGGCTGGCTGCACACCGGTGACATCGGGGTGCTCGACCAACGGGGTTACCTGCGGATCACCGACCGGCTCAAGGACATGTTCATCGTGGGCGGCTTCAACGCCTATCCCGCCGAGATAGAGCAGGCGCTGCTGCGACACCCGGCGCTGGCCGAGGCGGCGGTCGTCGGGGTGCCGGACGAGCGGCTCGGCGAGGTGGGGCGGGCGTTCGTGGTGCCCCGTCCGGGGACCCACGTCGAACCGGCGGAGATCGTCGCCTTCTGTCGGGCGAACCTGGCCAACTACAAGGTGCCGCGGTCGGTCGTCGTCGTCGAGGAACTGCCCCGCAACGCCAGCGGCAAGGTGTTCAAGTCGCGCCTCCGTACGCAGATGTGAGCCGGTGTGCCGCCGCCGTGAACCGCCGCCTGACCTGGTCGTGCGCCGCCGGCCGGATCGGTGGGAGTCACCGCCGGGGCCGATCACCATTGCAAAACTAACCAAGCGCCTGTTAGGTTACTGGTATGGAGTTGGGCTTTGCAGTCAGCGACACCGTGGTGGTCACCGGCGCTGGCAGTGGCATCGGCCGGGCAACCGCGCGAATGGCGGCCCGGGCCGGGCTGCGGGTGGCGGCGTGGGACCTGTCGGCGGACGCGGTGGCCGCGACCGTCGAGGAGATCACGGCCGAGGGCGGCGTCGCCGTCGCGGCGACCGCCGACGTCAGCGATCCGGCGGCGGTATCGGCGGCACTGGTCGCCAGCGGACCGGCCCGGTACCTCGTCAACAACGCCGGACCGGCCAGCAGCGGCAACCTCGACTTCGACCACGCGCTGGCGCTCACCGTGGGCAGCGTGCGTTCGGTCACCGACGCGTGGCTGGCCACCCGACCACCGTCGGGTGCCGCCGTGGTCAACATCGCCTCGGTCGCCGGCAACTTCGTCGGCACCGACTCGGCCTGGTACTGCGCGGGCAAGGCCGCGATCGCCGGTTACACCCGGCACCTGGCCACCCGTGTCGCGCCGGCCGTCCGGGCGAACGCCATCGCACCCGGCTTCATCGAGACCCCCCGGATGGCCGGTTTCGCCGACACCGAACTGGGTCGCTCCCTGATCGCCCGTAATCCGATGCGCCGCGCCGGAGTGCCCGACGACATCGCCGGTGCGGTTCTCTTTCTGCTCTCCCCGCTCGCCGGCTACCTCAACGGCGTGCTGCTGCCGGTCGACGGCGGCTGGATGGTCACTCAATAAAGGGGACAGGCAATGCCAGAAGCCGTGATCGTGGCAGCGGCCCGCTCACCGATCGGTCGGGCCTACAAGGGCTCGTTGACCGGGATACGGGCCGACGATCTCGCCGCCACCATGGTGCGCGCCGCACTCTCGCAGGTGCCCGCGCTCGATCCGCACGACCTCGACGACGTACTGCTCGGCTGTGCTCAGCCCGCCGGTGAACAGGGCTACAACATCGGTCGGATGGTCGCGTTGCAACTCGGCCTCGACGATGTGCCCGGCACGGTGGTCCAGCGCTACTGCGCGTCCTCCCTGCAGACCACCCGGATGGCCTTCCACGCCATCAGGGCGGGTGAGGGACACGCCTTCGTCTCCGCCGGGGTCGAGGTCGTCTCCCGGTACGACCGGGGAAAGTCCGACGGCGCACCAGGCACCCACCACCCCCGTTACGCCGCCGCCGAGGAGCGCACCGCCCGCCGGAGCGGCGCCGGGGCCGAGGTGTGGCACGACCCGCGTGAGGACGGCGAGGAACCCGACGCGTACATCGCCATGGGGCAGACCGCGGAGAACGTCGCCCAGCGGTTCGGCATCACCCGCGAGGAACAGGACGAGTTCGGCGTACGGAGCCAGAACCTGGCCGAGAAGGCGCAGGCGGACGGGTTCTGGGACATCGACATCACGCCGGTCACGCTCCCCGACGGTACGGTGTTGCGCCGGGACGACGGGCCCCGTTCCGGGGTGACCCTGGAGAAGGTGCGCAACCTGCAGCCGGTGTTCCGTCCGGACGGGACGGTGACCGCGGCCAACTGCTGTCCGCTCAACGACGGAGCTGCCGCACTGGTGGTGATGAGCGACGTCCGGGCCCGGGAACTCGGCCTGACGCCGCTGGCCCGGATCGTGGCAACGGGCGTGTCGGCGCTCAGCCCGGAGATCATGGGGCTCGGTCCGGTGGAGGCCAGCCGGCGGGCGCTGGCGAACGCCGGGATGTCCGTTGCCGACATCGACCTGGTCGAGATCAACGAGGCGTTCGCGGCACAGGTGATCCCGTCCTACCGGCAACTCGGCATCGATCCGGACCGGGTGAACGTCCACGGTGGAGCTATCGCGGTCGGGCACCCGTTCGGGATGACCGGCGCGCGGATCACCACCACTCTGATCAACTCGCTGCGCTTCCGGGACAAGCAGTTCGGCCTGGAGACGATGTGTACCGCCGGCGGCCAGGGAATGGCGCTGGTGATCGAGAGGCTCTCCTGATGCGCCCGGACCCGACGGCCGGTGCCGGGCTGCCGGGTCCGGCCATCCCGCCCGGTACCGGCGTCGGTGGCCGGGCCGGTCGGAGCGCCGGAAGCCTGGCCGGTAAGGCGGTCGTGGTGACCGGAGCCGGGCGTGGGCTCGGTGCCGCCTACGCCCGGCTCGCCGCCGCCGAGGGGGCCTCGGTCGTGGTCAACGACGTCGACATCGACGCCGCCGCCGAGGTGGCGGCGTCGATCGGGGCCGTCTGCGACGACTCCGACATCGGCACCTGGGCGGGGGCGGGGCGGGTCGTCGAGGCCTGCCGGAGCGCGTTCGGCCGGATCGACGGCCTGGTCAACAACGCTGCGGTCTTCCGGCTGGCCAGCCCGTACCAGCAGGACCCGGACGAGTTCCGGAAGGTGGTCGAGGTGAACCTCCTCGGCACCGCGTACTGCGGTCTGCACGCCATCCGGGCCATGCGGGACCAGGCCGGCGGCGGTTCGATAGTGAACGTCACCTCGGGCTCCCATGCGGGCTCGGCGGCGATGGCCGCGTACGGGGCCAGCAAGGGCGGCGTCGCGTCACTCACCTACTGCTGGGCCGCGGACCTGGCCGGCACCGCCGTACGGGTCAACGCCGTGTCGCCGAATGCGCACACCCGGATGGCGGACGCCTTCGAGCGCTATCTCGGTGACCGGGCAGCCGGACAGAACGTGGGGAAGGACCCGTCGACCAACGCCCCTGCCGTGGTCTACCTGCTGTCCGATACGGCGGCGGGCATTTCGGGACAGGTGGTCCGGATCGACGGTGACGAGTTGTCGTTGATGACGCATCCGGGGGTGGCGGCTCCGGCCGTACGGATTCCGGCGTGGACGGTGGCGGCGGTGGCCTCGGCCTTCGAGTCCGATCTCGCGCACCGCCAGCAGCCGTTGGGTGTCCACCCGACGAACGCCTGAGTGTCCGGGCAACCGGCGTGGGCCGCTGTGCGGCCTACGCCGGATCGGGGTCGCTCAGGTCCGGGTAGCGGTGAGACCGTCCAGGAACAGAGAGGTGCAGTCCTCGGCCAGGCGGGCGATCGGGTAGTCCCTGCTGGGCTTGAACCAGCGTACGGACAGCCAGACGGCGTCCCGGATGAGCCGGTAGAGAATCTTCGGGTCGAGGTCGGAGCGGAAGGTGCCTTTGGCGATTCCGGCCTCGATCACCTGTAGCCAGGTGTTCTGCACCTGCTTGCCGGCGGTCTTCAGATAGCTGAAGCGTTCGAGTTGAAGCAGGTAGTTGACGTCGTTCTGGTAGATCTCGGTGGCGTGCGGATGCGCCTCGACCACCTCCAGTGACGCCGCGACCAGGTCGTGCAACTGGTCGCGGGGATCGCTCTCCCGCTTCAGCACATTGTCGTAACGGGTCCGGAGGTCCTCCAGGTACGACGAGATGATCTCGTCGACCATGGCCTCCTTCGAATCGAAATGGTGGTAGAGGCTGCCGGAGAGGATGCCGACCTCATCGGCGATCTGGCGGACCGTGGTCGCGGCCACACCCTTCTGGGCGAACAGGGCCGCAGCGCTGCCGAGGATGGCCTCGCGCCGGTCTACAGACTCTCGCGCCATGTTTTCTCGCAGACAGTTCGACGGAATGGAGGTATTGCTCGTTGGGGACTACGAGGGTGCCCCGGCTCAACGGCACTCGGAGTGTACCGACGCCGCCGTTGTGGTGTACCGCTCGCCATGGAGTATAGCGTAACCAACCAAGCGCTTGGTATGTTGGCGCCTACCGAATCACCGGAAACGAGATGCACGGATGCTGGTCGATCTGACGACCCTTCCGCCGGTGAGCAGCCGGGCACTTTCAATGGCAAGAAGGCGGCGATGGCGAACAAGCGAATGACCGAAGACGAGGTCGTGGCGGAGCTGAGCTCCGGGATGACCATCGGTATCGGGGGTTGGGGATCGAGGCGTAAGCCGATGTCACTGGTGCGGGCGATTCTTCGTTCCGACCTCACCGATCTGACCATCGTCGGTTATGGAGGTCCGGACGTCGGACTGCTGCTGGCGGCGGGCAAGGTCCGTCGACTGATCTACGGCTTCGTCTCACTCGACTCGATTCCGTTGGAACCGCACTTCCGGGCCGCCCGGCAGGCGGGTGCCGTCGAGGTCAGTGAGTACGACGAGGGCATGCTCCAATGGGGCCTGTACGCGGCCGCCTGCCGGCTGCCGTTCCTGCCCACCCGGGCCGGACTCGGCTCCGACGTGCTGCGGGTCAACCCCGACCTCAGGACGGTGACGTCCCCGTACGGCGACGAGGAACTGCTGGCCGTACCGGCACTGCGGCTGGATGCCGCGCTGGTGCACCTCAACCGGGCCGACATGCACGGCAACGCCCAGTTCCTCGGCCCCGACCCGTACTTCGACGACCTCTTCTGCATGGCTGCGGACCGGGCCTACGTCTCCTGCGAGCGGATCGTGCCCACCGAGGAGCTGACCGCCACCGCCTCCGTACACACCCTGCGGATCCAGCGCTGGATGGTGCGGGGCGTGGTCGAGGCGCCCAACGGGGCACATTTCACCTCCTGCGTCCCCGACTACGACCGGGACGAGGAGTTCCAGCGGGAGTACGTCAGCGCCGCCGCCGACCCGGAGACCTGGGCCGAGTTCCGGACGCGGTACCTGGACACCGACGAGGCCGGCTACCAGGCAGCGGTACGGGGTCGGCAGGCAGTGCGGTCGATCGGGGCCACGACGACCTCCAGCGGTGAAGGAGCGGACAAGTGAGCGACATGGACAACGCGGGTACGGTGGTGGCGGGCGCGACCCGGGCGGAGGTGTGCGTGGTCGCCTGCGCCGAGGCGTGGCGCGGGGACGGGGAGATCCTGGCCAGCCCGATCGGGCTCATCCCGATGATCGGTGCCCGACTGGCCCGTGCCACGTTCGAGCCCGACCTGCTCCTGTCCGACGGCGAGGCGTACCTGACCCGGGGCACCTGGGCGATCGGCCAGCCGCCGCCGGTGATCGAGGGCTGGATCCCGTTCCGGAACATCTTCGACCTGATCTACGGTGGCCGGCGGCACGTGATGATGGGGCCGAGCCAGATCGACCGCTACGGCAACATGAACATCTCCGCGATCGGTGACTTCGACCGGCCCAAGGTGCAACTCCTCGGGGTGCGGGGGGCGCCGGGCAACACCGTGCACCACCCGACCAGCTACTGGGTGTCCCGGCACAGTCCGCGCGTCTTCACCGCGGCCGTCGACATGGTCAGCGGGGTCGGCTACGACCGGGCCGCCGCCGCCGGGGACGTGGTGAGCCGCTTCCACGAGCTGCGCCGGGTGGTCAGTAACCTGGGCGTCTTCGACTTCGCCACCCCGGACCACCGGATGCGACTGGTCTCGGTGCACCCCGGGGTCACCGTGGCCGAGGTCCAGGCCGCCACCGGGTTCGAGCTGGTGGTGCCCGACGAGGTGCCGCAGACCAGGCAGCCGACCGCCGAGGAACTGCGTCTGATCCGTGAGGTCATCGACCCCCGGGACGCCCGTTCGAAGGAGGTCCGTTGACGACGGCCCTGCACACCCGGATCTGTGACCTCTTCGGGGTGCGTTATCCGATCGTGCAGACCGGCATGGGCTGGGTCTCCGGACCACGGCTGACGGCGGCCACCGCCAACGCCGGTGGGCTGGGGATCCTGGCCAGTGCCACGATGAGCTACCCCGAGCTGGAGACGGCGATCCGGGAGACCCGGGAACTCACCGACGCGCCGTTCGGGGTCAACCTTCGGGCCGACGCCCCCGACGTCCTGGACCGGGTCGCGCTGCTCATCCGCGAACGGGTGAAGGTCGCCTCGTTCGCGCTGGCGCCCAAACCCGAGCTGATCGCCCGGCTCAAGGACGCCGGCGTGGTCGTTGTGCCCTCGGTGGGTGCTCGCCGGCACGCTGAGAAGGTCGCCGGCTGGGGGGCGGACGCGGTGGTCGTACAGGGTGGTGAGGGCGGCGGTCACACCGGCCCGGTGCCGACCACCCTGCTACTGCCCCAGGTGGTCGACGCGGTGGACATCCCGGTCATCGCCGCCGGTGGGTTCTTCGACGGACGTGGCCTGGTGGCGGCGCTGGCCTACGGCGCCGCCGGCATCGCGATGGGCACCCGGTTCCTGTTGACCAGCGACAGTGACGTCCCGGACGCGGTGAAGCAGCTCTATCTGGGGGCCTCGGTCACCGACACGGTCGTCACCGACGCGCTGGACGGGGTGCCGCAGCGCCTGCTGCGTACCCCGTTCGTGGACGGGTTGGCCGGGGCGGGGCGGACCCGGCGGCTGGCGCGGGCACTGCGCAGTGCGGTGGCCTTCCAGAAGCTGACCGGTACGCCGTGGCGCGACATGGTCCGGGAGGGACTGGCCATGCGCCGCTCGCATGGCCTGGCGCTCAGTCAGGTGGTGCTGGCG
The DNA here is from genome assembly GCF_042679305.1 of Micromonospora sonneratiae. Classification (NCBI taxonomy): domain Bacteria; kingdom Bacillati; phylum Actinomycetota; class Actinomycetes; order Micromonosporales; family Micromonosporaceae; genus Micromonospora; species Micromonospora sonneratiae. Next base: position 164,932 of record NZ_JBHTMP010000001.1, on the reverse strand, counting down.
GCGAACACCCCGATGCTCCTCAAGGCCGCGATGGTCGACGGGCGACCGGAACTCGGGGTGATGTCCACCGGTCAGGTCAGCGGACTGATCGACGACCTGCCCGGTTGCGCCGAACTGATCGACCGGATCATGGGACAGGCCCGGAGCGTGCTGGCCTCGTTCGGTGGTGACGTCGATGCCGGCGTATGAGATCGACGGTGTCGTTCCGGTGGTCGACCCGACCGCCTACGTCCACCCGACGGCGGTCCTGATCGGCGACGTACACGTCGGACCGGGCTGTTACGTCGGCCCGTTCGCCAGCCTGCGCGGTGACTTCGGCCGGATCGTCATGGCGGCCGGCTCGAACCTCCAGGACCACTGTTCGTTCCACACCTTCCCGGGTACGGAGGCCGTCCTCGAACGGGACGGCCACGTCGGGCACGGCGCGGTGCTGCACGGCTGCCGTATCGGCGAGGGCGCACTCGTCGGAATGAGTGCCGTGGTGATGGACGGTGCCGTGGTGGGCCAGCGGGCCTTCGTCGGAGCGCACAGTTTCGTCCGGGCGGGATTCGTGGTGCCGCCGCAGACGCTGGTCACCGGCGCTCCGGCCGAGGTACGGCGACAGCTGACCGCCGACGAACTGGCCTGGAAGGCCAACGGCACCCGGACGTATCAGCGGTTGGCCGAGCGGTCGCTGGCCACCCTGCGCCCGGTGACGCCGCTGCCGGCGGTCGAGGCCGACCGACCCCGGTTGTCCACTGACGCCAGTGTGGCCGTGCCGTTGGCCGAGTACCGCCGACAACGAGCCGAACCCTAGACATCCCAAGCAAGCGCTTGGTAGCTTCTCTGAGATGTCCGTCCGGATCAGCCGGGACGTGACGGTGAAGGAGTCTGTCGTGTCCGCACCGACCAGTCATCAACTACTCGCCGGCCGCACCGTGCTGGTGACCGCCGCCGCCGGCACCGGGATCGGTTACGCGACCGCCGAACGGTGTGCCCAGGAGGGGGCCCGGGTGGCGATCAGCGACCGGCACGAGCGCCGACTCGCCGAGTCGGCCGCCCGGCTGGCCGAGGTGATGGGCAGCGAGCCGGTGTCGGTGGTCTGCGACGTCACCGACGAGGCGCAGGTGCAGCGGATGTTCGACACGGTGATCGGGGCGTACGGGCAGCTCGACGTCCTGGTCAACAACGCCGGCCTGGGCGGTACGGCACCGGTGGTGGAGATGACCGACGAACAGTGGCACAGCGTCCTGGACGTCACGCTGACCGGGACGTTCCGCTGCACCCGGGCCGCGCTACGGCACATGATGCCCCGGGGGACCGGCGCGATCGTCAACAACTCCTCGGTCATCGGCTGGCGGGCGCAGGAGGGGCAGGCGCACTACGCGGCGGCCAAGGCCGGGGTGATGGCGCTGACCCGCGCCTCCGCCCTGGAGGCCGCCAAGGCCGGCGTACGGGTCAATGCGGTCGCCCCGTCCCTGGCGATGCACCCGCACCTGTCCAAGGTCACCACCGACGACCTACTCGCTGAGTTGACCAGTAGGGAGGCGTTCGGCCGGGCGGCCGAACCCTGGGAGGTCGCCAACGTGATCGTGTTTCTGGCCAGCGACTACGCCTCGTACCTGGTCGGCGAGGTCATCTCGGTCAGCAGCCAGCACCCCTGAGCAGGTCGGCAGCAGCCGGCACCCCCGAGTGGGGGCCAGCAGCAGCCAACACCCGTGCGCGGGTCAGCAACCAGCACTCGTCAGAAGGGAAGAGCCCGATGGTCGATGTCGCGGCGAAGGGCCGCGCCGGCGCCGAGTTCGGCATGGAGATCGAGCGCGGAAAGATCCGCGAGTTCGCGGTGGCCACCGGCTCGGAAAACCCGGCCTACCTGGTGGACCCGGCACCGGTCGTCCCGGCCACCTTCCTCACCACGATGGTCTTCTGGCAGTCCGAGGAGGCCGACCCCTGGCGGGAGGTGCGGATGGACCCGAGCCGGGGCCTGCACGCCGAGCAGGAGTTCGTCTTCCACGGACCGCCGCCCCGTGCCGGGGAGAAGCTCACCTGCCGGTCCCGGATCGAGGACATCTACGACAAGCAGGGGCGGCGGGGGACGCTCACCTTCGCCGTGATGGTGACCGAGTTCCGTGACGCCTCCGGCCGGCTGGTCGCCGAGGCGCGGCTGACCGGGGTGGAGACCGCGGGACTGGGGGAGTCGGCATGAGTACGGTCACCGTTCCCGAGCCGCTGGTCTACGGGCCGTTGACCCGTACCGACCTGGTCCGCTACCAGGGTGCCTCCGGCGACTTCTACGCGATCCACCACGACGAGCCGTTCGCCCGCGCCGCCGGGTTGCCGGCACCACTGGCCCTGGGCATGCTCTCCGCCGGGCTGCTGGCGACCTGGGCCACCGACTGGCTCGGCGCCGACGCGGTACGACGGTTCCGGGTGCGCTTCGCCGCACAGGTGTTTCCCGGCGACACCCTCACCTGCACCGGCCAGGTGGTGCGGGAGTACGAGCAGGACGGTGAAACCCGTTGTGACCTGGAGTTGACCTGTAGCACCCAGACCGGCGCGGTGGCCGTACAGGGCTGGGCGACGTTTGTGGCCGGGCGGTCACCGTTCTCCGAGGAGCAAACATGATCAACACGACGGTGGACGGCGACGGCATCGCCGAGGTCGTCATGGACAACCCGCCGGTCAACGCCCTGCCGGTGGCCGGCTGGTACGGCCTCGCCGACGCGCTCAACGCACTCGGGGCGAACGCCGCCGTACGCGTGGTGGTGCTACGGGCCGAGGGCCGGGGCTTCAACGCCGGGGTGGACATCAAGGAGCTACAGGCGGCCACGGACTTCGGTGCGCTGGTCGAGGTCAACCGGGGGTGCGCCGCCGCGTTCGCCGCCGTCTACGACTGCCCCGTACCGGTTATCTCCGCGGTGCACGGCTTCTGCCTCGGTGGCGGTATCGGCCTGGTCGGCAACTCGGACATCATCGTCGCCAGCGACGACGCGACCTTCGGTCTGCCCGAGGTCGACCGGGGCGCACTCGGTGCGGCCACCCACCTGTCCCGGCTGGTGCCGCAGCACCGCATGCGGGCGATGATGTACACCTCCGCCACCGCGACCGCCGCCGAACTGCACGCCTACGGCTCGGTCCTCACCGTGGTGCCCCGGGCGGAACTGCGCGACGCGGCGCTGGCCGTGGCCCGGGAGATCGCGGCCAAGGACCCGACCGTGATCCGGGCCGCCAAGGCCTCGCTCAACGGCATCGACCCGTGGGACGTCAAGCGCAGCTACCGCTACGAGCAGGGCTTCACCTTCGAACTCAACCTGTCCGGTGTGGCGGACCGGGTCCGTGACGAGTTCGGGCGGCCCTGATGGACCTGACCGACACTCCGGCGGAGGCGGCGTTCCGGGCCGAGGCCCGGGACTGGCTGCGGGCCAACGTACCCGCCGAGCCGCTGCCGTCCGGCGACACCCGGGAGGGTTTCGCCCGGCACGTCGAATGGGAGAAGCAGTTGTACGCCGCACGGTGGGCGGCGGTCTCCTGGCCGGCCCGGTACGGCGGCCGTGACGCCTCGCTGTGGGAATGGTTGATCTTCGAGGAGGAGTACTACGCGGCCGGTGCCCCGCAGCGGGTCACCCAGAACGGCATCTTCCTGCTGGCGCCCACCCTGTTCGAGTTCGGCTCCCCGCAGCAACAGGATCTGCTGCTGCCCCGGATCGCCGCCGCCGAGGACCTGTGGTGTCAGGGCTGGTCCGAACCGGAAGCCGGCAGCGACCTGGCCGGCATCAGCAGCCGGGCGGTACGGGACGAGGCAGCCGGCGGCTGGCGGCTCACCGGCCAGAAGACCTGGACCACCCGGGGCGCGTTCTGCACCCACCTGTTCGGACTGTTCCGTACCGATCCGACGGCACAGCGGCACCGGGGACTCACCTACTTCCTGGTTCCGCTGGACACCCCGGGAGTGACCGTGCGCGGGTTCGGACGGCTCGACGGCGACGAGGGCTTCGCGGAGGTCTTCTTCAACGACGCCTTCGTGCCGGACAGCGCCGTCCTCGGCGGGGTCGACGAGGGCTGGCGGGTGGCGATGGCTACCACCGGCTCAGAGCGGGGCCTGACCCTGCGCTCACCCGGGCGGTTCCTCTCCGCCGCCGACCGGCTCGTCGAACTGGCCCGGTCCCGCCGACTCCCGCCCCGCCTGCGGGACCGGGTGGTCCGATCCTGGCTGAACGCGCAGGCGTACCAGCTGTTCACCCTGCGCCAGGTCAGTGAGTTGCTGGACGGCCGGCAGCCGGGCGCCCGGTCCAGCCTGAACAAGCTGTTCTGGTCGGAACTCGACATCGACCTGCACGCCACCGCCCAGGACCTGCTCGGACCGGCCGCCGAACTCGACGGACCGTGGAGTCGAGGCTTCCTCTTCTCCCTCTCCGGGCCGATCTACGCCGGCACCAACGAGATCCAACGCAACATCGTCGCCGAGCGGGTGCTCGGCCTGCCCCGAGCCTGACGCACAAAGGGAGGTGACATGCACTTCGCCCTCAGCGAGGACCAGATCGCGTTGCGGGACGCGGTCCGGGAGATGCTGGCTGCCCAGTGCCCGCCCGCCGTGGTACGGGCAGCCTGGCCCGACGGCGAGAAGGCCGCAGTCGACGAACTCTGGACCGCACTGGCGCAGATGGACGTCTTCGGCACGGCCGTGCCCGAGGAGGCCGGCGGGCTGGGCCTGGACGAGACCGACCTGGTACCGCTGCTGGAGGAGTTCGGCTACGCGGCGGTGCCGCTGCCGGCCGCCGAGACCGCCATGGTGGTGACCCCGTTGCTGGCCGCTGTCGGTGACCCACGCCTGCCGGACGTCCTGTCCGGGGCCACCCGGGTCGCTGTGGCCGGTGCCGACGGTCTGGTCCCGTACGGCGACCGGTCCGACCTGGTGCTGGTCCTCACCGACACCCAGGCCCGGCTCGTCACACCGGAACCCGGTCCGACCCTGGCCACCGTGGACGGATCGCGGGCGCTGACCCGGCTGCCCGACACCGCCGGGGACCCGGTCACCGACGATCCGGAGCTGGTGTCGACGGCCCGCCTCCACGTCGACCTGGCCACGGCGGCACAACTGGTGGGACTCGGCCGCCGGATGCTCGACCTGACCGTGGAGTACGTCGGAACACGCCGCCAGTTCGGTGTACCGGTCGGCAGTTTCCAGGCGGTCAAGCACCACCTCGCCAACGCGCTGCTGCGCACCGAGTTCGCTGCTCCCGTCGTACAGGCTGCGGGTTGGGCCGTGGCCCAACGGCGGCCGAACCGCGCCACGGACGTCTCGATGGCGGCGGTCCTGGCGGCCGAGGCGGCGCAGGAGGTGGCGCGGGCGGCGATCCAGTGCCACGGCGCCATCGGCTACACCGTCGAGTACGACCTGCACCTCTACGCCAAGCGCACCTGGGCGTTGGCGGCCAACTGCGACGTGGACGCGCACCTGGACCGGCTGGCCGGCGCGCTCGACCTGAACGAGGAGGTGGCGGCGTGAGCGACGAGGCAGCGGGCGGACCGGCCGACGAGGTGATCCGCTACGAGGTGGCCGATGGTATCGCGACCGTGACCATGAACCGGCCGAGATACCGCAACGCGCAGAACTCGGCGATGACCTACGCCCTCGATGACGCCTTCTACCGGGCGGTCGCCGACGACGACGTCAAGGTCATCGTGCTGGCCGGGGCGGGGGACCACTTCTCGGCCGGTCACGACATCGGCACGCCGGGACGGGACATCGACAGGTCGTTCCCACGCCGCGCCGGCCTCTGGTGGGACCACGTCGGCAAGGCCGGTGCGGAGAGCCGGTTCGCCCGTGAGTCCGAGGTCTACCTGGGGATGTGTCGACGGTGGCGGGAGATTCCCAAGCCCACCATCGCCATGGTGCAGGGCGCGTGTGTCGCCGGAGGGCTGATGCTGGCCTGGTGCTGCGACCTGATCGTGGCCGCCGACGACGCGTTCTTCGCCGACCCGGTGGTCCGGATGGGCATACCGGGCGTGGAGTACTTCGCCCACCCGTGGGTGATGGGGCCACGCTTCGCCAAGGAGTTCCTCTTCCTCGGTGAGCGGGTACCAGCCGGCCGTGCCCTGGAACTCGGCATGGTCAACCGGGTGGTGCCCCGCGACGAACTGATCGATTCGACGCGGGACATCGCACGACGGATCGCGGCGATGCCCCGGCTCGGGCTGGCGCTGACGAAGAAGGCGGTCAACCAGGCCGAGGACCTGATGGGACTGCAGGCGGGCATGGACTCCGTCTTCGGGCTGCACCACCTGGCGCACGCCCACAACGCCGAGGTCGGCGCCGACTCACTGGCCGGTCACGATGCCCGATCCATGCGCGATGCCGCCACCCGGGCCGCCGCCACTCCTGGCGACCCGACTGTCGGCCCGGCGCGGACGTCATGACCAGTGCGGTCGTGACGACCGGCCGCTACCCGGGTAGGGTCGCGTTGGTCACCGGGGCCGCCTCCGGGCTGGGCCGGGCGACGGCTCGGCGGTTGGCGGACGAGGGTGCCCGGGTGGCCTGCCTGGACGTGACCGAGGACGACGCCGGTCTCGGCCCGGCCGGTCTCGCCGTACCGGCCGACGTTCGTGACGAACGCGCCGTACGCGCGGCCGTCACCCGGGCCGTCCAGTGGGGTGGCCGACTGGACCTGGTGGTGACCGCCGCCGGGGTGGCTTCCTTCGGCCACACCACCGACGTGGCACTCGACGAGTGGGAACGACTGCTGGCGGTCAACCTCACCGGCACCTTCCTGGTTGCCCGGGAGACGTTGCCGCACCTGACAAAGACGAAGGGCGCGCTGGTCACCGTCTCGTCGCTGGCCGGCGTACGCGGCTACCGCTACAGCGCGGCCTACTCGGCGGCCAAGGGCGGTGTGGTCGCGCTGACCCGTGCGCTGGCGGTGGAGTACGCCCCGGTCGGCGTACGGGTCGCCTGCGTCTGCCCCGGGTCGATCGACACCCCGCTGACCCGGGAGTTGACGCCGGTACCGGACGCCGACCCCCGGCTGCTGGCCCACGGACGGGCGTTGGTCGACCCGCCGGTGTCCCAACCCGAGGAGATCGCTGCGGCGATCGCCTACCTCGGCTCGGCGGAGGCAAGGTTCGCCACCGGCGCGGTGCTGAGATTGGATGGTGGAGCAGGTGTCTGAGTTTCCGCAGGCGACGAGGGATCGTTACTACGCCGATGGTGTCTGGGACATCGACACCATCGCCGACCTGGTCGCCCGCAATGCCGCCGCCGCGCCGGAGGCGGTCGCCTTCCACGCCGGCGACGCCACGCTGACCTGGCGGGAGTACGACGACCTGGCCACCCGACTGGCCGGGGCCTACGCCCTCGCCGGCTGGCAGCCGGGTGACCTGCTGGCGGTCCTGCTCACCGGCGGCGCGCTCACCCATGTCGCGTACCTGGCCGCCCAGAAGGCCGGACTGGTCACGGTCGGGCTCAGCCCCCGGGCCGGGGATGCCGAGATCACCCACCTGCTGCGGCACACCGGCGCCGGTGCCCTGGTGACCCGGTCGACGCACCGGGGCCGGCCGGGGGAGCAGATTGCACGGGCGGTAGGTGCTCCCCGGCACCTGGTGCTGGACCTGGTCGGTTCGGAGTTGTTGCTGGCAGGTGACGGTGTCGCCCTGCCGGTGCCCGGCCTGACGGAGGCTGCTGTCGCCATTGAGGGACGCGGTCTCGGCCCGGACGAGTTGTTCTTCCTCAACTCCACCTCGGGCACCACCGGTCTGCCCAAGTGCGTGCGGCAGACCATGAACGTACGCAAGGTCTTCGGGCCGCTGGCCGCCGACGCGGGCGCCTTCGGCCCGGACGAGGTCGTGCTGAGCGCGCTGCCCGCGCCGTACGCCTTCGGGCTGTGGAGCGCCCATGTGGTGCCAGCCCAGTACCGCTATCCCACCGTGCTGGCCGCCGAGTTCGACCCGGCCGAGACCCTGCGTCTGGTCGAGCGGCACCGGGTGACCGTGCTGGCGGCGGTGACCAGCCAGTTCATCATGATGCTGAACTCCCCCGAGTTTGCCGAGTACGACCTCAGTTCACTGCGGGTGCTGTTCACCGGGGGTGAGCGGGTGCCGTATCGGCGGGCGATGGAGTTCGAGGAGCGCACCGGTTGCGCCGTGTTGCAGTTCTACGGGTCGAACGAGGCCGGCCCGATCTCGTTGACCCGGGTCGACGATGGTCAGCAGAAACGGTTGAGTACGGCGGGCCGCCCGGTCCCGGGCACCCGGGTGAGGCTCTTCACCCCGGAGGGCGTACCGGTGGAGAGCGGCCCCGGACAGATCGCCACCAACGGGCCGGGCTGCACCGCCGGATACTTCCGGGACGAGGCGGCGAATCGGATCCTCTTCCGGCCGGACGGCTGGCTGTTGACCGGTGACCTCGGACAGTTGGACGAGGACGGGTTCCTGTCGGTGACCGGTCGGACGGCCGACTTCATCATCCGGGGCGGGCACAACGTCAGCGCGCTGGTGGTGGAGGAGGCGGTCGGCGGACATCCCCGGGTGACCCAGGTTGCCGTGGTCGGGATGCCGGACGAGGTGCTGGGCGAGCGGGTCTGCGCCTTCGTGGCGACCCGGGACGGCGTCGAACTGACCCTCGATGACCTGCGGAAACACCTGGCCGACGGCGGGGTGTCCAAGGTCAATTGGCCGGAGCGGCTGGTCCACCTGCCCGTCCTGCCGATGGGCGCGGGCGGCAAGGTCGACAAGCCGGCCCTGCGCAGGCTGGTGTGACCGGGAAGGTCCTGTCTCCGGCCGTACCGTGACGTGTTGGTGCCATGCTGGACGGCTTGTCGTGCCGTCTGCGGATGCGGTGGGCTGGACCCGCACTGCTGTGTGGACGGGCCCGTAGGCTGCCTGCGTGCTTGATGGTCTTGATGCGATTGTCTGGGTTGTCGCACGCGTACGGCAGCGCGTTGCAGCGGCTCGGTGACCCGCGCTGGATCGAGCCGGTGTGTGCGGCAGCCGTCCATCCGGCATCCGTCGAGGTGCTGGCGGGGATGGTGGGGCACTGGGGTCCGGACGCCGCCGACCTCGTGCCGGACCTGCTGGCCGCGATGCCGTACGCAGGTCCGCAGGCCGCTGAGGCGCTGAGGCGCTGCTCATGCTGGGTCATGACGATCACGCGGCCGTCCCGCAGTGGCGAACCCGAGCGTTGGAGGCGGGCGACCTGCGAGCGGCCCTGGCCGTCCGACGGCTGACCGGGGACAGGGACGTGGTGCCCGACGCCCTGCGCGCCAGCCTGGCGGGGAACGCGCGGGTGCCTTGGACGTCGATGTAGGTCATCAACGAGCTCGGTGACGCTCTGACGCCGTTGCTGCCCGTAGCGACCGCATATCCGACCGGTACGGCCGAGCGGCTACATCCTCAGCGGGACCAACAAGTCCTGGCGGCGCGGGTGGTAGCGGCCGTGGCCGGAGCCGGAAGGCGTGCTGCCAACGGTGGAAGGCGTGCTCGTCGCCGGAGACACGCCCGCGCACCATACTGCGGACCTCATCGCCGACCTCGCGCACGCGTCCCGGGCAGCGGTCGTGCACCTGGAACCGCAGCTGCGCGATCGTTTGGACGACCGCTGGAGCAGGCTGTCCGCCGCCCGGGCCCTCGCCCGACTCGGCGTACCGACGGCAGAGCTGGCTGAGCCACTCAGCCGCAGGTCACGGAGGTTCGGTGCCTGCCGTCCCAGCATGGCTGATCGAGCCGTTGTGGGTCCAGTTCGCCGCGCTGCTACCCGAGCCGCCCATGTACCAGCCGGCGCATCCGATGGGCTGTCACCCGTAGGCGGGTCGATGACCGGACGAGCTGGCGGGGAGGCCGTGCGCCAGCTCGATGGCATGAACCGGCCGTTGGTCAGGTACGTGTAACAGGCAGGTACACCTGAAGTGTTTGGAGGGCTTGCCATGGTTGTTCCCGGCTTCATCCCTGAGGCGCTGGATGAAGGCGTGCCCCGGTGGCTGTCCGAACTCGGGACCCGTGATCCCAACCACCTGCTGCACGTGGTGCGCGGTCTGGACCCGCAGGCCGCGATGGAGCTTGTGGGCGGCAGGGTCGTTCGACGACTTGCGCCGAACGAGTTGCCGACCCAGCGCCCCGACGAGTGGTCGACCGTCATGCACGCGGCGGTGGGTGCGGATCGAATGGCGGATCTGCTCGTCGCCGGGCAGCATGGTGAGTGGACGTTCGTGTACGACGCGTCAGGGGTGACCGCGGACACCGCCGATCACCAGCTGATGGCCGTCGGCTTGTCGCAGGACGGTCGGATGGCGGCCACCAGTATCTTCACGATCAACTCCGATGAGAGCTTCGGCTATGCCGAGGATGGCGAGATTCTCTGTCACATCACCGAGCCGTACAACGCTGAGTTCTATGACGAGGAGACGCCGGAGGTCCTTCGGCCCGCCATCCTGGCGGCGACCGATGATGAGGAGAGCGACCACCCTTACTACATCAACATGCGCATCGTGTGTGCCCTGGCGGGCCTGACGTTCACGCCCGCCGAGATGCGCGACAGGCCTCTTCTGATCGGTGAATGCGTCTCGTCGACGTTCTACGACCTGCTGGCGAAGATGTCCCAGCTACGCGCCGGGCTGCCGCAGCGCATCGTGCCCAACTGAGAGCGTCCTCGAACCGCCCGGCTTGCGTGCGGCACGCCGTGGCCGCCGCCATCGCCCAGACGCTCACCGTCACCGGCCCTTGGGGAACATCGGAACGAAAAGTCACGCTTTGGCGGTCGCTCGGTCACCGTTGCCGTGCCAGCCTGACAGGTGGGCGGTCGCAGGTCATCAGTTCGGCCGATTGAGCGTGTCGGGTCGTGCGGCGGCCGTGCCGACATGTGCCGGTTGAAGGGTGCGGTGATCTTGTCGTACCCGGGCAATACCTTCCACCCGAGCCGGATGACGGTGACAGGCGCCGGGCAGGAGGAGATTCGCGTGCTACCGCAGGATTCGCCGTTCCGTCCCTACTGGTGGGGGATCGGCTTGGAGGGCGCTGGGGTGGACAGCCGGCCTGACGTGGGCACCTACGGCCGATACGAGTTTCAGGACCTGCCACCGGTGCCGTTTGCGATGACCGGGGACCTGGCTTGGCTGGCCGCGCAGCCCACGCACGACGAATGGAGCATCGGTACCGAGCCGGCGACCGAACTGCCGGCCCTGCTGTCGGCCTGCGAAAGGCTCGGTGTGTCACTACCACCAGCCTTTCTGGCGCTGATGCGCACACCGACGTTGCAGCGCCGGATCCGGTCCTGCACGGCGTGTTTCGTCGATGTCGCCGCTGAGCCCGTCCGATCGCCCGTCGGCGACGGCTACCTGGTCAGGTTCCTCGCAGATCAGCAGGGCTGCCTGTACTGGTACCTGTACCTCACCGCCGACGGCCGTGATCACGCTGTGGTCTGTTCGGCCGACTTCTACGGCTCCGAGGACACCTACGAGGCCGAGGAAGGCGATGGCACCGAACCCGACGCGATCGTGTTCTGCGGTGAGTCGTTCGAGACGTTCCTGTGCCGGTACTGGCTGGAGAACGAGATCTGGTTCGCCGACAACGACGACGCGCCGATGCCGGACGTAGCTGCCGAGTACATCAGAAGGTACCGGGAATTCAACGCTGGCGGACAATCCGTGATCGGGTAGACGCCGCCCATCGCGACCGGTATGGAGGTCCGTGTCCCGATCGGGCTCTTCGCCAGCCAGCGGTTGTTGTCAAGCGGTCAGCCGGTGGCGGAGGTGACTCTCATCCGGTCGTGCCGGGGTCTGGCGCGGTGCCCCGGATCAGGGTCTGGGTGACCTGACCGTCGCCGATCTGTCGCCCGGCAACCTGGGCCGCCACGTCGAAGGTGACCCGTCGGCCCGCTATCTCGGCCACCGTGGCGTGGACCTCGACTTGCTCTCCGACCAGGGCGGGCGCGGTGTGCCGTACGCCGATCCAGGTGCCGACGGAGGCCGCGCCCGGCAGGAAGTGCGGACGCAGGATGTCGGCGGCCGTGTCCTCCATCAGTGCGATGAGTGCGGGCGTGGAGAGGACCGATGGCGCTCCCGGCACGTGGTCGGTGACCATGTTCGGCCCCACCTCGAACGAGCGGTGCGTATGCTCGCCCACCTGGACCGGGCGAGTAAGCAGTTGCTGCCCGGCGGGTCCCTTCCAGATCTGCATCCCGACTCCTTGACATACGTCCTCGATCGGAAACAGAATGCCACAACCAAGCGCTTGTTAGGTAGGGGTGGATGGTGGAGTTCAGCGACGTGACGGATCTCTTCCCCCGAGGGACGGCACCGGCTCCCGGAAGCGTCCACGAGCGTTACGTTGCCGACCGGCTGGCCGAGGTGGGCCGGTGGGGCACCGACACTCTCGTCGAACGGGTACGCCAGCACGCGGCCCGCATCCCGGACCGGCCGGCCTTCATCGCCGGTGACGACCGGCTCACCTGGCAGGCGTTCGACGACCTCTCCGACCGGTTGGCGGCGGTGCTGCTGCGCAGCGGGCTGGCCCGGGGTGAACGGGTCGGCGTACTGCTCCCGGACGGCGTCCCGGTGCACGTCGCCTATCTTGCCGCGCAGAAGGCCGGAGTCGTGGTGGTGGCGGTCGGGCCCCGGGCCGGCCGACTGGAACTGCGCCACCTGCTCACCGTCGGTGGCGCGAGCGCCCTGATCAGCCACGCGGAGCACCGGGGAACCCCGATCGGCGAACTCGTCGACGGCCTACCGCTGCGGATCCGACTGGAGCTGCCGATGCAGCTGACGGATGCAGACTGGCCGGAACCGACGGTGGCGGAACGGCAGCAGCTCACCGCCCGTGCCCTGGGGCTGGGCGAGATCCACCTGCTCAACGGCACGTCCGGCACCACCGGCATGCCGAAGTGCGTGGTGCACAACCAGAACCGCTGGATGTACTACCACGAACTCGCCGTAGAGGCGGGTGCCTTCACCCCCGACGACGTCTTCCTCACCCTCATCCCCGCCCCGTACGGCTTCGCGCAGTGGACCGCGAACTTCACCCCCACCCTGCTCGGCTCGCCCACGGTGGTGATGCCGAGGTTCAACGCCGCCACGGCGTTGGAGCTGATCGAGCGGGAACGCGTCACGGTCGTGTGCTGCGTCAGCACCCAGTTCATCATGATGCTCAACGCCGAACCCGACCGATACGACCTCAGTTCGCTGCGCTGCATGTTCACCGGCGGCGAGGCCATCCCGTTCGAGCGGGCCGCCGAGTTCGAACAACGTACGGGTGCCCAGGTGCTGCAGTTCTTCGGGTCCAACGAGACCGGCGCGCTGTCGCGTACCGGGACCACGGACAGCCGGGACCGGCGGCTGCGTACGGCCGGTCGCATCATCGACGAGATGAACGTACGGCTGTTCGCCGAGGACGGCACCGACGTCACCGCGAGCGGCGGCCCGGGACAGGCGGCCTGCGCCGGGCCGGCCACCTGTCTCGGATACTTCAACGATGCCGAGGCCAACGAACGGTTGTTCACCCCGGACGGCTGGATGCTGACCGGGGACATCTGCGTCCGTGACGAGGAGGGCTACCTACGGGTGGTGGACCGCAAGTCGGACTTCATCATCCGGGGCGGAAAGAACGTCAGCGCCGCCGCCGTCGAGGAGCAGGTGGGCACCCATCCGGCCGTGGCCATGGTGGCCGCGGTCGCGGTGCCCGACCCGACGTACGGCGAGCGGGTCTGTGCCGTCGTCGTGCTCCGGCCAGGTGCCACCCTCGACCTGGACGGCCTGCGGACGCACCTCGGTGCTCGTGGGGTTTCCCCGGAGAACTGGCCGGAGCGGTTGGAGATCGTCGACGAACTGCCGCGCGGTTCCGGTGGCAAGGTCGCCAAGGCGGAACTGCGTACCCGCCTCCGTACCGGATGAAAGATGTGATCTACCGGGCCGTGAGTGGCCGAGCCGTCCGAGGATCGTGCGGCGACTGCCACCAGTGGTTCAGAAACAGTCGGGCGGGCCGTGCGCGACGTCCAGTCCGACGCGGAGGAACGCGGTCGTGGCACCAGGGATCGGCTGGGTCAGCGGGCCGTGGGACACGCGTAGCCGGCTGGCCAGCTCACTGTCCCGGCAGAGCCGGGTCGCGGTGGTCAGTCGGCCGAGGCGGTAGTGCCGCCACATGACGAGCCCACGGGACAGTTCGATGTGGAACAGATCCTGGCCCGAGCGGACCGCCAGGGCCCAGCCACCGTGGGTATTGGTGGCCCACACTGCCAACATGTCCGTTCGATCGGCGGCATCCAGGGCCTCGGCGGCAGCGGTGAACGGGTTACGGAAGGCTCCGTGGACGTGTAGCACGGCACCCTGATGACGGTGCATCGTCCAGTCACCGTGCCGCGTACCGAGGACTTCGATGGCGTCGGCCAGCGGATCGTCCTGGACGATCATCGAGATGACCCGTACCACCTCGTCGGGGTCGACCGGGAAGCCTCGGCTGTTGTGCAGGCCATCGGAATGGCTGCCGATCAGGTCGAGGTCGGCTGCCGGATAGAGGTGGGCGGTCTTTTCCGCAGCAGCCTCGTATCGGATGACCTCTCGGGTACGTCCGGAGACCGGCAGGTGGTCGCGGATCAGGTAGATCGCCACGGCGGCGAAGCTGGCTGCACTGGCCTCGACCTCGGTCGGGACGTCCCCGAGGTCGAGCACTGTCAGAAGGGTGGCGAGGACCTCGGCCCACCCGTCGTCGCCGTCCGCGCTGTCCCAGATCCCCAAATCGATGGAGACCAGGACGAGCGTGCCGATCGTCAGCCGGTCGATAGCGGGCAGGTCGGGTGCCTCTTCGTGGGCGGCTCGCCAGAGGCGGCGTCGGATCCGTCGCCGCTCCTGTGGGGAGAGCCGTCGTCGGTCGTCCCCACTGTCGACGGTCTGCCCGTCGGACGGTTCCTGACCGGTGGGAGCCTCCCCGTTGGCGTCCCCGGAACCGGCGGGGGCGGTGTCGTCGTCGACGCTGTTCGGATCATCGTCCTGCAGACCCGTCGTACGTTCGTCGAGGAGGCGGTCGGTGGGGGCCAGCAGTGTCGGGTCGGCCTCGTCCATCATGAGGGCCGCTGTGGGGCGAACACCGAGGGCGAATCGGAACATCCTGCCGCCCAGCCGACTCTTCGCGTCGTCGGAATACGTCAGCCAATCCTCGCTGTCGGAATCGATGCGCGGTCCCGCAGTGCCGGATTCCGACGCGACACCAGCGGGCCCGGTCGCCCCGATCCGGGGTAGCGTGACGGCGCGGGTGGCAGCGGCATACTGTTGGACGGCGTCCAACCAGCGCTCGATCAGCCGGGCGTCGCCCAACAGTTCGATCGGACCGGGGGACGCGTCGTGGCGGGTGTGCCCGTCTCCGATCCTGGCACGTACCCGGACCGGGTCGGTGACGAATGTCAACGGGCCTTCTCGGACGATGCCGTTCGCCTGCCAGCAGGGGCGCACTCGGCATCCACCCGGTAGGTCGACGTTCTGGAGTAGACAGGTCGCGCTGCCGGCCGGAACGGTTCCGATCTCGTTCCAGGTGTCGTAGTCCGTTCCAGGAGAGGCGAGGATCTGCACCGGCTGCTGGGGCGGACGAGCGAGGGTGAGTCGCAGCCCGTCGACCGAGCGGACGGCCTCGACCAGGAACACGGAAGGCGTGGCCCGGCTGGCGACAGGGCTTGTGATCGACATGGCCGGCACCTCGGCCAGCGTGATGGGCGTACCGTCGGGGAAGAGACTGACCGAGGGCTGGGCGAGCACGCCCAGTTCGACGTTGCCGCCATCGGCCACCGACCGCAGGAGCGCGGCTGCCGAGAGATTCGGACTGCCGGTCAGCGTCCAACGGTGACCAGCCACCGTACGGGCCTCGATCAGCTTGCCGTGCCGATATGCCTTTCCACGGTCTTCGACCACCTTCAGCGGCACGGCAAGCTCGTCGAACACTCGCGCGAGTGCCTGAGGCTGGATGACGGTGCGGCCACCGGATTGGACCGCCAGCGTCACGCGGCCGGGGGCGAGCCGTCGGACGAGGGCGTGGATGGCCGCGGCGTTGTCGTCGTGGAACGGCGCATGGAGGAGAAGTTCCTCGACCGGATCGGACGGTAGCTGGGTGATGATCGACTGCTCCGAGTTGTGCACCAGGCGGTGTCCGGTCGCCATGACCTGGCTGTGGGAGGCCAGGGTGTCGAGTGTTTCGGCGGTGCGGTGCAGACCGGCGACTGCCCCGGGCGTGATCGTGCAGACGCGACCGAGGGTACGCAGCCAGGCGGCGGCCTCCGGCACCAGCGCCGGACAGCGCTGGCGGTCGGCCGTCGTCACCGTCCACGTCTCGGTGTTGAGATGCCAACCGCCCACCGAGAGGTTTCCCGAGCCGATGGCCAGAACGACACGCTCAGGCCCGGCCACCACCATCAGCTTCGGATGGAAGGCGCTGCCGTTACCGGTGACGGCGATGCCGTGCACGTACCGGGTTCCGGCGTTGCGGGCCGCACGAGGATCCGGGTTCGACATACGGGCGTCACCGAGAACCGTGATGCGGGCACCGGTTGCCTGGGTGACGCCCAGCACCGTCCGTTCGAAGAAGCCGAGATCCGCGTTGAAGGTGCAGAACACCGCCTCGCGGGCCTGCCGATCGCCGTGGCGTTCCTCGGCGAAGAGGTGGCCCAGTGGAGACACCGCCACGTCCACCGGGGCGTCGGCGCTGCTGATGCTCGGTTCGGTGACGGGATGGTCAGACAATCAGGTCTCCACGGGGTCCCAGGGTCCATACCCCATCGACTCGGCTGAGCAGGCCCGCCCCCGCGAGGATGCCGGCCAGTTGGTCCCATCGCAGCGCGGCACCACCGGAGGATTCCACCGAGTCGCGGAAGACGAACTCGTCGCGGGTGTGTACCCGGGTCGGAATCTTCAGGGTGCCGCTACGAGGGTCGCGGCGAGCCTTGGCCAGGGCGAGTCGCTGCGAGCGGTTGAGCATGACCTCGGCCAGCCAGCGTGCGAAGTCCCGGAGTGAGCGGGGTTTCCATCTGTCGAGTTGGGCCGCCAGCCAGGCCGGTGCCAGCTCCTCGAAGATGTCCTCCGGATCGTGACCCTGGAAGCCGTGCAGCTCCCGTCCACGCAGCTCCATGGCGCGTCGAGCACCGAGGCAGAGGACGCCGAGGCAGCGTACGGGCGTCGCGGCGGCGTCCAGGTCGGGATCGTGCTCGGCGGGTGCCGCACGACCGGCGGGGGTCGACGTGTGGGGCAGGCCGGCGAGGAAGTCCGCCACCGCGACGTCGGGCAGGGCCTCGGCGAACCGGTCGGTGAACTGGGACCGGGTCGTCAGTCCGCTCATTCCGTTGACGAGCCAGGCCCACAGGCCCCGCCACGCCGCCACCGAGTGGTTCCGCAGGATCAGACCACGCCACTCGGCGGTCAGGTCGAGGCTGGTCAACACCCTGTCTTCGAAGGACTCGGGTGCGTAGGCCACGAACTGGGACACGTCAGTGCTGACCTGGTATACCTCGGTCAACTGCAGGCAGCGGGCGATCATTCGCAGGGTCTGCCGGCGGACGGCGGCCCGGGTGCCGTCCGCGTCGGTGCCGCTTGCTGCGAGCAGGCGGGCAAGCCAGGCCCCGTCCGGACTGTCGACGGCTCGGCAGACACACAGCTCCTCGTACGCGTCGAGGAGGTCGACGTCGAGCGTCTTCTCGTCGAGCAACTCCAACACGTCCCGCAACCCGGCCTGGACGGCCGACTGGTCCAGGCGCTCACCCGGTCCGATCTCGTTGGTGCGGGTGACGATCCGCAGCAGCATCTCCGACCCACGGTAGGCCGGCCAGAAGCCCCAGTTCGGCTGGGCGTAGACCTGTGGAGCGGCCAGCCGGTCGAGATCCACCTGGCCTGCCCGTACCTGCGGGAGGATCGTGTCGTACGCGTGAGGACGGGACAGTGCTTCGTGGGCGGCGGGATTCCGCTGGTAGTGCCGGGTGGAAACCGCTCCGATGGTCACCTCCGCACGGCGGAGCAGGTTCTGTGCGGCGGCGAGGTTGAGCCCGCGTCGATCCACTTCGGATGCGACCAGCCCGTGCAGCGCGTAGTAGCGCGCGTTGAGGGTAACGGTGGTGACACCGGGAACGAGGCGGTCGACCAGGTTCATCGTGTGCCGCTCGACCGACAGCGGGAACCGTCCCGGGTAGGTGCCGGACCTGGACGATGTCCAGGCGGGACCCGTGACAGCGGCTGACTCCTCTGTCTGCACCGGCCCACGCCCTCCGTCCCGCCGTACCAGGGCACCGTACTAGCCGGGACCGAATGGCGCGATCCCTGGTTGCGGACGCCTGGCCAGTGCCCGGGACTGCGGGACGGAGACCGGTCAGGAAACGTCGCGATGCACCTGGAGTGGGGCGAAACTCTGGGTGACCGGCATCAACTCGATGGTGTTGACGTTGACGTGGGTCGGCTGCGCCGTCGCCCAGTACACCGCCTCGGCGATGTCGTCCGGTAGCAGTGGTCGGGTCCCTGCGTACACCGCATCCGCTTTCGCCTGGTCACCGTCGAAGCGCACCGTGGAGAACTCCGTGTCGCCACTGAGTCCGGGCTCCACACAGGTCACCCGTACGCCCGTGCCGTGCAGGTCGGCGCGGAGGTTGAGGCTGAACTGGCGGGTGAACGCCTTACTGGCACCGTAGACGTTGCCACCCGGGTACGGATAGGTCCCGGCGATTGAGCCAAGGTTCACGACGTGACCGTGTCCCCGGGCGACCATGCCGGGCAGGATCGCCCGGGTGCAGTGCAGCAGTCCCTTGCAGTTGGTGTCCACCATCTCCGCCCAGTCTTCCGGGTCGGTCTCGTGGGCCGGCCGTAGCCCTCTGGCCAGGCCGGCGTTGTTGACCAGGATGTCGATCTCCGCGAACTCGGCGGGCAGGTCCGACACCACCTGCTCCACCGCCTGCCGGTCCCGTACGTCGAGTTGCCGGGGCAGGAGATGCGGGCCCAGATCGGTGGCGAGCGCCGCGAGCCGGTCGACCCGGCGGGCGCAGGCGACGACCCGGGCACCGTCGGCCGCGAAGCGTCGGGCGATCGCGGCTCCGAAGCCGGAGCTGGCACCGGTGACGAACACGGTGGATGGCCGTACGGACATGGCTTTCACCGGGCTTCCGTCGTCGAGGGAGCCGAACCGGGGCGCGTGTTGGTGACGAGTAGGGCATCGAGGAAGTCGCCGAGTACGGCGTCGAACTCCGCACGCCGTTCCAGGTTGGGCATGTGTCCGGCCCCGGAAATGATCGCGAGGGTCGAGTCGGGGATCCGCCTGTGCAGCACCCGGGCGTCGCTGATGGGAGTGAACTCGTCCTCGCTGCCGACCACGACCAGGGTCGGCACCGCGATGTGCGCCAACATGCCCAGGTAGTCGGGACGCTCGGCACGGCCGCGCAGCGCGGCGGCGGCCCCTTCTGGGTCGGTGCCGCGCATCATGTCCAGCACGTGTGTGGCCACCGCCGGCAGCGCCTCGATGTTGGCCGGTGCCACCATCTTGGCCAGCACCTCGTCGGCGTACGGTCCCATTCCCTCCCGTACCAGTCGGTCGGCCAGGGCGTTACGCCCTATCTTGCCCTGTTCGGTCTCCCCGGCGGCGAAGGTGTCGGCGAGTACGAGACCACGGATCCGCGTGGGGAACAGGCGGTGGAACTCCATGACGATCTGTCCACCCATGGAGAGGCCGCCGAGTACGAACCGGTCGATTCCCAGGTGGTCCAGCAGCGCGGTGATGTCGTGGACGAAGGTGGTGAGCGTCGTCTTCCCGGGCACGACGGTGCTCTCACCGTAGCCGCGCAGGTCCGGGGTGATGACCCGCCAGCCGCGCTGGCTGAAGGTCTCGACCTGGGGGAGCCACATGGTCCGGTTGAACGGATGGCCGTGTACGAGGACCAGCGGGTCGCCGCTGCCGGTGTCGTCGTAGCCGAACGTGATGCCGTCGAGTGTCACAGTGCCCATCGAGATTCCTCCGCGTTCTCCGCCTTGACGACTCGATGCTATTCGGTGCAATATTGCGGAGCAATATAAAGATTGATCTCGGTACAATTTTCCCGATGGTTGGACGGAGTGGGCTGGTGGAGGACTACCGCAGCATTGCCGACCAACTCGCGGCCGACATCGCGGCCGGACGCCTACGCCCGGGTGAACGGCTGCCACCACAGCGCAGGTTCGCCCGACAGCGCGGAATCGCCGGCTCCACGGCAGCGCGGGTGTACGGCGAACTCGTCCGCCGAGGGCTGGCCGTCGGGGAGGTGGGCCGGGGCACCTTCGTACGGGCCGCCGCCGCAGGTCCCGAGCCTGCACTCGTCGAGCCGGCAGAGGCCCGGGTCGACCTGGAACTGAACTTCCCGGTTCTGCCGCAGCAGTCGGAGCTGCTGGCCGCCGGCCTGGCGCGGATGTCCCGCCCGGACGTGTTCGCGGCCAGCATGGCTGCGCTGGGGCCGGCAGGGACCCCGGCGGCCCAACAGGCGACAGCGGCGATCCTGGCCCGGGCCGGCTGGAGCCCCGACCCCCGACGGATCCTCTTCGCCGGCAACGGCCGGCAGGCGATCGCCGCCGTGCTCTCCGCCCTGGTTCCGGCCGGCGAACGACTCGGCGTGGAGCGGCTCACCTATCCGGTGGTCAAGGGCATCGCCGCCAGACTCGGCATCACCCTCGTCCCGCTGGCCATGGACGAGCACGGCCTCGTCCCCGAGGCGGTGACCGCCGCGTTGCCGCTGCGTGCCGTCTATCTCCAACCTGCGGTACACAACCCACTGGGCGTGACGATGCCGGAGGACCGCCGGGTACGGCTGGTGGAAGCCCTGCGCGGGGCTGACCTCTACGCGATCGAGGACGGCATCTACGGCTTCCTCCGGGACGATCTGCCGCCGCTGGCCGTACTCGCTCCCGAACGTACGATCCTGCTGGACAGCCTCTCCAAGCGGCTGGCCCCGGGGTTGACGCTGGGGTTCGCCGTGCCGCCGTCCGGCGACGTGGAACAGCGCGTCATGTCGGCGCTGCGTTCCGGTGCCTGGACGGCTTCCCGGTTCGCGCTGGACGTGGCGACCCAGTGGCTGGCCGATGGCACCGTCGCCGCCATCAGCCGGGCCAAGCATCTCGACGCGCAACAGCGCCAGCGGATCAGGGCCGAGCGGCTGGCCGGGTTCACCGTCCATGCCGACCCGCACGGGTACCACTGCTGGTGGGAACTGCCGGACCGGTGGCGGGCCGAGACCTTCGTCGCCGCTGCCGCCCGACAGGGGATCGCCGTCGCGCCCGGTGCCGCATTCGCCGTCGGCGCCGGCCACGCGCCGAACGCCGTACGACTCGCCCTGGGGGCACCCACCCACGACGTGCTGGCCGACGCTCTGGACGTGCTGGCCGGCCTGGCCCGGGGGACACCGGAGGACGCCGTACCGGAGTGAACGCCCGGGAAGTATCCACCCCGGCCCATCGGCCACGGGGGGTGTTTCCCGGGCATTCGGGGTATCCTCGTGACCCAGGTCGGAGGGGGTGCCCGTTGGGAAGGAAGTTCAGTATCCAGGGTGTCCAGTTCGATCTCGACGACATCGACCAGGCACATCTGAGCCGGGGCCTCACCGGCGGAATCCTCGAACTGTGGACCGTGGACGGCGAGGAGCACGTCTTCCAACTGTGGACGCGGGACTCTGCCGCCGACCACGAGGCGTACCTGATCCTGAAGCACGAGTCGGGCTGTTTCACCGAGACGATGCCCCGCTGGTCCCGGCCAGACCGTCAATGACCCCCTGCCGCTACTCCCCGGCCCTGGTCTAAGCAGGCGGGTCCCCGGTTCCGCTCGGGGCATGCAGCACGTTGTGGGTGAGCGCGGCGAGTTCGGCGTCCCGGTCGGCCCGTTCGCGCGGCCAGCCCGGCGCGTCCGGCCGGCGCTGCCAGGGCAACGGCCCGCCGGGCGGGCGGTACTCGACGCCGAGCACGTCCAGCCGTTTCAGGTGCTCGTGCAGGCGCCCGTCGAAGTCGCCCCAGGGCGCGGCCATGGCGGGGGACCACGCTACCTCGGCGAACGCCGACAGCCGTGGGAAGGCGAGGTAGTCGACGGCACGGGGACTGTCGGCGTGCTCGGTCCAGAGGTTGCACTGGGCACCGAGGATCCGATGTCCCAGTTCGGCGGGCAACGCGGCCGGTACGGGCTCGAAGGCCCGGACGTCCGCGACGGTGAGGACCGTGCCCACCGGGATCGGCTCCTCGGCCGAGTCGGACTGGCGGTAGTCCAGGTAGGCGGAGGTGTCCCAGCAGGCGACCACGTCGTGCCCGGCCCGTGCCGCCGCGACGGCCAGCGCCGGACCACGCCAGGCCGCCACCGCCGCCCCCTGGAAGAGGTGGCCCTCCAGGATTTCGTCCCAGCCGAACAACACCCGTCCGTTGGCGGTGAGGTGCTGTTGGAACTGTCGCACAAACCAGCCCTGCAACTCGTCCTCGTCACGTAGGCCCAGGTCCCGTATCCGTTGCGCGGCGATCGGGCTGGCCCGCCACTCGCCCTTGTGGCACTCGTCGCCGCCGATACCGATGTATCGGCTCGGGAACAGTTCCATCACCTCGTCGAGCACGTGCCGGAAGAACTCGATGGTCCGGTCGGAGACGTTGAGCACGCGATGGGAGACACCCCAGCGGGTCCAGACGGCGACCGGCTCGTCGGGGGCGTTGCCGAGCCACGGGTACGCCGCGATGGCGGCCTGGGTATGGCCGGGCAGGTCGATCTCGGGCACCACGGTGACGAACCGCTGCGCCGCATAGGCGACGATCTCCCGGATGTCGTCCTGGCTGTAGTAGCCGCCGTGCGGCCGGCCGTTGAAGCGTTCGTGCTGGCGGGACCCGACCATCGACTCGTGCCGCCACGCCCCGACCTCGGTGAGCCTCGGGTAGCGGCGGATCTGGACCCGCCAGCCCTGGTCGTCGGTCAGGTGCAGGTGCAGGACGTTGAGTTTGTGTGCGGCCAGCAGGTCGATGAGACGCAGTACGCCGGACACCGGCATGAAGTGCCGGGCGACATCGAGCATGCAGCCACGCCAGTCGAAGCGTGGCCGATCCTCGATCTCGACCCCGGGCACGGTCCATGGCCCGGACGCCACCGGCGCGTGGCGGTACACGGCCGGTGGCAGTAGTTGCAGCAGACTCTGCACACCGTAGAAGGCTCCGGCGGGCGAGCCGCCGGTGATGGTGATGCGGTCCGGGCGTACCCGTAGCCGGTATCCCTCGGTGGGGAGTGCCGGGTCGACGGCGAGTGTGATGACGGCGTCCGACGGGTCGGCGTCGGGCAGCGGCAGGCCGGTGGAGCGGGACAGCATGTCCCGCAACTGCCGGGCGACCCCGACGCAGGTCGGGTCGCTACCGATCGTCGTCGCCTCGGTCAGGACGTGGTTGCCCGCCCGGGGGTGGGCGGTGACCGGCCGGGGAAGCATCAGTCCTTCACCGCCCCACCGAGACCGGACACCATGCGGCGTCGGACGAAGATGAAGAAGACCAGCACCGGGATCGTCATCAGGGTGGAGGCAGCCATGATGCCACCCCAGTCGTTCTCGTCCGGCTTGAAGAACACCAGCAGCGCGGCGGGCAACGTCTGTTTCTCGGTGGCGCTGATGATGAACGTCTTGGCGAACAGGAAGTCGTTCCACGCGGTGATGAAGGAGAACACGCTGGTTGCGGCCAGACCGGGCGCCACCAGCGGGAACAGGATGCGCCACAGGATGGTGAACCGGCCCGCGCCGTCCATGGTGGCCGCCTCCTCCACCTCCTGCGGCACCGCCGCCACGAATCCGCGCAGCATCCAGATGGCGAACGGCAGGCTGAACGCCAGCTGCACCAGGATCAGCGAGCCGAGCGTGTTCAGCCCGAGGCCGGGCACGGTGCGGCCCAGGTCCCGGATCTGGAAGAACAGCGGGATGCTCAGTGCCTCCACCGGCACCATCTGCGCGATCAGGAACATCACCAGGATGGTGGTACGGGTGCGGAACCGGTAGCGGGTCAGCGCGACCGCAGCCAGGAACGAGAGCAGTGCGCTCAGTGCGACCACCACCAGGGCGACGGTCAGGCTGTTGAGAAGGTAGCGGCCGAATCCGCTCACCCCGAGCGCCGACCGGAAGTGGTCCAGCGTCGGATGTAGCGTCCATGGTCTCGGGTCGGAGGACTGGATCTCGCCGGTCGGTTTCAGCGCCGACAGGACCATCCAGTAGATCGGAAACACCGTTACGACCGCGACGAGGATCGCCACGGTGTCCGCGATGCGACGGCGGATCACAGCGCCTCCCCGCTGCGGCGTAGCGCCCGCAGGTAGAAGAGCGTGACCACCAGCAGGATCACCGTCATCACGACGCCGATCGCCGAGCCCAGGCCGTACTGGGACGAGGCGAACGCCTTCTGGTACGCGTACACGTTGAGCACCATGTTCTGTCCGGCGATGCCGCCGCCGCGGGTCATCACGTAGATCTGTGTGAACACCTTGAAGTCCCAGATGATCGACTGGATCACCACGATGGTGATGAGCGGCCGCAGCATCGGCGCGGTGATCCGCCGGAAGGTGGTGAACGCCCCCGCCCCGTCCAGCGCCGCGGCTTCCAGCACGGAGCTGGGAATCGCCTGGATGCCGGCGTACAGGGTGATCATCACGAACGGGAAGGAGTGCCACACCACCACCGCGCCGACCAGGGCGAAGGCCACGCTCCGGTCGTAGAGCCAGTTGTAGCCGGGCAGCCCGAGCACCTCGTTGACCAGACCGAGGTTGCTGTCGAACAGGAACATCCAGGCCACCGAGCCGGTCATCGCCGGTGCGGCCCAGGCCGCCAGCGCGGCGAACGACAGCACCGCCCGGGCGGTCCGGCCGACCCGGGTCAGCAGAACCGCCAGCGCCGCGCCGAGCGCGAGCGTTACGACCACACAGCCGGCGGCGAAGACCACGGTCTGACCGAGCACGGTCCAGAAGACCTGATCCCCGAAGAGGGCCTGGAAGTTGCCGGCCCCCAGGAACCGGGCCGGTTCGCCGCCGCTGACCTGCGGTTGTCCGTATTCGTACAGGGAGAGCAGGCCGAGCTGGTAGATCGGGTACGCGAACATCGGCACCAGCACGGCGAGCGCCGGCAGCAGCAGCCACAGGGGTGTCAGCCGCTGCCGGCGGATCGTCGGGGACATCGTCATTACTTCGCGAACGCCGCGGTGATCTGGGTGTTCGCCTCGGCTGCCGCCGAGTCAACCGAGGCCCGCCGGGTGATGACCTTCTGGAGCAGGTTCGGCAGGATCTTCTCAGCGTCGATGGTGGTCCAGGCCTTGTGGACCGGGACGAACCGGGTTCCGGCGTCCATCGTGTCGACGAACGGCTTGAGGAACGGCTCCTTGGCGATCACCTCGGACCGGGCGGACTTCATCGCCGGTACGAAGCCCATCGCGTCGTACAGCTTCAGGGTGTACTTCTTGCTGGCCAGAAGCTGCATGAACTCGACGGCCAGGCTGCGGTGCGTGGTGGAGCGGAAGACGCCCAGGCTGCTGCCGCCGGCGAAGGCAGGGGCGATCGATCCGGCCTTCGCGCCGGGCAGCGGGACCACGGCGTACTTGCCCTTGACCGCACCGGCCTCCACCGCCGAGCGGTTGAAGTTGCCCAGGATGCCCATCCCGGCCCGGCCTGCGGCGAACGCCTCGACGGTGCCGCCGCCGGTCAGGTCGACGCACTGCCGCGCCGGGCAGATGTCGTCGCTGAACAGGTTGGTGTACGCGGTGATGCCGGCCTTCGACGCCGGTGAGTCGATGGTCGCGGTGTACCCGCCACCGGAGTTGGTGGCGATGTCGCCGCCGGCGTCCCAGACGAACGGCAGCGCGCCGAAGGTGTAGAGCCCCCCGACCGCGATACCCAGCATGTCCTTGCGGGCAGAGCGGATCTTGCGGGCCGCGTCGACGAGTTCGTCGTACGACGTGGGCGGTTGCAGCCCGAGTTCGGTGAAGACGTCGGTGCGGTAGTAAAGCGCCCGGACGCCGATCCACCACGGTACGCCGTACGCCTTCTCGTCGACGGTCACCGTCTTTACCAGGTCCGCCGGCAGGTCGGCGTTCTCCGACCAGTTCTTCAGGTCCTGGGTGACGTCGGCCATGCCGTTGGCGGCGACGAAACTGGCCAGGTCGGTGTTGCCGATCTCGGTCACGTCGGGTGCGCTGGCGGGGTCGCTGAGCGCCCCCTTGTACTTCTCCGCCCGGGTGTCGGTCGCCAGGTAGCTCACGTCGACCTTGACGTCCGGACGGGAGGCGGTGAATTCGGCGATCGCCGCGTTGACGACCGCCTCCTTGGCGGCGCGGTTGGCCTCGTCGAAGAGCCAGACGCGCAGTGTGCCGGTCTTGTCGTCGGTGCTTTCGCGGGGAGCTTCGGTGGACGGGGCGCAGGCACCGACGCCCAGCGCCAGCGCCAGCAGCACGGTGAGTGCGAGGGGTTTCCGCATGGTTTTCTCCCTCAATAACGAGCTATGTTCGTAATTAGGTTGATTTCAATGTCGTACAGAGTGGGCTGCCCGGCGACGCTCGTCAAGGTGCAATTTCCCAGCTCAGGGTGGTTTTCCGGGCAGGCCAAAGCCGCCTTCGGGGGTGGCTCCCGCGATCAGCGGGCGGTGCGGACCGGATCGGTGTCCCGGTGGCGGGCAGTGGGACTAGTCGCCCAGATACAGGACCGCATCGACCTCGATGTCGAACCCGTCCAGCGCGACCGGCAGCGTGGTCCGCGCGGGCAGGTTCTCGGTGCCGAAGAACTCCCGGTAGACCTCGTTCATCGCGGCGAAGTCGGCGGGGTCGCGCAGATAGACCCCGACCCGTACGGCCCGGCTGAGGTCGCCGCCGGCCGCCTCGGCGACCCTGGACAGGTTGGTGAACGCGGCGCGTGCCTGCTCGACGAAGGTGCCCCTGACCCAGGTGCCGTCCGGCAGCACCGGACACGCCCCGGCGAGGTAGACGTGGTCACCGGCGACCACCGCGTGCGAGTACGGCCCGCCGGGCGGTGCCGCCCGGTCGGTCATGATGATCTTCTTGGGCATGGGTCAACCTCCGGATCGGGGGAATCGGGGGAACTGTTCGGCGAGCCCTTCCGGGCCCACCAGTGGAGTGGTCAGCAGGTTGCGTACGGTGTGGTCCCGCCCGGTCAGGGCGTGCCGTTGGGCGTCGGTGAGCCCGATCCACGGCGGGACGGGGTGGGGTAGTCGTGGCGGCAGGGGCCGACCGGCGCGGTACGTCAGCTCGTTGACCAGCCGCAGCGGCGAGGTCCGCCGCTGTCCGTGCACGTCGGAGAGTTCGAACCGGCCGGCTTCGACGAGGAAGACGGCGATGTCGGCGCACGCGCCGGGGGCCAACGTGCCCACCCCGTCGGCGAGGCCGAGTGCCCGTGCCGGCCCGACGGTGGTTGCCGCGACCACCTGATCGAGGCTCATCCCGACGGCCAGGAGCTTGGCCATCGTGGTGGGCAGGTCGAACACCGGACCGTGTAGCGACCGGCTGTGCAGGTCGGTGGAGACGGTGTGCGGTGGCATGCCGGCGGCCAGTTGCGCCTCGACCACGTCGTACGCGAAGCCACCCGAACCGTGCCCGATGTCGAACAGCACGCCGGCCTGGTAGGCGTCCCTGGTGGCCGGGTCGAACCCGTCCGATCCGGCCGCGATGCCACTGGCGCAGTGCGTGACGATGTCTCCCGGTCGGAGCAGCGGTAACAGCTGCGCCAGGGAGGGCGGTGCCGCTCCGATGTGCACCATCACCGGAAGCCCGCAGGTCGTGGCCACCTCGATCGCCCGGTGCAGCGGGGCCAGCCCGTGCGTGCCGACGGTGTTCCGGTCCATCCGTGCCTTGATGCCGACGATGGTGTCGCGGTGCGCCCGGATGGTCGCCGTCGCCAGGTCGACGTCGCAGTTGGCCAGGTCCCGCGACTCACCGACCGGCGCGATCAGCCCGACTGCGGAGATGTTCAGCAGCGCGGGTACCCGTACGGCGTAGCCGGACGTCATGGCGGCGAAGGCAGGATACGAGTACGCCCCGGCCGACCCCGCGTCCACCCAGGTGGTCACGCCCGAACGCCAGGCCACCGGCCCGGGGTCGATGCCCCAGTACGTCGCCCCGGCGTACACGTGGGTGTGCAGGTCGACCAGACCCGGTGTGACCAGGCGGCCGGTCACGTCGACGACCTCGGCGGCCTGGTCGCGGGGCAGGGCCGGTGCCACCGCGGCGATCCGGCCGTCGCGGACCGCGACGTCGTGCCGTCCGGTCCGTCCGGTGCCGGGATCGAGCAGGTCACCACCGGCGAGCAGCAGGTCCCAGTTCATCGGCGCTCCATCGCGGCGCCGATGCACAGCCGGTACAACTGGGCGGGCCGACCCTTGCGGTGCACCTGGGTGCTGCCCTGGACCTCGACCAGTCCGGAGTCGCCCAGCTTGCGGATCAGCCGTCGCCCGCTGGGGTCGGTGATACCGAGCTGCTGCGCGAGGTCGCTGGGGGAGATCGCGCGGCCCTCCAGCGACCGCTCGACGGCCGCCAGTCGGGACAGCGTCGCCGCGCTCAGGCCAACCTCGGTGGCCAGCTGCTCCAACTCGGCCCCGTGTTCCCGGTAGGTGAAGGCGACGGCGGAACCGACCGGGCCCATCGGACCGATGATGACGCCGCTGTCCTCGATGAGGTACGCACTGGGCTGCTGCTCCTGTTCCGCCCGGGCGGCGGCCCGTTCGGCCAGGTGCAGGCAGCTACGGGCGGAGGCCCCCACGCCGAAGCCCGCCGCGACCCGGATGCCGAGCGTCTCCTGGGCCTGGCTGAGCGCGGGCAGCGACACCCAGTTGTCGGTCGCCTGCTCGAACAGCGCCTGGTGGGCGAAGACCACCACCCCCCGTCGGCCCCGGTCCTCGATCCAGGCGTCGGCGAAACCCGGGGTGTTGAGCAGCAGGTTCATCAGGCCGACCCGGGCCCGGTCCAGGTCCAGTTTCGGCCCGGCCCTGCCCACCAGGAAGACTCCGGCGGCGAACCGCAGGGCACTGGCCTGTTTGGACTGCACCCGCAGCGCCAACTCGTGCAGTTGGGCCCGGATCGTGGCCGGTCCGGGGAGCCCGCCGATCACGCCGATGTCGTCCTGGAGCTGGGCCGCGGCTGCCGTACGCAGGCTGATCACGTAGTCGCCGCCGGTGCGGGCCAGCGCCGTGCGGTGGAACGCCACGATCTCGGCCACGCTCTGTTCCGGGTCGTACGGCAGGCAGGTGACCTGGGCCGGGTCCAGCTCCAGCGCGTTGACGACCTCCGACACCGTCTGGGCGTCGTAGGTGTCGATGCTGACCGGCGTGGGCCGCCAGCCCCGGGCCAGGGCCTTGAAGAAGGCCAGCGACAGGTCCAGGCCGGCCGAGCGCAGGATGGCGACCGGCAGGTCCGGCGGCAGCAGGTCACGGCATTTCGCGTACGGGACCAGGCCGAGCAGTAGCCCGTCGACACCCCGCCGGTCGAGCAGGTCCCCGACGAGCCCGTGGACCGCGTCCTCGTGTTCGTAGACGACCCACTCGACGGTCACCCCGGCCAGGGTGCGCGCCGCGTCCTCAAACGCGGCACGGTGGCTGGTGTGGATGACCAGACCGATCACCATCAGCACTCCAGGTTCGAAATAGTTAGGTTCGAAAATAGTTCGTAAACGGCGACGGCGTATAGCCTGCGCCCTGCTGGTCGGCGGCGTCAAGACGTTGACCCACGGATCAGGATCGTGCATGCTGTGCAGCCAACAAGCGAGCCACATTCGAACGTCTGGGGGAGAGGATGCGTCGCGACCGAGCCGACGGGGGCACCCTCGACTGGCGGGCGAAGGGGTTCTGGCAGCCGGGTCCCCCGGTGGCCGCCGCCGAATTCGCCGCCGCCGGACACCGTCTCTTCGACGGAGCCGTCACCTGGCCGGTGCTGGTCGCCCGTCGTGCCGCCCTCACGCACAACATCGCGGCGCTGGCCGAGTTCTGCGCCCGCCACGGACTCTCGTTCGCCCCGCACGGCAAGACCACCATGGCCCCGTCCCTGCTCGACGCGCAGTTGGCCGCCGGTGCCTGGGCCGTCACCGTGGCCACCGCCAACCAGCTGCTGGCCTGCCGTGCCCTCGGGGTGCCCCGGGTACTGCTGGCCAACCAACTGCTCGATCCGGGCCCGCTGCGCTGGCTGGCCGGCGAACTCGACCGTGGGTTCGACGCACGGTTCTTCGTGGACTCGGTCACCGGGGTGGCGGCCATCGGTGCCGCGCTCGCCGACCAGCCGGGGGAGACACCCGTACGGGTACTGGCCGAACTCGGCCACCCCGGCGGGCGGACCGGTTGCCGTAGCGTCGCCGAGCTGGTCGAGGTCGCCGAGGCCGTCACCGCCACACCCCGGGTACGCCTCGACGGCGTCACCGCCTACGAGGGGGGCCTACCGGACGTCGCCGCCGTCTCGGCGTACCTGCGCCGGACCCGGGAGGCCGTCGTCGAGTTGGCGGCACGGGGTCTGCTACCGACGGACGAGGTGGTCGTCAGTGCCGGTGGCAGTGCGTACTTCGACGTCGTGGCCGACCAACTCGGCGGGGCCTGGCTACCCGGCCGCACGCTGCGTGTGGTGCTGCGCAGCGGCGCGTACGTCAGCCACGACCACGGCTTCTACGCCGAGCGCACCCCGTTCCGGCGGATTCCCGGTGGGGGATCGTTGGAACCGGCGCTGGAACTCTGGGCGCAGGTCAACTCCACCCCCGAGGCGGGACTGGCGATCGTCGGCATGGGCAAGCGGGACGCGTCGTACGACGAGGGGCTGCCGGTCCCGCTGCGGATCCGGCGGACCTCCGGAGCCGTCGACACCGTCCCCGACGGGACGGAGGTCACCCGGATCAACGACCACCACACCTACCTCCGGGTGCCGCCCGGTGCCGAGGTCAGGCCCGGTGACCTGGTCTGCTTCGGTATCTCCCACCCGTGTACTGCCTTCGACAAGTGGCAGTTCATCCCGGTCGTCGACGACAGCGACACCATCGTCGACGTCCTGCGTACCTACTTCTGAGAGAGCCGGTGCAGACGATGGGACAAGACCACGAGGTGACCTCCACCAGCCGGGCCGAACGGGCGGTGGACGTCGAAGCAGCCATCACGGCCGGTGGCGTCCTGCCCGTCGTCGTGCTTGACACCGCCGCTGACGCCGACCCGCTGGCCGCCGCGCTCACCGCGGGCGGCCTGCACACCGTGGAGGTCACCTTCCGCACCGATGCGGCGGCCGACGCGATCGCGGCCCTGTCCGCCCGTTCCGACCTGCTCGTCGGTGCGGGCACCGTACTGACCCCGGCGCAGGTCGACCGGGCGGTGTCCGTCGGTGCCCGGTTCGTCGTCAGTCCCGGCTTCAGCCCCACCGTCGTGCGGCACTGCCAGGAACTCGGGCTACCGGTCTTTCCCGGGGTGTCCAGTGCCACCGAGATCCAGATGGCCCTCGACGCCGGACTGACGACCGTCAAGTTCTTCCCCGCCGAGCAACTGGGCGGCATCGCCATGATCAGGGCCCTGGCCGCCCCGTTCCGGTCCGTGCGGTTCATTCCCACCGGCGGTGTGCACGCCGGCAACCTGGCCACGTACCTCGCCCACCCGGCGGTACTGGCAGTCGGTGGCACCTGGCTGGCGCCGTCCGATCTGATCACCGCCGGCAACTGGCGTGAAGTCACCACCCGGACCTCGGCCGCAGTGGCCACGGTCCACGAAAGTCGAACGAGGAGCCATGCCACCGCTTGACGTACGTCCCGCCGACACCTGCCGCTACGACCTGGTGTCACTCGGCGAGGTGATGCTGCGACTCGACCCGGGGGAGGGACGGGTACGCACCGCCCGTAGCTTCCGGGTCTGGGAGGGCGGCGGCGAGTACAACGTGGCGCGGGGGCTGCGGCGCTGCTTCGGAATGCGTACCGCCATCGTCACCGCGTTCGCCGACAACGAGGTGGGTCGGCTGCTGGAGGACCTGGTCCTACAGGGCGGGGTGGACACCTCGTACATCAGCTGGCTGCCGTACGACGGCGTGGGCCGTACGGTGCGCAACGGGTTGAACTTCACCGAACGTGGTTTCGGTGTGCGTCGTGCGGTCGGCACCTCGGACCGGGGACACAGCGCGGCCAGTCAACTCCGCGCCGACGACGTGGACTGGGACGACCTGTTCGGCCGGCGCGGCGTTCGCTGGCTGCACACCGGCGGTATCTACGCGGCGCTGTCGCCGACCGCCGCGCAGACCATCGAGGCAGCCATGGTCGCTGCGCGTCGGCACGGCACGGTCATCTCGTACGACCTCAACTACCGGCCCAGTCTCTGGCAGGCGGTCGGCGGAAAATCGCGGGCGCAGGAGGTGAACCGGAAGCTGGCGCGGTACGTAGACGTGATGATCGGTAATGAGGAGGACTTCAGCGCGGCACTGGGGTTCGACGTGCCCGGGACGGAAGAGGACTTCTCCCGGCTGGAGGTGGCCAACTTCCGGCGGATGATCGAGGCGGTCACGTCGGAGTACCCCAACTTCCGCGTCGTGGCGACCACCCTGCGGACCGTACGTACCGCCACCGTCAACGACTGGGGTGCGCTCGCCTGGTCCGCCGGGACCGGGTTCGTCGAGGCCACCCACCGGCCGGGGCTGGAGATCCTCGACCGGGTCGGTGGCGGTGACAGCTTCGCCTCCGGGCTGATCTACGGGCTACAGGAGCGGGGCGACCTGGCCGTGGCGGTCGAGTACGGCGCCGCCCACGGGGCCCTGGCCATGACGACCCCCGGGGACACCTCGATGGTCAGCCGCCGGGACGTCGAAGCCCTGATGGCCGGTGCCGGAGCCCGGGTCCAGCGCTGAACCGGGCTCCGGCGGTGCGGTCGGTGTCGCAGGTCGGTGCCCCGCTGGCTGGTGTCACGGGTCAGGAAGGCTGGCCAAGGTGACGTTCCTGAAGGGACTCCCGGATCCGGGACCGCTGGATCTGGCCGGTTGCCGGGGTACGCGGGATCGACGACACCACCGCCACCCGGCGCGGCTGCTTGAACCCGGCCAGCCGTCCGGCGACGTGAGTGCGGATGGCGGCCACCTCGGGACAGGTGGCCCCCGGTGCCAGCACCAGTACGGCGCAGACGACCTCGCCCCACCGCTGGTCGGGTAACCCGACCACGGCGACGTCCCGCACGTCGGGCAGGTCCCGCAGGGCGTACTCCACCTCGTACGGTGAGACCGACTCACCACCGGTACGGATCACCTCGCGCTGCCGTCCGGTGAGGTGCAGGTAGCCCTCGTCGTCCAGGTAACCGAGGTCACCGGAGCGGTAGACACCGTCGCTCAACGCCGTCGTGGTCTCCGCGTCGAGGTCGTGGTAGCCGGACATCAGCCCCGGTCCGCTGACACACACCTCACCCACCTCGCCGACTGCCGCCGCGTCCACCCACAGTGCTCCGGGGAAGGCGGGCAGACCGACGCTGCCTGGCTTTCTCAGCAGGTCACCGTCGGGCAGCGCGGCCATCCGACCCGCTTCGGTCGAGCCGTAGAGGATGGTCGTGGTGGTGCCGGGCAGCCGTTGCCTGATCCGGTTGATCAGGTCGACGGACACCCCGGAGGTGCCGGTGTCGGCGTGCCGCAGCGACGACAGGTCGGCATGCCGGTGCTCGGGGTCGAGCAGGCGTTCCCACACCGCCGGAATGCAGTAGATCGCCGACGGGCGTTCCCGCTGTACCGCGTCGATCACCTGCGGTGCGTCGGCCCTACCCACCAGGTGTACGGCGGTGCGGTTCTGCCACGCCTCCATCACGTAGTGCCAACCGCCGTAGTGGTAGAGCGGGAAGCTGCACAGCACCCCGCCCCGGCCACGCAGTCCCGTGGTGAACGTGCCGCCGCCGGGTGCCGCCCGTAGCCAACTCGCCCGGTGACTGACCAGCGCGCCCTTGGGGCGGCCGGTGCTGCCGCTGGTCAGGTAGACGATGTGCGGGTCGGAGTCGAGGACCCGGTCGTGCCCGTCGGGTGGTACGGCCGCTGCGGCGGCGGTGAGCGCGTCCAGGTCGGCTCCGGGTGCCGGACGTCCACCGATGTGGGCCAGTGCGCCGTCGTACGCGACGGTGTCCCGGTCGGTGACCAGCAGGCGCGGGCCCAGGTAGGACAGCACACCGGCCAGTTCGGTGTCCGACAGGGTCGGGTTGATCGGGGCGAAGGCGGCACCGAGCCGGGCGCAGCCGAGGAAGCCGTCGAGCGTACGCATCGTCGGCGCGGTCCACCAGGCGACCCGGTCGCCGCGTCGGACACCCAGCCCGGCCAGGGCGTTGGCGGTACGGTCGGCACGCTGGTCCAGCTCACGGAAGGTTACCCGCTGGCCGGCCAGGGTCGCTGCCACCGCGCTCGGGCACATCCGTGCGGCCTGTCGGACGATGTCACCGATCAGCAGTTCCATGACAGTCCTCCAGCGGCGGTGAGGTCGACCTGAGCCGGGTTGATCGCGCCGTAGGTGGACTTGTCCCGGGTGATCGCCACCGCCTCGGGAATCAGGTCGACGCCGGTCAACCGGTGGGTGATCAACGATTCCACGTCGACGTCGCCTCGGGCCACCAGCCGGAGCGCGTGCGCGAACACTCCACCACTGGGGGAGTAGCCGCCGGCCCCGGACCGGGGATGCAGCAGCGAGACACATCGTTCGCGGAGCAGGCCGAGCGGGGCGGGGGCCTGCTCGGGCAGTACGGAGACCATCACGATCCGCCCACCCCGTCGTACGCAACGGGCGGCCAGGTCCAGGGTGCCGGTGCCGGCGAGTCCGACCTCGGGGGAGCCGCCGGCGGTTTCGACGACCACGTCGACCCCGACACCGCCGGTCGCGTCCCGTACCGCTGCCAGCACGCCGTCGTGGCCGGTGCTGGCGTCGACGACCAGGTCGGCGCCGAACCGGCTGGCCAGGGCGAGCTTGGCGGGGCTCCGTCCGCTGACGGCGACCAGACCGGCGTTTCCGTACCGGGCGACCTGTACGGCCAGCAGTCCCATGACCCCGGCGCCGATGACCAGCACCGTCTCGCCGGGCTGGACGGCGGCCAGCGCGTGTGCGTGGATGGCACCGGCCAACGGCTGGATGGCGGCTCCGGCTGCGGCGCTCACCCCCGGTGGTACGGGCACCAGGCACGACTCCGGCACCACCACCTGCTCGGCGAGGGCACCGGGCCGGGTGAACCCGATGAACTGTGGTGCGACGCAGGCGTCGGACCGGCCGTTCCGGCAGGCGGCGCACCGGCCGCAGGTGATGGTCTCGACGGCGGTGACCTGGTCGCCGGGGCGGGCGTGCCGGACGTCCGGCCCGACGGACCGGACGATGCCGCAGAACTCGTGGCCGCCGAAGCGGGTGGGACCGGCGGCCAGCGCGTCGGCCAGGTGCTGGTGCAGGGCGACCCGGTCACCGGCGACGAGCATGCACTCGGTGACGCTCGGCTGCACGCAGGCGACGTCGACCACCACCTCCCCGACCCCGGGCTCGGGGTCGGCGACCTCCTCGACCCGGAGATCACCGAAGCCGTGCAGAACCGCTGCGCGCACTGTGCTTCCTCCTTGACGTCCAGCCCTTGACCGTCCGTTTGAATTTTGTATTCAATATTCAAACGGAGTCAAGATCTCGACGTGGGAGGGTCCATGGAGCGCGAACTCGTGGTCACCGGGGTCGGTGGCCAGGGCATCCAGCTGCTGGCCAAGACCCTTGCCCTGGCCGCCACCCGGGAGGGGCGGCACGCGATGCTCAGCGCCGACTACGGCGGCGAGATGCGCGGCGGACCCTCCCGGGCCAGTGTGGTGATCGGCGACGGGCCGTTGCGGGGCCTGCCGGTCCTCGCCTCCGCCTGGTCGGCGATCGTCGTACACCACCGGTTCAGCCAGCCGGCGCTCGCCCGGTTACGCCCCGGCGGTCCGGTGATCGCCAATCTGCCCCTGGTCGACCCGGCGACGATGCCGACCATGACGGTGTACGGCGTGGACGGTGCCGCCGTGGCGAAGGCGGCCGACGCACCCCAGGCGATGGGCTTCGCCCTCCTCGGGGCATACAACGCCGTCACCCGCCTCGTCGAACCGGCGTCGCTCGTCGCCGCGATGGAGGAACTGCTCCCGCCGTACCGGAAACAGCACGCGGCGGCCAACGCCCGCGCGCTGGCCGCCGGTGCCGCCGCGCTCGACGCGCAGGCCGGCCCCCTGAACCTCGCGGAGGTCTCCCGATGACCCTGGAACTACTCGAAGGCAGCGCCGCCATCGCGAAGTCGGCGATCACAGCCGGCTGCCGGTTCTTCGCCGGCTACCCGATGTCGCCCTTCACCGGGCTGCTGGAGAACATGTCGCACCGGATGCCCGAGGCCGGCGGTGTCTGCCTCAATGCGGAGAGCGAGATCGAGGGCGTCAACATGGTCCTCGGTGCCGCTGCGGCCGGTGCTCGCGCCGCCACCGGATCATGCGGGCAGGGCATCGCGCTGATGCAGGAGACGATTGCCGAGGCGGCGCTCAACGAAACGCCGTTCGTGGTCTTCAACATGGCCCGCAACCAGCAGGACTACTTCCAGTGCACGCGCGGCGGTGGCTGGGGCGACTACCGGACCATCACCCTCGCCCCGAAGGACATCCCCGAGGCTGTCGAGCACACGCAGCTGCTGTTCCACCTCGCCGACAGGTACCGCGTACCGGTGATCCTCTACGGTGATCCGCTGCTGGCCCAGACCCGGGTCGGGGTCTCGGTGCAACCGCTGGACTTCGGGCCGCTGCCGGAGAAGGACTGGGTGCTCGACGGTACGGGCGGTGGTACCGGACGGTCGCGGCAGATCTGGACCTGGGCGATGGGCAAGGCCACCGACCCGGGACCGGGGCCGGACGGGCACTGGCGGGCCATCGCGGACAAGTTCGCCGCCATCGACGCGGTCGAGGCCCGCCACGAGCAGGCGTACGCCGACGACGCCGAAACGCTGGTGGTGGCGTTCGGCTCCGCCGCCAAGTTCGTCGAGTACGTCGTCGAGGAACTGCGAGCCGACGGACACCGGATCGGGTGGTTCCGGCCGGTGACCCTGTGGCCGTTCCCCGGCGACGCCCTGGCCGCCGCCACCGCCGGTGTCCAACGGGTGCTGGTCTTCGAACTCAACGCCGGACAGATGCTCGACGACGTACGCATCCACGCCGCCGACCGGTCGGCGGTGCGGTTCATCGGCGGAGTGAGCATCGCCGAGTCGGGGCTCGCCTACGGCGAGCTGATGGACGCCCCGGTCATCCGGGACCGGATCCTCGCCGCTGCCACCGGAGGTGCTGCCGCATGACCCGCGAACAAGTCACCATCGACACCTCCCAGCCGCCCTCGGGACCCGCCCGAAAGGTCGCCGACTTCCGGCCGTCGCTGCTGCTCGGCGAACACTCGCTGTGTCCCGGCTGCGGCGAGCCGGTGGCGCTCCGGGTGCTGTTGGAGGTGTTGCAGGAACTGGACATCGTGCAGCGCACGATCGGTGTGGTCGGCCACGGCTGCTACGGCAGCTTCGTCCGGATCATGGACGTGGACGTGTTGCAGTGTCTGCACGGCCGGGCACCATCCTGCGCGACCGGCATCAAGCGGGTGCGTCCGGAGTGCGCCGTCTTCACCATGCAGGGCGACGGCGACATGGCCAACGAGGGACTCCAGGAGGTGCTGCATGCCGCCGCCCGGGGCGAGAAGATCACCTGCGTGCTACTCAACAACGGCGTCTTCGGTGACACCGGCGGCCAGTTGACCGCGACCACCGTACTCGGCCAGCGGACCAAGACCAGTCTCGCCGGACGGGACGCGGAGGCGCACGGCTACCCGATCCCGGTCGCCGACCTGGTCGCAGGGCTGCGCGGCACCGCGTACGTCGCCCGGGGAGCGGTGTCGACGGCGGGTGGGGTGGCCCAGACCAAGCGGATGCTGCGGCGCGCCTTCGAGACCCAACTCTCCGGGGCCGGCTTCAGCCTGGTCGAGATCCTCACCATGTGTCCGACCGGCTGGTTCGTACCGGCCGCCGAGGGGCCTGGTTATCTTGGCGAGTCGATGGAGCAGATCTATCCACTCGGGGAGTTGGTAACGTGACGCCGCTGGTGCGGATGAAGACCGGCGAGGCTGTCGCCGCGTACGTCCTCGGCCTGTTGTTCGACGGCACGCTGCGCAGTGGCGACCGGATCGACCTGGACGGTGTCGCCCAGGCGCTCGGCATCAGCCGGGCCCCGGTCCGCGAAGGGCTCATGCACCTGGAACGCGACGGGCTGGTCAGCATGCCGCACTACCGGGGCGCGTTCGTCGCGGCCTTCGACGCGGACACGGTTCGCGAGGCATTCGAGCTGTACGGGATGCTCAGCGCCCTGACCAGCAGCCGTGCCGCCGCCGGGGCCGATGCCGGCGTACGGGAGACCCTGGGCAAGCTCACCGAGGCGCTGGCCGGTTGTGGGCAGGTGGCAGAGTTCGAGCGGCTGGCCCGGGAGTTCCGTAAGGTCGTCAACCACGCCGCCGCCGGTCCGCACCTGCGGGCCCTGCTGCGCAGCTTCAGCGGACTGGTGCCGGTCGCCGCCCGGTTCTCCATCGAGGACGCGATGGACGACGAGCGGGCCGCGCTGCGCCGGGAGTACGAGACGCTGGTCGCCGGTGACGCGGACGCGGCGGCAGCCGCAGCCCTCGACCACGTACGGATGACCGCCGAGAACGCGGTACGGGCGCTCCGACAGCGAGGTGTCTTCCCGGCCGAGGCCACCCCGGCGACGGCCGCTGACCGGTCCCGGGTGTTGGCCATCGTCCACGCAACGACCAGAGGGGGTAGGAATGAGTGAGCCGGGTGGTGAGTCGCCGAAGGTGAGCCGGGGAACCCTGGTGATCGACGAGGACAGGTGCAAGGGCTGCGAGCTGTGCATCAGCGCCTGCCCGCCACAGGTCCTGGCAATGTCGACCGAGGTCAACGAGCTGGGCTACCGCTTTCCGGAGTTGACCGCCGGCTGCACCGGCTGTACGGCCTGCCAGATGGTGTGCCCCGACTTCGTCTTCGCCGTCTACCGGTTCACCCCCGCCCGAAGCCACTGACCTCCGGCGGACAGTGGTCCCGGCGGCCGGACCGGAGGATGGGCCGACCGCCGGAACACCGCCACCCGTCGATGGTGCTCCGGCGACCGACGTCATCGGTGGTTTCAGGGGGAGGGGATCAGGGGCTGGGATGGTTGGGCGGTGATGGTGCCAGTACCGGCGGCCAGACCGCTGACCGACCAGGCGGTGCTCTGTCCGCCGGGGCCGACGGTCCACAGATCGGCGTCGCCGTCACTGTCGATGTCCGCGGCCTGCAGGGTCTGGGTGGTTCCGATGTTCCAGCCGGTGGCCAGGGCGTACGGAGTGTAGGTGAGTTGCCCTGTCTCGGCGTCGAACCCGAGGTTGGTCCAGAGATGCAGGGCTCCGGTGGTCCGGTTCCAGAGGAACATGGCGGTGCCCGTGGCCAACTGTGCGGTGGTGATGGTCCAGTTCTGCCAGTCGCTTCCAGCCGTGGGAGTGGCGGTGGCAGTGCGGATCACCGAGTTGTAACCGCCGGTCCATCCCCCGTTTGTGTAATAGGTGAGGTGATAGCCGTTGACGGAATCGCCGCTGGTGCCGACGAGGTCGGGGTACGGGGTGTTGAGCCCTCGACTGTCGCCTGCACTGGCGAGTTGTAGTGGCGAATTGCCGTCCTGATCCACGAGTTGGCTGGGATCGATGCTGAATTGATTGCCGCTGCTTTGCGCTTCGATGACCGACCCGTCGCCGTTTCCGCGGAGGATTCCGGCTTGCCCAGAGCTGGGGTAGTAGATGAGAAAGTCCTGCAGGCTGCCGCCGAGGAACCGGCCGGTAACTACCTGGGTGCCGTCGAAATCTGCCGGCGAGTTGTTGCCGGTCATCCCGCTTCCGTTCGCGCCCAGGTTCGTGATGTTCGGGTTGACGCCACTGGCGCCCCCACCCGTTGCCAGCCAGAGCCCGGACGGAAGGTCGTTGGTCGCGCCGACGGTGAGCAGGTCGGGGACTCCGTCGCCGGTGAGGTCACCATCTGGTGCCGGCGGTCCTTCGATCGAGTTGAAGAAGATCGTGGTGGACTCACCGAAGTTTCCAGCGACGGAGAGGCTGGTGACGGTGAGGGTGTTGGTGAACCGGGTAGGGGTGACGGCGATCGTCGCGTGGCCGGAGGTCGCCGGGACAATTTTCGGCGGCCGGCTGTTGAGTTGGTAGTTGTAGTAGGTGGGGACAAGGCCGGCGGGCGGGGTGATGGTGAACGTCGCGGGCTGGCCGATGACCATCTGCGTGGTGGGCGGGGTGACCGTCGGTGCCCCGGGGCGGGTCGGGTCGAAGACGAACCGGCAGGTGTCGGACCACGGACTGTTGCTGTCGAAGTCGGTGCTCCGCACCTTCCAGGAAAAATCGGTGAGGCTGCCCGCAGCCGCGGTGCGCAGGGTGTCCACGGGCACGACACGCAGCGCTGTGCTGCCTGACGGGTACGTGAGCAGGTTCGGATCGGACGAGACGATTGCTGTCTCGGTCGGGTCGGCGGTCCTCCACAGCTTGTATTCGACGCCGAGCACGCCGGTGTCGGGATCGGAAACCGGCGCATAGAGGGAAATGGAGCCATCCCCGGCGTAGCTGGGGGGCACCGCGGTGCAGAAGGTCTGTGGCGAGGTCGTTAGGCCGGTTGGCTTGTCCGGTGGTTGGTTGTCGGTGGCAGGGGCATTGTGGACTTGATTTGGTGGCGTGACTGCGGCGGCAGCCGGCATGGCCATGAGTACGGCTGCCGCCGAGGCGACGAAGGTACCGGCCGTGGCTACGGTGGCAGCCCGTACCTTCCCCTGTGGAACGAACTTGGACAGCATCGTCTGTACAACTCCCCACGATGAGGCGAGCCCTTGGGTGGCCGCTTCGACTTGCCAGTATCGATGGACAGTCGGGTTTCGGCTGTGCCCACACACAGGATCTCCCCAGGATCGTCACATGCCCGCAGAGCGGAGGAGGGGAGTCTCCAGCTGACATTAGTATGTCTTGACAAATGTGCTCTCTCGCGTGAGGCTCGACGTCGATACCTGCGACGAGGGGAGGCTCGATGCGTACCATCGATCACTGGATCGGCGGAGCGCCAGCCGCGGGCGGCATCGGGTATGCGACGGTCTGGCAACCGGCCACCGGACACCCACAGGCACAGGTGGCGCTCGGCGGGCGGGCCGAGGTCGACCTTGCCGTCGCTGCGGCGGCGAAGGCGTACGACACGTGGAGCGAGACGTCGCTGTCGAGACGTACGAGGGTGATGTTCGCGCTGCGTGACCTGGTCGAGCGGCACGAGGACGAACTCGCGCGCCTGATCACCGCCGAGCACGGCAAGACCGTCGAGGACGCGCGGGGCGAGGTGGTACGCGGCCGGGAGGTGATCGAGTTCGCCTGCGGCATCCCGCAACTGCTCAAGGGCGGGTACTCGGATCAGGTGTCCACCGGTGTCGACTCGTACTCGCTGCGGGCACCGCTCGGGGTGTGTGTCGGGATCACCCCGTTCAACTTTCCGGTCATGGTGCCGATGTGGATGCATCCGATCGCCATCGCCTGCGGCAACACGTTCGTGCTCAAGCCGAGCGAGCGGGACCCCTCGCCCGCCAACCTGGTCGCGCAGTTGTACGCCGACGCCGGCCTGCCGGACGGGGTGTTCAACGTCGTACACGGTGACCGGGAGGCGGTCGACGTGCTGCTCGACCACCCCGACGTTGCGGCGGTCTCGTTCGTCGGCTCCACCCCGATCGCAAGCCACGTCCACCGGCGGGCCTCGGCGTCGGGAAAGCGGGTGCAGGCACTCGGCGGTGCGAAGAACCACGCGGTGGTGCTGCCCGACGCGAACCTGGTGGACGCGGCCCGGCAGATCGCCGGGGCGGCGTACGGCTCCGCGGGGCAGCGCTGCATGGCCGTCTCGGTGGTGGTCGCGGTGGGGTCCATCGCGGACGAGTTGGTCGAGTTGCTGGCCCGGCAGGCGGCGGCGATCGTCGTCGGACCGGGTGATCAGGCAGGCAGCGAGATGGGCCCGGTGGTCACGGCGCAGGCACGGGAACGGGTGGTC
The DNA here is from genome assembly GCF_042679305.1 of Micromonospora sonneratiae. Lineage (NCBI taxonomy): Bacteria > Bacillati > Actinomycetota > Actinomycetes > Micromonosporales > Micromonosporaceae > Micromonospora > Micromonospora sonneratiae. The sequence goes on along the minus strand of NZ_JBHTMP010000001.1, from coordinate 122,952 downwards.
GCCGCGGTGACCGGAGCGCGGGAGGCCGGGGCCGAGATCGTGGTCGACGGTCGCGCACTGCGGGTCGACGGTCACGAGGACGGGTTCTTCGTCGGTCCGTGCCTGGTGGACCGGGTGACGCCGACGATGGAGGCCTACCAGCAGGAGATCTTCGGCCCGGTGCTGGTGGTGCTGCGGGCCGAAAGTCTCGACGAGGCGATCGCCATCATCAACGCCAACCCGTACGGCAACGGCACGGCGCTGTTCACCTCGGGCGGTGCCGCTGCCCGCCGCTTCGTACGTGGCGTGACCGTCGGCATGATCGGCGTCAACGTGCCGGTACCGGTGCCGATGGCATACCACTCCTTTGGCGGCTGGAAGGCGTCGCTCTTCGGCGACGTGCACGCGCATGGCACCGAGGGGGTCGCCTTCTACACGCGGGGCAAGGTGGTCACCGGTCGCTGGCCGGAGCCGTCGGAGGCGGCTCGTTCCGCATTGGACTTCCCGACGGCGTCGTAGCTCGCCGGTGGCGTCCGTGCCCGTTGGACCGTCCCTGCCGAACCATGCCCGTTGCACCGTTTCACCTCCATCGGCCGCATACCGCCACCCGGATCCTTCGCTGGAAGTTCAACTTCGATCTATGTCTAGAGCATTGTTTGTCAATACATCTTAATGTAATCTCCTGCCTCAAGGTCCTTCCCCCTGTCGGAACACCCCTCTTCCCTGGGAGGCACTTGTGCAAAATCGAAGGGGCCGTCTACTCACGGCGGCTGCCATCGCCATCGCCATGACCGTGTCCCCGTTCTCTGCCCAGGCGGCGCAGACCGCCGGCATTCCGGAGGTCGAGGCGGAGCTGGAGACACCAGCTCTCTTCGACGATGACGCGGGTGGCAACGCAAACGCCGACGACCCCGCCATCTGGCTACACCCGACGCACCCGGCCCGAAGTGTGGTGATCGGTACCGCCAAGGAAGGCGGGCTGTTCGCCTACTCGCTCTCCGGCTCGGTCCTGCAAGCCGTCCCGGTGCCGGCGCCACCTCGTCCCGGTGACGAGGGTGGCCGGTTCAACAACGTCGACCTGCTGTACGACGTGAAGGTCGGCGGTACGCCCCGTGACCTCGCCGTCGTCTCCGACCGTGGGCGTGACCAGTTGCGCGTCTACCGGATCGACCCGGCGGCGGCCCGGGTCGGAGCAGCGCCGCTGGTCGACGTCACCGACCCGGCGGCACCACTGATCTTCTCCGTCGACCAGGACGAGGTGAACGAGCAGCGGACCGTGTACGGGCTGGCCGCCTGGCAGGACCGGGCCACCGGCCGGTCGTACGCCCTGGTGAGCCGGCGGGATACCACGGAGCTTGCGCTACTGCGGCTGATCGCCACACCGGCCGGTAGGGTGACCTACACCGTGGAGCGGACACTGACCATGCCGGCGAGCTTCACCCTGCCCAACGGCGCGAACTGGCAGCCCTGCCTGGAGCCGGGCGAGGATCCGCAGTTCGAGGGCATGGTGGTCGACGCGCGGACCGGCACGCTCTACGCCGGCCAGGAGGATGTCGGCATCTGGCGGATGCCGGCCACCCTGCTCGGTACGCCGGTGCTCGTCGACAGGGTGCGTGAGTACGGCGTACCGGCCACCTACGATCCGGCGACCGACGAGTGCACGTACGGGACCGACCCCGGATACGGCGGTACCCACCTGTCCTCGGACGTCGAGGGGCTGACCATCTACTACCGGGGCGCGGGTAGGGGCTACCTGCTGGCGTCGAGCCAGGGTGAGAACGCGTTCGCGGTCTACCAGTTGCAGGGCGCCAACGCGTACCAGGGACACTTCCGTGTCGTCGCCGACGACGACCCGGACGACCCGGACGGCTCCGAGGTGTGCGACGGCGCTGCGGTGCTGAACGTGCCGCTCGGCAGTACCTTCGACGAGGGGTTGCTGGTCGTGCACGACGGTGAGAACACGCCGGTCGCCGTCGACGAGAACGGCGAGGTACGGGAGAACACCAACTTCAAGTTCGTGAAGTGGGACGATGTCGCCGAGGAAGCCGGCCTGGTGGTCGACACCTCGGGTTGGAGTCCACGCTCCTGAAACGTCGAGCGGTGTGTCGACCACCTCCGACGACGGCGGGGGTCGGCACACCGCTCGCTCACCCTCGGCCGCCTTCGGCGGGCAGGTGTGGGTCGGCGGCCCGGTTTCAGCGCTCGACGAGGGCGATCTCGAAGCTGTAGAGCGTCGGTCGGTAGACGTGCGAGCCGTGCTCGACCGCCCGACCGTTGTCGTCGTACGTGGTGCGGCTCATCGTCAGCAGCGGGGCACCCCGGCGCTCGTGCAGCAGCCGGGCCTCGGCAGCGGTGGCGGAGCGGGCACCGATGCGCTGGTTCGCCACGCGCATGTGCACCCCGGCACCGCGCAACAGTTCGTAGAGGCCCTGTCGCTCGAGGCGCTCCACGGTTAGTTCGGTCAGGCCGGTGGGTAGCCAGTTGTGCATGATGGCCAGTGGTTCCCCCTGCGCGAAACGTAGCCGTTCCAGCCGTACCACCTCGGTGCCGGGGGGCATCCGCAGCGCGACGGCGGTGGCGTCGTCGGCCGGGACCGTCTCGACCGCCAGCACGCTGGTGCTGGGGCGTTGGTTGCCGTGGCTGAGATCGTCGTAGAGGCTGCTCAGCTCCACCGGACGCTTGACCATGCCATGTACGACCTGGGTGCCGACGCCGCGCTTGCGGACCAGTAGTCCCTTGTCGACCAGGTACTGGATGGCCTGTCGCATGGTGGGTCGTGACAGCCCGGTCTGGTCGGCCAGCTGGATCTCGTTGTCGAGGCGTGACCCGGGCGCCAACTCGCCCCGGTCGATGAGCTGCTCGATCTGCTGGGCGACCTGGAAGTAGAGGGGAACCGGACTCGACCGGTCGAGGGTGATGGGCAGCGGACTGGTCAAGATGCTCCTCGCGAATTCCTCATTGTCGAACGAGAATATCAGACGTCAGAATGTCTTTACAAAATGTTGACATGGTGTGCGTTCGAGAGCTAGAAATCTAGCCACGTAACCAGCTCCTGCCCGACCCCACGGTGTCGACGGTCATCACCAGGAGGTGTTCGTCAATGCGCATCGCCCTGCTCGGAGCCGGACGGATCGGTACGGCGCACGCAGCCAACCTGCACGTCCACCGTGAGGTCTCCCAGCTGATCATCGTCGATCCCGAGGTCGGTCGCGCCCGCGCCGCCGCTGAAGCGCTCGACGCCGCGTACACCGACGATGTCGAGGCGGCCTTCGCGACCGGCCCCGACGCCGTTGTGATCGCCACACCCACCGCGACACATGCCGACCTCATCCTCCGGGCGATCGCCGCAGGTATCCCGGTCTTCTGCGAGAAACCGGTTGCGATGACCGTCCGGCAGACCGTCGACGTCGCCCGACGGGTGGCCGAGTCCGGTGTTCCCGTCCAGATCGGATTCCAACGCCGCTTCGACGCCGGATACCTGGCGGCCCGGGCCGCGCTCCAGGCCGGCGAGGTCGGCACGCTGCACCGGCTCCACCTGGTCACCGGGGACCCGGCCCCGCCGCACGCCGACTACATCCCCCTCTCCGGCGGTATCTTCCGCGACTGCCACATCCACGACTTCGACATCGCCCGGTGGTTGACCGGCGCCGACGTGGTCGAGGTGTACGCCACCGGAGCGAACCGGGGAGCGGCGTTCTTCGCCGAGGCGGACGACGTCGACACCGCGACGACCATTCTCACCTTCACCGACGGGACACTTGCCACGGTGCAGGGCTCCCGCTACAACGGTGCCGGGTACGACGTACGGGTCGAGTTGGCCGGCACCCTCGCCACCTACGTCGTCGGGTTGGACCCGCGATCCCCGCTGCGCTCGGCCGAGCCGGGGGTGACCGCACCCGTCGAACCGGCCTGGCCCGACTTCTGGCACCGCTTCCGGCCGGCGTACGCCGCCGAGATCGCCGCGTTCGTCGACGTGGTGGCCGGGCGTACCGCCAGCCCGTGCACGGTCGACGAGGCCCTGGAGGCGCTGTACGTGGCCGAGGCGGCCGAGCTGTCCCGCCACGAGCGTCGCCCGGTACGCGTCGACGAGGTCCGACTCGGTGAGCCGGCCGGAGTGGGGGGACAGTGAACACCATGCGGATCGCCGGAGCACCAATCTCCTGGGGCGTGTGCGAGGTGCCCGGCTGGGGTCATCAGCTGACCGCCGACCGGGTGCTGACCGAGATGGCCGCCCTCGGCATCGTCGCCACCGAGTTCGGGCCGGACGGGTTCCTGCCCGCCGACCCGGCGCAGCGGCGGGAGTTCCTCGGCCGGTACGGGCTGACCGCGGTGGGCGGCTTCGTGCCCGTCGTACTGCACGAACCGGGGCACGATCCGGTGCCCGAGGTACTGGCGCAGCTACCGGCGTTCCTGGCCAGCGGAGCGTCCACGCTGGTGCTGGCGGCGGCCACCGGGCAGGTCGGGTACGACCAGCGGCGCACGCGCGACACCGCCGGCTGGCGTACGCTGCTGGCCCGCCTCGACGCACTGGCCGGAGTAGCCGCCGACCACGGGATCGTCGCGACCCTGCACCCGCACGTGGGCACCCTGGTCGAGCGGGCCGAGGAGGTCTGGCGGGTCCTCGACGGCAGTGACATCGGGCTCTGCCTGGACACCGGACACCTGCTCGTCGGTGGTGCCGATCCGGTCGAGATCGCCCGCAAGGCCACCGACCGGATCGCCCACGTACACCTCAAGGACGTCGACGCCGCGCTGGCCGCGCGGGTGCGGGCCGGGGACGTCGGTTACCGCGACGCGGTCGCCACCGGGATGTACCGGCCGCTCGGCGACGGCGACGTCGGCATCGCCGAGATCCTGACCGCGCTGACCGGTGCCGGCTACGCCGGCTGGTACGTCATGGAACAGGACACCGTGCTGGTCGGCGAGCCGGCCGGGGGCAGTGGTCCACTGACCGACGTCCAGCGCAGCCTGGCCCGTCTCGCCTCTTCGGCAGGTGCGTGATGGGCACACCCGTGTTGGACCGGTCGCCGCGCGAGGGGCCCTACGACCTCGTCGCCATCGGCCGGGTCGGCGTCGACCTGTACCCGCTGCGCTCCGGAGTGCCGCTGTCCGAGGTGGACACCTTCGCCCGGTTCCTGGGCGGCAGCGCCACCAACGTGGCCGTCGCAGCGGCCCGTCTCGGTCGACGTACCGCCGTGGTCACCCGGACCGGGGCCGACCCGTTCGGGACGTTCGTGCGCCGGGCCCTCAGGGCGTACGGGGTCGACGACGCGTACGTGACCGAGGTGCCCGGGCTCCCCACCCCGGTCACCTTCTGCGAGATCTTCCCGCCGGACGACTTCCCGATCTACTTCTACCGCCAGCCGAAAGCCCCTGACCTGGCGATACATCCGGACGAGTTGGACCGGCCAGTGCTGGCCGCCACGCGGCTGGTGTGGCTGACCGGCACCGGCCTCTCGGCCGAGCCCAGCCGGGCCGCGCACCATGCCGTACTCGAGTTGCGACGCGACCGGGCTACAGCGGGTCCGGCCGACGGCGGGACCGTGCTCGATCTCGACTACCGGCCGGGGCTGTGGGCCGAGCCGGCGCAGGCCACCCGGGCCTACCGGGACGCACTGGCCACCGGCGCGGTGACCATCGCCGTGGGCAACCGGGAGGAGTGCGCCGTCACCACCGGTGAGACCGAGCCCGATGCGGCGGCCGACGCCCTGCTGGCCACCGGGGTACGGCTGGCCGTGGTGAAGCAGGGCCCCGACGGTGTGCTGGCCAGACACGTCGACGGTAGGCGGATCGTGGTGCCGCCGACACCGGTCGACGTGGTCAACGGACTGGGCGCGGGAGACGCCTTCGGCGGTGCGCTCTGCCACGGACTGCTGGCGGGCTGGCCACTGGAGCGGACCCTGCGCTTCGCCAACGCGGCTGGCGCGCACGTCGCCGCCCGGCTGGCCTGCTCGGACGCGATGCCCACGGTCGACGAGGTGTGCGCACTGATGGGAGAGGCAGCATGACGACCGAGAATGCGATCCGTGCCCTGACCCGCCAGCGAGCCAGCCGTCCCGAACTGGTGGCGCAGGCCGCCGCGGACCGGCGTCGTCGGACCGGCTGGGGTGACGAACGGCTGATGATCATTGCCGCTGACCATCCGGCGCGGGGAACCGTCGCCGTACGGGACCGGCCGGACGCCATGGCCAGCCGGATCGACCTGCTCCAGCGACTGCGTACCGCGCTGTCCCGGCCGGGGGTGCACGGCGTCATGGCCACCGCGGACGTCATCGAGGATCTGCTGCTCCTCGGTGACCTGGACGGTCGCCTGGTGATCGGGTCGATGAACCGGGGCGGCCTCACCGGTGCGGTGTTCGAACTCGACGACCGGTTCACCGGTTACGACCCCCGGACCATCGTGGACATGGGCTTCGACGGTGGCAAGATGCTCTGCCGCATCGACCCGGCCGACCCGGGCACGATCAGCACCCTGGAGGCCTGCGGACGCGCCGTGACCGAGTTGGCGCGGCACCGGCTGATGGCCATGATCGAACCGCTACCGGTGACCCGGACCGACGGTAGGGCACAGTTGGACGCCCGGCCCGAGGCGCTGATCCGGGCCATCGGCGTCGGCCAGGCGCTCGGCGCATCGTCCGCGTACACCTGGCTCAAACTGCCGGTGGTGCCGGACATGGACCGGGTACTGGAGTCGACCACGCTGCCGGTGCTGTTGCTCGGCGGTGAGTCGGCGGGCGAGGAGGCGTACGCGGCCTGGCAGAAGGCACTGGCCAACCCGGGCGTACGCGGTCTCGTGGTCGGGCGGGCGCTGCTCTATCCACCGGACGACGACGTGACTGCCGCCGTCGACGCCGCCGCCGCACTGTTGGGGTGAGGACATGTATCTACCAGCGGGAACGGCCAGCGGTGGCGACGGCTGCCCGGTCCAGGTGACCCCGGAACTGGCCGGTTGGCACTACTGCGGTCTGCGGGTGCTGGAACTACCCGTCGGTGGTGAGGTCACCTTCGACACCGGTGAGTTCGAGCAGATCCTGCTGCCGCTGGCCGGTAGCGGCGAGGTGACCTGCGACGGGCGGACGTTCCGGCTCGACGGCCGGGACAGCGTGTTCGACCGGGTCACCGACTTCGCGTACCTGCCGATCGCCGCCACCGTCACCGTCGCGACCGGCACCGGTCTGCGCTGCGCGCTGCCCTCGGCCCGGGCCTCGCGTCGGCTGCCGGCCCGTTACGGACCGGCCGACCGGGTACCGGTGGAGGTACGCGGCGCCGGTCCGGCCACCCGCCAGGTGAACAACTTCTGCGCCCCGGAGGCGTTCGAGTGCGACCGGCTCGTCGCGGTCGAACTGCTGACGCCCGGCGGGAACTGGTCGTCGTACCCGCCGCACAAGCACGACACCGACGGCGACGGCGAGGCGGTGCTGGAGGAGATCTACTACTTCGAGACCGGCGGGCTGGCCTACCAGCGGGTCTACGGCAGCACAGAGGTGCTGGCCGAGGTCGGCACCGGCGACGTGGTGCTGGTCCCCGACGGCTACCACGGTCCGTCGATCGCCGCCCCGGGGTACGACCTGTACTACCTGAACGTGCTGGCGGGGCCGGCCCAGGAACGCACGATGGCCTGCCGGGACGACCCGGCGCACCACTGGGTCCGCGACTCGTGGCAGCGGCAACAGCCCGATCCCCGGGTACCGATGACCTCGTACCGAGGGAGGAACCGATGAGGATGACGGTGGCCCAGGCCGTCGTGACGTTCCTGGCCCAGCAGGAGACCGAACGAGACGGCGTACGGCAGCGGCTGATCGCCGGTTGCTTCGGCATCTTCGGGCACGGCAACGTGGCCGGGCTCGGCCAGGCGTTGTTGCAGGCCGGTGCGCGGATGCCGTACCACCAGGCCCGTAACGAGCAGGCGATGGTGCACACCGCAGCCGCGTACGCCCGCACCCGGCTGCGCACCTCCACCTACGCCTGCACCACGTCGATCGGGCCGGGCGCCACCAACCTGGTCACCGGTGCCGCGCTGGCCACCGTCAACCGGCTGCCGGTACTGCTGCTGCCCGGGGACGTGTTCGCCACCCGGGTCGCCAACCCGGTGCTACAGGAGCTTGAGGACCCGAGGTCGTACGACGTCTCGGTCAACGACGCGCTGCGACCGGTGAGCCGCTACTGGGACCGGATCAACCGACCGGAGCAGTTGCCGGCCGCGCTGCTGGCCGCGGCCCGGGTACTGACCGACCCGGCCGAGACCGGGGCGGTGACGCTGGCCCTGCCGCAGGACGTGCAGGCCGAGGCGTACGACTTTCCGGATGAACTCTTCGCCCCCCGGGTCTGGCACATCGGCCGGCCCAGGCCCGACCGTGCGGCGCTGGCCCGGGCGGCTGAGCTGCTGCGGACCGCCCACCGACCGCTGATCGTGGCCGGCGGTGGCGTGATCTACAGCGGTGCCACGCAGGCCCTGGCCGACTTCGTCACCGCTACCGGCGTACCCGTGGTGGAGACGCAGGCCGGCAAGGGCGCCCTGCCGCACGGTCATCCCCGCGTTGCCGGCCCGGTCGGCGTCACCGGGTCCACGGCGGCGAACGCGTTGGCCCGGGAGGCGGACGTGGTGCTCGGGATCGGTACCCGCTACAGCGACTTCACCACCGCCTCCCGGACCGTCTTCGCCGATCCCGACGTACGCTTCGTCAACCTCAACGTGGCCGCCTTCGACTCGGTGAAGCTCGGCGCGGTGGCGCTCACCGCCGACGCCCGCGAGGGCCTGCGCGAGTTGACCGAGCAGTTGGCCGGTTGGTCGCTGCCGGCAGCCGGACGGGAGCGGATCGCCACGCTGGTCGCAGGCTGGGACGCGGCGGTCGATGCCGGTCGGGCGGCGACCGGTGGTCCGGTGACCCAGGCCCAGGTGATCGGGGCGGTCAACGACGCCGTCCAGCCAGGTGACGTGATGGTCTGCGCGGCCGGTTCGATGCCGGGTGACCTGCACCGGCAGTGGCGGGCCACCGCACCCGGCCAGTACCACGTCGAGTACGGCTACTCGTGCATGGGATACGAGATCGCCGGTGGCCTCGGCGTGAAGCTGGCCGTCCCGGACGCCGAGGTGTTCGTCCTGGTCGGCGACGGTTCCTACCTGATGATGGCGCAGGAGCTGGCGACCGCGGTCGCCGAAGGCGTGAAACTCATCGTGGTGCTGGTCGACAACCGGGGGTACGCCTCGATCGGCGCACTGTCGGAGCAGGTGGGTGGCCAGCGGTTCGGTACGGCGTACCGGGCGCGACAGCCGGGCACCGGTCTGCTCGACGGGCCGGACCTGCCGGTCGACCTGGCTGCCAACGCCGCCAGCCTCGGCGCGCAGGTGTGCAGTCCCACCGACCCCGACGAGCTGCGGGCTGCGCTGGCCAGGGCCCGCGACGCGACGACCACGACGGTGATCCACGTCCGGACCCCGCTCACCGGTGACCCGGGGCCGTCATCCGACGCCTGGTGGGACGTGCCGGTCGCGCAGACCGGCAGCACGCCCCAACTACCGGCGGCGCAGCGTCGGTACGCCGAGGGCAAGGCGACCCAGCGCGGCCACTGGTGAATTCCGGTGGCCCTCACCTTCGCGCTGCTGGCCACGGCGTTCGTCTTCGTGTGTGGTGCCAACGACGGTGCCGCGCTGCTGGCGCTGGCGGTACGGCATCGCGAGGTGCCGCCGTACGCCGTGCTGGCGGTGCTGCTGGCGGCCGTCGCGGCCGGCCCGGCACTGTTCGGGCTGACCGTCGCGCGTACCTTCACCGACCGGCTGCTGGATCCGACCGACCGGCGTGGCCCGCTGGTCGTGTTGGCCGGGGTCACCGCGTCCCTGCTGCTGGTCGGCGTGCTCACCTGGCGTGGTGTGCCGACCAGCATCACCCTGGCCGTACTGGGTGGGCTCGCCGGTGCCGCCACCGGTGCCGGTGCGCACACCGCCTGGGACACGCTGGGCGGGGTGCTGGTGATCGCGGCGGCGGCGCCACTGGTCGGTGGTCTTCTGGGCCTGCTCTTCGGCAGGCTGGCGCGCCGCCTACCGACGACGTCCCGGCTACCGGTCGTCGTACGGCTCGCGCACCTCGCCGCGTTCTCCGGCCAGAGCCTCGCGTATGCCGCCAACGACGGGCAGAAGATGTTCGCCGTGGTCGGTGTCGGGCTGGCCTCGCTGCACGGCACGGCCGGAATGCGGACCCCGCACTGGTCGGTCCTGGTCGGTCTGGCCGGGGTGTTCGGTGCCGGGGCGCTGTTCAGCCTGCGGCGGATGGCCCGAGGGGCGACCTTCGGCCTGCTGCCGGCGCGTCCCTGGCGTCTGGTCTCGGCTGAACTGGCTTCGGCCGTCGCGGTGTTCGGCAGTGCCGGTGTCGGCACACCCGTCAGCATGACCCAGTCGATGGCGGCCGGCCTGGTCGGTGCCGGGGCGAGTCAGGGTGTGCGGCGGGTACGTTGGCAGTTCGCCCTGCCGGTGCTCGTGGCCTGGCTGGTGACCCTGCCGGCCAGCCTCCTGACCGGGCTGGTGATGGGTGGTTTGCTCAGAGGGGTCACCTGATGTCCCGCCTGCGCCGTCTCCTCGACGACCTCGCCGGCCGGTCACATCGGCGGATCGTCGGACTGCTGGTGGAGCAGATCGACGCGACGTTGGACGGGGTGTCCCTGGCGATCGGGGTGACCAGCGGTCACGTCGAGCCGGCCCGGGCCAGGGCGCTGATGTCCGACGTGGAGCATCTCGGGGACTCGCACCGGGCCCGGCTGGTGCCGGAGTTGTCCGCCGCGTTGACCACGCCCATCGACCGGGAGGACCTGTTCCGGCTGTCCCGGTCCATCGACGACGTACTCGACCATCTACGGGACTACGTACGGGAGACCGACCTTTACGGGGTGCGGCTGGACGGCGACGCGGTTGCCCTGTTGGAGCAGGTCAATCTGGGCCTACAGGACCTGCGTCGGGCGGTGAACCGGATCCTGCCCCGACCACAGGAGGTGCCGGAAGCGGCGCTGGCCGCGCACAAGCGGGCCGGTCAGGTCCGGCACCGGTACGGCATCTGTCTGACGGTCCTGCTGTCCGGTGGGGTCGACGCGGCCGTGTTGAAGCGGCGGGAGCTGCTACGCCGCCTGGACGTGGTCGGGCTGCGGCTGGGGGAGGCGGCGGACGCACTGGCCGACGCCATGCTCAAGCGTACTTTGTAGAGCCGGCAGGTTAATCGAAAGTGAATATGTCTTGACAAGAAGATGAACGGCGATACGCTCTTGGCACGCGGCCGAGGGTCGCACCCCCACCGGGTGCTCCAGGCACCCGACGAGCGAAGGAGCTTGCACCGTGAGCAGGCATTCACTGCGTTCGTACCAGCTCGCCCGCCGGCTGCCGGCGGTGCTCCTCACCGGAATCGTGCTTATCGGCGTAGCCGGTTGTGCCCCCTCCAGCAGCGGTGCCGGTAGCGACACTCCACTGCCGACCGCCGCCGTCGAGGATGCGGCCTCGTTCGACCTCGACGCCCTCGTCGAAGCGGCCAGGAAGGAGGGCAGCGTCCTGGCATACGACTCCAGCGGCGACATCGTCGAGGTCGCCAAGGCCTTCGAGGCGAAGTACGGCATCAAGGCCGAGGGCGTGAAGTCGAAGAGCGGCGACACCGCGGAGAAGATGACCCGCGAGAACCAGGCCGACAACGTCACCATCGACGTGACGCTGTTCGAGGACGGGCCGGTGCTCGTCGGTGAGCTGCTGCCGCGCAACGTGGTCAGCACGTGGATTCCGCCCGACCTGGCCAAGGACATTCCCGACGCGAACCGCAACCCACTGCTGGTGCTCTCCAAGGCCAACGTGTGGGCGTACAACACCGGCCTGTTCCCCAACGGCTGTCCCGTCAAGAGCATGTGGGAGCTGACCGAGCCGGCCTGGGCCGGCAAGGTAGTGATGCAGGACCCGCTGGGTAAACCGACCCTGATGCAGTGGCTCTCACAGACCACCAACCACGGTGCCGACAGCCTGGCACAGGACTACCAGAAGCACACCGGATCCGCGCTACAGACCACCGAGCAGAACGCGTCCTGGGAGTGGATCAAGCGGTTGGCAGGCAACAAGCCGGTGCTCACCAAGGCCGACGAGGACACCACCGCCGCAGTCGCCGCGCCACAGCAGAAGGAGCCCCGGATCGGCCTGCTGTCCATCGCCAAGTTCCGCGACGTGGCCGACAAGGGCTACCGGATGGCGGTCTGCGAAGGACTCTCGCCATGGGTCGGCTTCTCCTACGACAAGTACGGTGCGATCGCCACCAGATCGAAGCACCCCAACGCGGCCAAGCTGTTCATCCACTTCGTGATGACCCAGGAGGGCATCGTCCACGAAATGGGTTCCGGTGGCATCTCCGGCAACAAGGCCGTACCAGCCAGCTCCAACAACCCGCCCGGCCTGACCAACTGGGACACCCAGCTGTTCGCCGTCCGGTCGGACCAGTTGCTCAAGGACTACCAGCAGGCGCAGACGGTCCAGGACTTCTGGCGCGTCAAGCACGGCTGACGGTGGTCCGGGTGCTGCTGCTGGGGAGGACGACGAGATGTCAGTGATCGATCCGCCCGCTACCGGTTGGCGTGGCCGGCTGCGCTATCGGGCTCGGGTGCTGCTGGCCGAGCCGACCACCATCATCGGGGTGCTGCTGATCGGGGCCTTCGCCTACCTGGTGATCGCGCCGCTGGTGGCGATCGTGTCCGACGCCGTACGGGTGCAGTACGGCGACGACCTGCGGGCCGGTGCGTCGGTCGGGAGCGCGACCAGCTACTACCTGTGGCGCGTGTTCCGCTCACCGATCAGCACGGACCTGTTCTGGGAGCCGCTCTGGCACACCCTGACGGTCGGCATCGGGGTGATCCTGTTCGCCGTGGTGTTGGGCGGGTCGATGGCCTGGCTGGTCACCCGGACCAACGTACCGGGTCGCAGGTTCCTCGCCGGTGCACTGGTCGTGCCGTACATGCTGCCGTCGTGGACGTTCGCGCTGGCCTGGCTGACGCTGTTCAAGAACGGCAGCTCCGGTGGGACACCGGGCTATCTGGAGAGCTGGGGCATCACCACGCCGAACTGGCTGGCGTACGGCGCGGTGCCGATCATCGTGACGCTGGGTCTGCACTACTACCCGTTCGTGCTGCTGTTGTTCGGAAACGCGTTGCGCCGGATGGACTCGCAGCTGGAGGAGTCGGCCCGGGTGCTGGGCGCCAGCCGGGGACAGGCGATGCGAAACGTGGTGCTGCCGCTGCTGCTGCCGTCGCTGTCCTCGGCGACGCTGCTCATCTTCGGCCGGGTGCTGGGCACGTTCGGTACGCCGTACATCCTCGGCCTGCCGACCGACTACTCGCTGCTGTCGACCTCGCTCTACCGCAGCATCCACACCCGGTCCTCCGGGGTCGCTGCGGTGATCGGTGCGGTCATCGTCCTGCTCGGCGTGCTGGTGGTGCTGTTCGACATGCGCCTGGTGCGAGAGCAGCGAAGGTTCGTCACCATCGGCGGCAAGGGCGGTCTGGACCGGGCCACCGACCTGCGGCGCTGGCGCTGGCCCGCGTACGGGGTGGGGCTCGGCGTCTTCGTCGTCAGTGTGGTGGTGCCACTGGTCACGCTGCTGCTGTCCACCGTCACCCACGCTCCGGGTGTGTTCCGGGCCGACAACTTCACCCTCCGGTTCTGGCTGGCCGCCGACATCCCCGAGGCGGTCGGCTTCCCGCACGGGCTGCTCCGCGGTGGCGAGTTGTACGAGGCGATGTGGAACAGTGTCCGGATCGTCGGCCTGTCCGCACTGCTGTGCGGGCTGCTCGGGCTGCTCGTCGGCTACGTGGTGGTGCGCTCCGGTAGCCCACGCATCTCGGGACTCCTGCGGCAGGTGTCGTTCCTGCCGTACCTGGTGCCGGGAATCGCATTCGCCGCCGCGTACCTGACGCTGTTCGCCGTACCGCGCGGTCCGATACCCGCCCTGTACGGCACGGTGACCCTGTTGGTGCTGGTGATGGTGGTGACCCACCTGCCGTACTCGTCGCGGTCCGGCATCGCCGCCATGATGCAACTCGGCAGGGAGCCGGAAGAGGCGGCACAGGTCGTCGGAGCCGGCTGGTTCCGACGGTTGTGGCGGATCGTGGTGCCGATCCAGAAGGGGGCGTTGACCACCGGTGTCGTCCTGCCGTTCATCTCCGGGATCAAGGAGTTGTCCATCGTCATCATGCTGGCGACGGCGGGGATGCCGTTGCTCACCACGCTCTCCATCCACCTCGTGGACTACGGCTACACCCAGCAGGCCAACGCGGCGGTACTGGTCATCGCGCTGGTCTCGTTCGCGGTGACCTATCTGGCCCAGCGGGTCACCAGGACCAATCTTTCCAGTGGGCTGGGAGGTTAGACATGCCCCTGATCGAACTATCCGGCGTCAGCAAGAGCTACCTGTCCGGGCAGTACGCCGTACGCGATCTGGACATGGTCGTCCCCGACGGTGCGTTCATGTGCCTGCTCGGCCCCTCCGGATGCGGCAAGACCACCACCCTGCGCATGATCGCCGGGCTGGAGCAGCCGACGGCGGGCGACATCCGGGTCGGGACCAAGCTGCTCGACTCCGTACGGCAGGGTGTGTACGTGCCGCCGGAGAAGCGCGGTATGGGGCTGGTGTTCCAGAGCTATGCACTCTGGCCGCACATGACGGTGGCCCGCAACATCGAGTTCGGGCTGCGGATGCGCAAGGTGCCCGGCCCGGAGCGGGACAACCGGGTGCGTTCCGCCATGGAGCTGTTGCGCATCGCCGACTATGCCAGGCGTTTCCCGTCGCAGCTCTCCGGTGGGCAGCAGCAGCGCGTCGCACTGGCCCGGATGCTGGCCGTGGACCCGGAGGTGCTGCTGCTCGACGAACCGTTGTCGAACCTGGACGCCCGGCTGCGTCTGGAGATGCGGGCCGAGCTGAAGCGGATCCATCAGCGCTCCGGGTCCACCGTCGTGCTGGTCACCCATGACCAGTTGGAGGCCATGACCATGGCCACGCACGTGGCGGTGATGAACGAGGGTGTCGTCGAGCAACTCGGGCCGCCGATGGAGATCTACGAACGTCCAGCCAGCGTCTTCGTGGCCGCCTTCGTCGGCAGCCCGCCGATGAACCTGGTTCCGATGGCTGATCGGGGCGGGGACGGGCTCGGTGCGCATCTGGCCAGCTACGTCGCAGAGGTCACCGGCCGACCGCCCGGCGGCGGCACGGTCGGGGTCCGCCCCGAATCCCTGCGGCTGGCCGCTGACGCAGCGGACGTCCCGGCCGGGGTGTGGCGGACGTCGGCCGAGGTGGAGACCGTACTGCCGACCGGTTCCAGCTGGACCGTGCAACTACGCTGCCGGGACACGGAACTGTTCGCGGTCACGTTCCGGGCCTTCGAGGCGCTGCCCGGCAGCACCATGACGGTGTGGGTGGCCCGGTCGGACCTGCACCTGTTCGGGGCGGACGGCCGACGCCGGGCCGACTGGGACGTGGTCGACCAGGGGCGGCCGGACGCTGCGGATCCACTGGCCACGGGCGGGGTGCGATGACCCTGACCCCACCCCGGGCCCTGCTACTCGACTTCGGTGGCGTGGTGGTCCAGACGGTGCACCGGGCCAACTGGGCCGACGACCTGGCGGCCGAGGTGTACGCGCTGCTGGATGGCTGTGGATGCCGGCAGTTCGACACCACGGCGGTACGCCGCGACATCCTGGCCGGTGCCGCTGCCGACTCCGGTTGGAAGAACGCCATGTCGAGGATGCCCACGCCGAGTGAGCTGACCCCGGTGATGTTCTGGCGCGATTTCGTGGCGGGGGACTGGCCGGACCAGGCCCGGGCGATCGTGACCAGCCAGGCCTGGCTGCTCTGCCGGCGGATGGGCGAACTGCGTTCGGAACGGCGCGCCCGGCACGGACTGGTCGATCTGCTGGCCTGGTGTACCGGGCGAGGGCTGCCTGTGGGGGTCGTCAGCAACGCCCTCTCCGGTGTGGTCCACCGGGACTGGCTGGCCCACGCCGGCCTGGAGAAGCACTTCGCCCTGCAGATCTACAGCGACGAACTGGGCATCCGTAAGCCGCATCCGGACATGATCGGCATCGGCTGCCGCAGCCTCGGAGTGCAGCCCGGGCAGGCGTGGTACGTCGGTGACAACTTCGACCGCGACGTGCTGTGCGGGCGACGAGCGGGTGTCGGCGCGACCATTCTGATGACCGCACGGGATACCTACGATCTGCCGTACGAGGTGGCCGCCGAGCCAGATGCGGTGGTCGCGGACCCGGCGGAACTGCTGGTGCTGCTGAAGGGGGCATACGTATGACAGTCGAAGGTGCGCTCGGCGACGAACTGACGCAGGTGGCGGAGCGCGCCGCGACCTGCGTCGCCGACCAGCTGCGAGCCGCGTTCCGGTCCCGGCCGGAGATGGACTTCAAACGCGACCGGCACGATCCGGTCACCGAGCACGACCGGGCGGCCGAGGCAGCGATCCGCGCCGTCATCCTGGACGCCGTGCCGGACAGCCGCATCGTCGGCGAGGAGGGCGGCGCCGTCGGGACGGGCCGGGTGCACTGGTACGTCGATCCGATCGACGGTACCGCCAACTTCGCCAGCGGACTGGCGTTCTTCTGCACCTCGGTGGCGGCGGTGGTGGATGACGTGGTGGTCGCCGGAGCGATCTACGACCCGGTACGCCGGGACCTCTTCACCGCCGGCCCGGCCGGCGCGTTCCACAACGGGACGCCGCTGCGGAGCGAAGGGGCGGCGAAGGAAACCGAGGCTCTGCTGGTCAGCAGCTATCCCAACCCGCGCGAGCTGCGCGCCGAGGGCGATCTGGCCCTGGCCCGGCTGGGCCGGTTCATCACCGAGTTCCGTACCACCCGTCGGCCGGGCAGCGCCGCGCTGTCGTTGGCGCACGTTGCCGCCGGCTGGGTCGACGTTGCGCTCGGCCTCAGTGTCAGCGCCTGGGATCTGGCCGCCGGCAGTCTGCTGGTACGGCAGGCCGGTGGTCGCTTTCTCGGCCTGCGCCCGATCGACCGGATGGACGACAGCCCGACGGGCGGGCCGGCCGGTGCCTCGCCCCGTGGACCGGCCTGCGGCCCGGGCACGCCGTCCTGGCAGGGCCCCGGCTACCTGGCCACCGTCGGCACGCTCGATCCGGTCGGTGGCGTCATCCTCGACGCGTTCACGGAGACCCACGAGGTGACGTGGTGAGTTACCGGTGGATCGTCACCGACCTGGACGGCACGCTGGTCGACCGTTCGCTGCGGATGGTGCCCCGCAGCCGCGCGGCTCTGCACCGGTTCCGCCAGGACGGGGGACAGGTCGTGATCGCCACCGGCCGTAGTAGGGAGTCGGCCGCGCCGTACTACGCCGAGTTGGAGCTGACCGGACCGGCGATCCTGCTCAACGGTGCACAGGTGTGCGACCTGAGCACCGGTGAGGTGTTGCTCGACCGGCGACTGTCGACATCGGCGTGGGTGGGGGTGAGCCGCCTGCTGGACGACCTGCCCGAGGAGGCGGCCGGCGTCGCCTTCGTGGGTGGGCGGGCGTACCGGGTGGCGGAGTCGGTGTTGCTGGACGCGTACGCGGCCCGGGACGGGCTGACCATCGAGCCGGTGACCAGTTGGGACGACCTTCCCACCGGGGGCGTCAGCAAGGCCATGGTGATCTGCGCGAGTTCGATGGTGGCGGGCGGTGTCGCCGGGCGGGCGGCCCTGCCCGGGGTGACCACGCTGGTGTCCGAGCCCACCTATGTCGAGCTGTTGCCGGCCGGGACGGACAAGGGCACCGCGTTGACCTGGCTGGCCCGACACTGCCAGGTGCCGCTGGACGAGGTTGCGGCGGTGGGCGACAACCCGAACGACATCCCCATGTTCGCCGTGGCCGGGCTCGCCGCTGCGGTGTACGGCGGACATCCGGACGCCTGCGCGGCGGCGACCGTCGTGGTCGGCCGGTGTGACGAGGGGGCCGTTGCCGACGTCGTGTCGCACATCGGCGCACTGGCCTGACATGAGACGAACACCGTCGTTTCTCGGACTTTCCACGAGAATTGGCATTGTTCATTGTCGATCATCAGCTTCTGGTGCGACTCGCCAGTGGTTCCGAAAACGACATCCGGATGACCATTGCGTCATGCCGTATTGCTGTCCGACGATGTGATCCATCGCCTTGTGCCGATATCTCTCTGGGGAGGTTCAGTGTTTCGTCGTACGACTCTGCGGCGCCGGGTTGCCGTCGCGGCCACCGTCGGTGCCGGGCTCGCCGTCATGCTCGGTCCGGTGACGCCGGCTCAGGCCATCCCATCCTGCAAGTACGGTTACCAGTGCACCTACACCTACTACAGTTCGGCTTCGATGGAGACCGTCGTCGGTGGCCACACCCGGTTCTGTGACGGCACCACCGACACGTTCGGCACCACCAGCCGCTGGTTGCAGTTCACGACCGCCAAGTGCAACGACCCGGTCTGATCGGCAGGGCCGCCCGTCGGGGGCCGATGCGGCCCTGACGTTACGGTGGTGGTCGCGATGGCGGCCATCACCGCAACCGGGCGACGGCACGCGTCCTGCCGGCAATCCTCTTGACGGGCGGTGAATTCGGCGGTGGGTGATACGAGGTGCTTTCTGGTTCCAACGTTTCTGTCCCGAATGACTCTCGGCAGAAAGTCGGAATCTCAGCGAAACGTGCCGATCGGTTTCACCACAGGACGTAGAACAGCAGGACAAGTAGTCCGGTCAACAAAAGCGACACCAGTAGCGATCCGAGGCATCCCAGCCGGTTCGAGAAGAACACGAACATCTTGGTACCGATCCTTTGGGACAGCCGTCCAGTCGACCGTCACCACCGCGGTGACGGCGTAGTGCCCGAGCAACGTCCGGATACCCGACAGGCGCGAGCGTAGTCATCTGGGAGCATCGGAGCGCCTGGTGGCAGCCCGGTCGTGTCAAGGCAGGGGGGCGGCCCAGACCCAACACTGGTCGCGGAACGGGTCGAGGGAAGCGCTGGCGTCAGGGCTGGCTGATGCCGTCGGCCGGATTCTTGTGCGGCTGGACCGAGCCGGGGCCGTTGAAGATGACCGGAGCGTCGACCCGGGTCTGGTTCAGCGCCCACAGACCGATCGCGTCTGCGATGGCGAAGACAACGGCGATCAGGATGGCCAGGATGAGACGACGTCGCCGTTCCCGGCGATGCCACTCCCGTCGGACCTGTTGATACGCGTCGGGGGCGGCGTGCACGTTGTTGGCGACGGCATCGAGGGCCTCCCGTAGCCGCTGTTCCGTGCCGGCTGGACCGCTGGTCATCGTCGGGCCTCCAGCAGCCGGGTCAGCTTCGCGATGCCACGTGCGGTGTGTGACTTGACGGCTCCCACCGAGATTCCCATTGCTGCGGCTATCTCGGTCTCCCGCAGGCCGAGCCAGTGGCGTAGGACCAGCGCTTCCCGTTGCCGTTCCGGAAGGCGCTGTAGCGCCTCGACGAGGGCGCGATGGTCGTCCTGGAGCAGTGCGATGCTCTCCGCAGATGCGGCAGAGTCGGTGACCGGCTCGGTGTGTCGACGGACCACCTGGAGATGGCGTAGACGCATCCGGGTGAGGTTGCAGACCACCGAGCGCAGATAGGCCAGCGCGGCGTCCGCATTGCGTAACCGCTGCCAGCGGCGATACAGCTGGCAGTACGCCTCGGCGACGACGTTCTCCGCGTCGTCCGCCCCGAGCAGCACCGCCAGCCGGAGCAGGGCGGTGTAGTGCAGGTCGAAGAGCCGGACGAGAGCGGCTTCCCGGTCGAGATCCTGCAGGTCGCCGACGGTCGGATCCGGATCGTGCCGGTCGTCGACGGTGGCGTCCGGGGCGGTACGGGGTACCGGCGGTACCCGGGTGCGGGCGGACTGCTGGCGGAGGTGGGTCATGTCAGGTTCGTCCGATGCGCCGGTAGCGGCCCCGCCGGAGAGGGGAGGACGGTGCGGTCGACGCCACGGGGAACCCTCAACCGGTCCAGCAGCGGAGTGAGTGCGACGGTGACCGCGAGGTTCAACACCAGGGCGGCGAGCGCGGCGTAGACCTGCACCCGCTGGCCGCCCAGTTCGACCGAGACGACCGAGCCGAAGCCTCCCCAGACGACCATGAGGGTGCCGCTGACCATGCCCACGAGCCATCCGGCCAGCAACGCCCGGTGGTGCGGCCATCGGGTGTAGAGGCCGATGGCGACGGCCGGGAAGGTCTGCAGGATCCATATCCCACCGAGCAGTTGCAGGTTGATGGCGGCCTGGTTGCGCAGCCCGAACACGAAGACGACCGCGCCCAGCTTGGCGGTGACCGAGACGACCTGGGCGACGCGCATCTGGTGCTTGGGAGTGGCAGTGGGGTGGAAGTACTGGACGTAGATGTTCCGCACGAACGACGTGGCGGCCGCAACCGACATGACCGACGCGGGCACCAGTGCGCCCACCGCCAGCGCACCCAGGATCAGCCCGGTCAACGCCGCCGGCATGAGATCCCGTACCAGCAGGGGAACCGCTGTCTCGGCGTTGCCCGGCGGGGCCGGCACCCCGGCGGCCAGCGCGGCGATGCCGAGCAGCCCGAACAGGCCGAGCACCGCGGTCCACGCGGGTAGGCCGATCGTCGTACGGCGCAGCGTGTCCGCGCTCGACGCGGCGAACGTCGAGGTGAGTACGTGGGGGTACATCAGCAGGGCCATCGCGGACCCCAGGGCCAGGGTGGCGAATACCGGGAACAACTGTGGATCGAGGGACAGCGGCACCACGGGGGAGGCAGCCTCATCCCCGGTCCGACCGGCGTCGAACAACCTGCCCGGTCCGCCGAGGCGGGACAGCACGAGCAGCACGACCGCGATCACCGAGCCGAAGATGGCCACCCCCTTCGCCACGGCGATGACGGCCGGTGCCCGCAGGCCGTGCCGGTAGGTCGCCACGGCCAGGATCGCGAAGACCGCTACCAGCGCCGCGTCGCCGGCCAGGCCGGGTGGGTAGAGACCACCGGTGTCCAGCACGGCGCGGATGCCCAGTAGTTGCAACGCGATGTAGGGCATCGTGGCCAGGATGCCGGTAACGGCGACGGCCAGCGCCAGCATCGCCGAGCCGTACCGGCCGTGGACGAAGTCACCGACGGTCAGGTACCGGTGTCGTCGGGCCACCGTCCACAGTCGGGGTAACAGCAGGAAGGCCAGGGGATACACGATGATCGTGTACGGCAGGGCGAAGAAGCCCAGCGCTCCCACGCCGTACACCAGTCCCGGGACCGCGGCGAAGGTGTACGCCGTGTAGATGGTGCCGCCGAGCAGGAACCAGGTCAGGACCGGGCCGAACCGGCGGTCGGCCACCGCCCAGCTCTCGAGGGTCGGCAACTCGTCACGGGGGCGCAGCCAACGGGCGGCGACGGCCAGCAGCGACGTGACACCGAGGACGGCCACGAAGGCCGCGACCGTGGCTGCATCGGTCATCCGTCACCACCTGCTCTGCTGGTCCACGTCTATGTTGCCGATGGCATCGATTTCGATGACAGGAAGT
Source organism: Micromonospora sonneratiae (assembly GCF_042679305.1). Lineage (NCBI taxonomy): Bacteria > Bacillati > Actinomycetota > Actinomycetes > Micromonosporales > Micromonosporaceae > Micromonospora > Micromonospora sonneratiae. The sequence continues at coordinate 101,475 of NZ_JBHTMP010000001.1, read as the reverse complement.
TTCGTCGAAATCTGCGGTAAACCAATCGGCGTCAACGGCAACTCTCCGACAGGACCAGCACCCTGGCGGTGGGGAGGACGAATGATCGGAGTTGGCGTACGGCGACTGGCGGCCGGCGGCCTTCTGTCCGCTCCGGTCGCCGCGCTGCTGTGGGTGCCGTGGTACGCCCGGGAGCGGCCGTACCTGGTGGGGGTGCCGTTCTTCTACTGGTACCAGTTTCTGTGGGTGCCACTCAGTGTTCTCTGCATGATCGCCGCATACCTGCTCCTCTACGGACGGAAACGCACCAGCGCCGACCCGACCCGGCGATAGCCGATCGTCAACCCGTTCCCGCGACGTGACCGATACCCACGTGGCGCGCCGCACCCTGCCCACCCCCGACAGCGGAGGACCGCTATGACCAGTCCCCGGGCGCTTCGCCCCAGAGTCAACCTCAGATCGGTGCTCGTCTGGACCGTGGTCGCGGTCGCCGGTGCCGCAGCCTGGGGCGTGCTGGCACTGTCCCGAGGCGAGCAGGTGTCGGCGATGTGGTTGTTGGTCGCCGCGCTCGGCTCGTACGCCATCGCGTACCGGTTCTACGCGCGCTTCATCTGTCGACGCGTGCTACGCGTCGACGACCGTCGGGCGACCCCGGCCGAGCGCCTGGAGGACGGCACCGACTACCAGCCGACGGACCGCCGGGTGCTGCTGGGCCACCACTTCGCGGCCATCGCCGGAGCCGGTCCACTGGTCGGGCCGGTGCTGGCGGCGCAGATGGGCTACCTCCCCGGAACGATGTGGATCATTATCGGGGTCATCTTCGCGGGGGCCGTCCAGGACATGGTGGTGCTGTTCATCTCGATGCGCCGCGACGGTCGCAGCCTCGGGCAACTGGCCCGTGACGAGATCGGCCCGATCGGTGGGGCCGCCGCGCTGATCGCCGTGTTCACCATCATGATCATTCTGCTGGCGGTCCTCGCGCTGGTCGTCGTCAATGCACTCGCCAAGTCGCCGTGGGGGACCTTCTCCATTGCGATGACCATCCCGATCGCCCTGTTCATGGGTGTCTACCTGCGGGTACTGCGACCAGGACGGGTGATCGAGACATCGCTGCTCGGTGGTGCTCTCCTGGTGGGCGCGATCGCCGCCGGCGGTTGGATCGAGGGATCGAGCCTCGCCTCGGCGTTCACCCTGTCCCCGAAGGCCCTCGTCATCTGCCTGGTCGGCTACGGGTTCCTCGCCTCGGTCCTGCCGGTGTGGCTGCTGCTGGCCCCACGCGACTACCTCTCCACCTTCATGAAGATCGGGACGATCGGGCTGCTGGCGGTCAGCGTGCTCATCGCGGCACCGGTGCTGCGTACCGAGGCGGTGACGGAGTTCGCCAGCACCGGTACCGGCCCGGTGTTCTCCGGGGCGCTCTTCCCGTTCGTCTTCATCACCATCGCCTGCGGGGCCCTCTCGGGATTCCACGCGCTGATCGCCTCCGGCACCACCCCGAAGCTGATCCAGAAGGAGTCGCAGGTTCGGCTCATCGGCTATGGGGCGATGCTGATGGAGTCCTTCGTCGCCATCATGGCGCTGATCGCCGCCTGTATCCTCGACCCCGGCCTGTACTACGCGATGAACGCGCCAGCGGGCGTACTCGGCACCACCGCGCAGAGCGCCGCCGACGCGGTCAGCCAACTCGGCTTCACCATCACACCGGAGGACCTGACCGGTGCTGCCGCTGCGGTCCGGGAGAGTTCACTGATCGCCCGCACCGGGGGAGCGCCGACCCTGGCCGTCGGTATGTCGGAGATCTTCTCCAGTGTCTTCGGTGGTGCCGGGCTCAAGGCGTTCTGGTACCACTTCGCGATCATGTTCGAGGCACTGTTCATCCTCACCACGGTGGACGCCGGCACCCGCGTCGGCCGGTTCATGCTGCAGGACACCCTCGGCAACGTGTGGAAGCCGCTGAGTCGGGTCGGTTGGAAGCCCGGACTGTGGGGGACCAGCGCGGTGGTGGTGCTGGCCTGGGGCTACTTCCTGTACGCAGGGGTCACCGATCCACTGGGTGGGATCAACCAGCTGTTCCCGTTGTTCGGTATCGCCAACCAGTTGCTGGCGGCGATCGCCCTGACCGTCGCCACCACGGTTCTGATCAAGACCGGGCGCCTCAGGTGGGCCTGGGTCACCGCCATACCGCTGGCCTGGGACGTCGCGGTGACGCTCACCGCGAGCTGGCAGAAGGTGTTCTCGACCGACCCCAGGATCGGATTCTTCGCCCAGCGGGAGCGCTACGCCGACGCGTTGGAGCAGGGAAGGATCCTGGCCCCGGCGAAGAACACGGCCGACATGGAGGCGGTGGTGTTGAACTCCACCGTCGACGGGGTGCTGGCGGCGCTGTTCGCGGTGCTGGTCATCCTGGTCATCGCCAATGCCGGCGTGGTGTGCGTGCGGGCGATCCGGGCCCGGGAGCCACTGCCGACCACGGAGGCACCGTACGTCGAGTCGCGGATCGTCGCCCCGGCGGGGCTGATTCCCACCGCGGCGGAACGGCGCGAGTTGGCGCTGGCCGCAGCCGGTTCTGGCGCCGGTGGTGGCAGCGACAGTGGTGCTGACCGGAAGCCGCCGGTCGGCCCGGCTGCCTCCGGCTCATGAGGCTGCTGCGGGTGCTCAGGGCGGTGCACTGGTACCTGCGCGAACTCACCGGCGAGTCCGCGTACGACCACTACGTCCAACGGCACCGGAACCACGGCGGTGGTGCACCGTTGCTGACCCGACGGGAGTTCGAGCGGCAGCGGGCCCGACGCCGGGATGACCAGCCCGGAATCCGGTGCTGTTGAGCCAGGCGGTCCGTTGTTGTTGAGTCGGGCGGTCCGGTCCGGCCGTACCTTCGGGTACCGCCGGACCGGACGGCTGGCCGCCATATCGGTATGGGTCGAGGGACGCTGGACTTGGCGCGGCCCGCCATCATGAGATCTGTGACGAACCGAAGCCGGATTCTGATCTTCCTGGCCACGATCGCTACGGTCGGACTCGTGATCGTCGTGTGGCGATTCGGGGTGAAGGGCGCAAACGAGCTCGTCAGCCTGATCGGCGCGGTGATCGCGGCGATCGGTGTACTCGTCGGGATGCTCGTGCCCGAACCGTCGGCTACGGCAGCCGCCAACGACGCCCCGGCACGTCCCCCGCTCACCCGTGCGGCCCGCCTACGCCGAGGGCTCGTGGCGGGAAGCGCCGTCATCCTGATCGCAGCCCTGGTGGTGGTCGGGTGGCAGGTCGCCGACCGGCACAGAGCGGGAGAGCGGGATCGGACGTCGCAGTTGGCGGCCACCGGGTCCGTGACGCCGGGTACGGACGGCATCCCGGCGCAGCCGACCGGTACACCCACGGCGGTCGCCACCAACGTCAACTCCACGGCCGGCACGCCGCCGGTTGACGTCGTCACCCGTGGGGTCCAACCCGGCCAGACCGGTGCCGATCCCACGAAGGGGGTGCCGACCGTCATGCCGCCGCCGGTGGTCCACGCTCCGGCGGTGCCGGCCGGCACCCCGGAGTGGACGCTCTACGACACCGACGCGGTGCAGTTTCTGCCGGCGCCCCGGTTGCAGCGTGCTGCGGGCTTCGGCGAACTGACCTTCCAGCTGAACATGCACCAGATCAACTGGTACCAGTGGACCGACAGCGACGACCTGAGCTATCGGGGCTGCCGTGACCCGGACGCGACCCGATGGGACGGCCTGAAGCTGGACCTCTTCACCACGCCCAGGACGTACTGTCGTAGGGAGCCCTCCGATCCCAGCAAGGTGTCGTACGTGCAGTTCACCGCGAAGGACATGACGGCGAATCCGGCGTACGTGAAGGTGAGGGTCTGGGTGACCGGATCCTGAGGCTCCTCTGGAGCTGCTACGCGTCCATCGCGTGCGGTGGCCGTGCACGCGTGCGGTGGCCGCGCGCCGCCGCCGACCTGTGCAGCCAGCGGCCTACACACAAGTGGGACATGACCGTGGACGGCCGGATCTCTATACAGGTTGTTACCTCTCGGTCCCTGGACGGACCGCGTTGCGAAGAAGGGGAGACCGAATGGCGAAGATCCTGCGTCGTCCGCGCGTCCGTAGCCTCGTCACTGCGGCGGCGATGACCGCCGGACTGGTGTTGGGTACGGCTGTCCCTGCCTACGCGGACTACCCGAGCCCGCGCTACTCGACGCCGACGGCCTGCAATGCGGCCCGGCCTTCGTACGTCAGCTCATGGACGTCGCCAGGACCGTGTTTCGTGGCGTACGACTACAACTACTACCCGCCGCGACCCTTCTGGATGTTCATCGTGAAGACGCGGGCCTGAGGTCGTCGGTGTGGCGGTGGTCGTCAGCGGCCACCGCCACAGGCCAAGGTCAGGTCAGGTCAGGTCAGGTCAGGTCAGCTCAGGCCAGGTCAGTTCAGGTCAGGTCAGGTCAGGTCAGGTCAGATCGCGACTACGGAAGACAAAAGCGGTGATCAGAAAGCCGGCGACCACGTACGCCCCGAGCACCGTTGCCGCAACCGGCCCGGTGGTCACCGAAGCGACGCCGAACCCGCTGCTGCTGGCCCCCAGGGCAGCGGCCACCGAGCCGGTACTGGTGCTCAACGCGACCGCACGGATCGGTTCCAGGAACGGCAGTATGCCGCCCAGGCCGTTGACGATGCTCTCCACCGCCAGCGTCCAGACCAGCCCCACGCCGATCGAGGCAGCGAGATTGCGGGTCACCAGGCCCAGTGCGAAGCCGACCGAGGCCCATGCCATGGTGATCAGCCAGATGGCCGCCAGCGAGACCAGCAGTCGGTCGACTCCCGGCCAGGCCGCCGACGCACCCTCGACCAACGCGACGGCGAGGCTGCTCAGCGCACTGACCAGCAGGGTCAGCACCGACATCAGCAGCATCACCACAGCCAACGCGAGGAACCGGCCGGCCAGGAACGGCGTACGGGCCGCGACCCGGGACAACACGGTCCGGAAGGTGCCCCACCGGTAGTCGCCGGCGGCGACCAACGCGCCGAGGATCAGCATGACCGGGCCGCCCCAGACCGGCAACGAGCCCAGAATGGTGTGGTCCACGCTCGCCGGCATCAGGTCCGCGTGCATGGCGGCGGCATCGGAGGGGGACATCTCGGTGTGCAGGTTGCGCCACACGAGGTAGGAGACGAGATAGGCGAAGCAGACGATCTGCACCGCCCAGACAGCGCTCAGCACCCACACCGCCGGGCGGCGACGCAGCGCGAACAGTTCCGCCCGCAGCACTCGGAGGACCATCCTCACACCTCCACCAGGGTCATCGGCGACGGGCGCTCGGCGTCGTCGTCTGTCGGCATCTCGGTCAACCCGAGGAAGGCGTCCTCCAGCGAGCGTCGCGCGGTGGCGAGACCGTCGACGGCGACATCGGCCAGGACGAGTGCACGGTTGATCTCCGCCGCCCGGCCGGGGTCGACGTCGATCTCGATCCGGTCGCCCCCGACCCGGACAGCCCCGAGGTCCGGCAGGGAACGCAGGCAGGCCAGTGCGGCTTCCACCGGCCGGGCCCGTACGGTCACGGTGCTGGCGGCACCACCCAGCTTCGCCTGGATCTGTGGCAGGGTGCCCTCCACCACCATGCGACCCTCGTGCAGGATGCCGATCCGGTCACATACCTGCTCGACCTCGCCGAGCAGATGGCTGGAGAGCAGCACACTTCGTCCGTCGGCGGCCAGTGACCGGAGCAGGTCGCGCATCGCGGCCATCCCGGCCGGGTCGAGGCCGTTGGTCGGCTCGTCCAGGATCAGCAGGTCGGGGTCACCCAGCAGGGCCGCCGCGACGCCCAGGCGCTGTTTCATGCCGAGCGAGTAGGTGCGGAACCTGCGGTGGACCGCCGTCTCGGCCAGGTCCACCTGGCGCAGTACGGTGTCGACCGAGGCGTCGGGGATGCCGAGGTAGCGGGCCAGCAGGCGGAGGTTGTCCAGGCCGGAGAGGTGTGGATGGAACGCCGGGGATTCGATCAGCGAACCGACCCGGGCCAGTGCCGCCGGGTCACCGAGCGGCCGGCCGAGGAGAGTACCGGTGCCGGCGGTCGGCCTGATCAGCCCGACCAGCATCCGCATCGTCGTGGTCTTGCCGGCGCCGTTTCGGCCGAGGAAGCCGTAGACCTCCCCGGGATCGATCCGCAGGTCCAGGTCGCGTACGGCGGTCACGGTCGGACCGTACGTCTTGGTCAGGCCGGTGATCTCGATGACGGCGGCCGGATTCGGGGTGCTCACACCGTACCTCCTGTCGGTGCGCTGGCTGCTACCGGTTCCTTTCCGGCAGCGGCGGTGTTCTCGTTGACGGCGGGCTCCGCCTGGGATGTCGCATCCCCGGTGGCGGGGACCGCTGGCCGGGTAGCGACGGCGGCTTCCTGCGCAGCCGCGCGACGCCTGGCCCGACGGCGGATCAGGAACCTGATGCCGAAGAAGACCAGCACGGCCTCGGTGCCCAGCACCGCCACCGCGCCGAACGGACCGATCCACCGCTCCAGGCTCCAGTACCAGACCCCGACGATGCCGACCAGCACAGCGGTCAGCGTCCCGAAGACGGCGCAGCCGTAGAGCGTGTAGAGCACCCGGTCCCCACGACGGTAGGAACCGGTGGGTTGCCGGCGTACCAGTGCGCCCCAGAACCGGTACGTCTCAGCCCGCAGATCGGCCAGGCCGACCGCGTGGTTGAGCATGAAGTAGCCGTCCAACCGGAACACGGGCAGCAGGTTGGAGACCGTCGCAAGGCCACCGTAGAGCAGCAGTGATCCGGCCAGCGCGTGCCCGTGGGTACCGGGTGTGGTGACGTGCCAGGCGACGGTGAACGGCACCAGGGCCAGGAGGTTGACGAAGACCCCGGAAAAGGCGGTGTAGACCCGGTGCCGGCGCCGGGTGAACAGGACCACGTCGTCGGTCTTGCAGTACGGCGTGAGCAGCGGAAACCGCCAGAGCACCCCCATCTCGGCAACCGCACCGCCATAGCGGCGGCTGGTCAGCCCGTGTGCGGCCTCGTGCAACGCGATGACCAGCCAGGTGGTGCCGAACGACACCACGGCCAGCGGATGCCCGACGTTCATCCGGGAGGCCGACCACAGTGCGGCGACGTCGGCCATCGCCATGCCGAGGGCGATCAGCGAGGCAACCAGGGCCGGAACGACGAACCACGGCGAGTAGAGCAGACCCACCCGGGGGGCCAGCCACCGCAGGAACCGGTCCGGTTTGAACAGTGGGAAGCGGGCGTACATCAGCCGTCGTCGTACCGACCGGCGCTCGGTCTCCGCCCGTACCCGTGACTGGGCGATCGGGTCGGCCCCGGTGTCGCCCGTGCCGGTGGCGTCCGGATCGACGAGGAGGTGACGGCTGTGCAGCATCCGCAGCAGCGACTCCCAGTGTGCGTCGGTCAGCCGGCGGCGGAACCGCTCGGCGTACGCGGCCTCGATCTCCGCCCGGGTACGCCGGCCATCCATCTGCGAGAGCAGGAAGAACTCCCGGGCACCCATCTGGTAGTACCAGCCGGTGCGCGGATCCTTGACGTAGTGCACGACGGTGTCGCCGCGGCGTAGGGGCGCGCCCATCACGACGTCGGGGTGCCGCAGCAGTGGTGGGCCCTCCGCCAACTCGGTCATGCCACAGCCGCCGCGGCCACCTCGTCGTCCCGCGCCGCCGACTCCTCCGGCGGGCGGGACCCGGGATCCGCCGGGCCGGCCTCGGGACCCGCCGGGCCGGCCTCGGGATCCGCTGCCCCCTCCAGCGCCCGCCCCATCAGGTACGACAGGTAGATCTCGTCCAGGATGCTGGCCCCCAGCCGGTTGTTCGTCATGTGCACGTACGAGCTGAGCAGCACGGTGAAGGCGGTCTCGTGGTCGGTGACGATGGTCGGTTCGGCGTCCGGGCCGCCCCGACGGAACACCAGTTGGCCCGCGTCGGCCAGCCTGACCACCTCGTCACGTACCTCGACGGAATGCTGTAGCCAGCCGCGCTCGATCGAGGTCAGCCGGGCGGTGTCGGGATCCGCAGCCGCTCCACCCAACCGGGAAAGGTGCTGGCGCAGCAGTTCGGCCACCTGTTCGAAGGACCGGTCGAACCGGTCGTGGAAGGCGTCGCTCTGCTCCTGGTAGGTGTTCTCCCAGAAGGCACGGTAGTTCTCCAGGAACCGGACCACCCGGTCGTCCCGTCCGAGGAAGGCGTAGCACATCGTCGCGGTCATCTGGGCGGAGGTGCCCAGCAGCACCGTACGGACGTGCGTGTTGGTGGTGGCCAGCAGACGCAGCACCAGGTCGCTGGACGCCTCGAAGTTCCGTTCCGCCAACTCGATGCCGGCCGGTCCGCCGTACCGGTCGTACTCGGGTTCGTAACGCTCCTCCCAGACACTGTTGTTGGGCCGGAACGGCATGGCGCCGGTGTCGCCGTACTTCTCCTGCCAGGCTTCCTCGCCGTACTCGGCGACGAACATCCGGTGGTACAGGTCGCCGGTGTCGGCACTGGCTGCGTCGTACAGCGCGGGGCGTCGTTTCAGGTACGCCCGCAGCTCCTCCAGCGCCGTCGAGCGGACCGTTTCGGCGTCGGCCCCGGTGGACGGCAGCAGCCGCAGCCGTACGTGTGGTCCCTCGACCCAGTAGCGGATGAAGAACCACCGTCGTATCAGGCCCGCTTCCCGTAACCGGGCCACCAGCGGCCCCACGCACTGCAACAGCAGGGGGTTGGCGTTGCTGGCGTAGTAGATGTGCAGTCCGATCCACTCGGTCATGGGTTCTTGTCTCCGCTCGGTCATGACGTCGGGACGCCCGGTCGCTGATGCGTCGACCCGGGCGCGGCTCGGTGTGACCCGCTGCCCTCCCGGCTGGCGTTGAAGGCCAGGACCAGCTCGGACACGTGTGCCCGGCCGTCGTCGGTGAGCGGCTGCTGGTCGTGGTCGGGCAGCATCTCGGTGAAGACCAGCCGGCGGTTGGCGTTCCGGGCCACCGAGGCCAACAGCAGCAGGGAGAAGTAGCTGTCGAAGTCGACGTACAGCGGTTTGTGCGAGCCGAAGCCGGCACCCCCACCACCGCCCGGCCCGGCGGTGGCCAGCCGACCGCCACCGTCCGGGGTGACGAACACCCGGCGGGGCAGCCCGTGCTCGCGCCGCCAACGCGCCCAGTCCAGCAGCACCTGACTACCCGGGGCATCCGCCGCCGGGGTCGGCAGGCAGGCCGGATGTGCCTTCCACATCCGCCGCTGGAGCACCACGTCCCGGTAGCGGATCCGGGGGTAGCCGGCGATCCCCTCCTCCGGCAGCGGCACGGTGGTGCCGGCCCACAGGTCCAGCGCCGCCATCCCGGTCGGCGAGAAGGTCAGCAACACCTGCTGCACCTCGGGTAGCGCCATCGGCAGCAGGAATCCCAGGTAGATCGGCACCACCTCGACGTCGAGGCGGCGGGAACGCAACACCAGCCGGTCCTGCACCGGGTCGTCGTAGAGGACCAGGTCGTCGATCGGGATCTGCTGCTCGACCGGCCGGGAACTGACGTCCCCCGGGCAGACCAGTTCGTAGTCGGTGGCGGCCGGGTGCAGGTTCAGGTTGGACGCCTCGTACCCGCCCTTGAGCTCGGCGAAGACCACCCCGTCGGGCTGGGCGGAGGCCAGCGAGTGGGCCAGCAGTTCGCCACCCGTGCCGGTTAGACAGTGGGCGAACCGGGACAGCATCAGCGCCGGCCCGGTGAACCCCTTGTTGACCACCCCGAGCGGACGGTCGGCGGTCGCGGCCACCTGGAGGAAGAAGGCATGCGCCTCGACCGGTCCGAGGGTCTCCGGCACCCGGCCGCGTAGCTCGGTGAAGAAGTCGTCGTCGAGGACCAGTTCCTCGGCGTCGGCCGGCAGTTCGGCGTACGCGGCGTTCATCAGTTGCGCCGCCCGGTCCCGGGCGTCGTCGAGCTGATCGATCTCGTTGAGCTGGAAGGTGTTCGACTGGCGTACGTACCGGTTGTCGGCGTCGAACGGCCGGCGTCGCAGCTGGCTGGAGACGAAGTGGTCGAAGAAGTCGTCCTGGTACTCGTGGGCGAAGGTGAGCAGATCGTCGCACTGCCCACCAGCGCCGTACCGGGCGCGGAAGTAGCCCTTGGTGACCAGCCGGCGGGCGATGGAGATGTCGAACACGGGCAGGATGCCGGCGACCGCCGCCAGGTCGACCAGCAACCCGTCCCACTGGCCCCGGTCGGCCCGTACCGACCCGGGCAGCGCCACATCCTCGTAGAGGAGCGTCTCCGGCGGTACCAGCGTGGAGTCCAGCTCCTCCAGGGCCGCGCCGAGCTGCGCGCCGACCTCGTCGAGCAGCTCACGTCGTCCGGCCAGGTCGGCTCCGGCGTACCGGTCGAGCCGCTCGGCGACGGCGTCGAGCCGCTCGGCCAGTGCGATGCTCCACGGCCGGTCGAGGGCCCGGACCGCGATCCGGAACGGGGTGAGCGGATCCGGGGCGTGGATGTCCACCCGTAGCGCCGGGGCGACCAGCACACCGAGCCGGAGCAGGTGGTCCAGGTAGCTGTCGACGTCGTCCGGACCCCGGTCGTCGGGGTCCCGGGCGACCAGCGCCGCGGAGACCTCGTGCAGCGGCAGGGTACGCCCGCCGACCAGCAGTTGGGTCAGGTCCCGCAGGATCGTGCTGGACGGCAGGTGGAAGAGGTTCTCGTGGATCAGGTCCAGCTCCACCGGCCCACCGCCGCCACGGGTGGCGACCTGACTACGGCGCAGGTACGACATCCGCTCGGTGCCCGGCCGTAGCCCGGTGACCAGCCGTACCGGCAGCTCCGCCCGTAGGTCGGTGCGGGACAGTACGGCGCTGGCCAGCCGGACCAGCGCGGCCACGTTGAGCCGGATGTGGTGGTGGCCGTCGGGTGCCCGCCGGTCCAGTGCCAGCGGCGTCGTCCCGGTGCCGGTGAATTCCCCGTCGCAGATGGTGGTGAAGGTGGAGAACGGGCTGGTCTTGGTTGCGGCCCGGTAGACGTACTCGACCAGCGACCGTTCCATCCGGCGGTCGCGCTTGCCGAGGCGGTCCCCGGCGCCGAGATAGCCGCCGAGTTGCCGGTCGAGCACCCGGGAGGAGAGCAACATCCCGTGGCGCAGTTGTGGGGTGACGGCCAGCGCGCGCAGTGCGGCCCGGCGCTGCGGGAGTTCCGCGTCGAACAGCGCCCTGCCGGCGGCCAACTCGGTGGCGTGGCGCTCCCGGCTGGCGACCCACCGTCGGTAGGTGTCGGTGATGGCCGGCGCGGCCGACGACAGCAGCGCCAGGGCCGCATCTGCGTCGCGCGGTGCCCGGCCGTTGAACACGTCCCGGCGCAGGTTGATCAGCCTGGCCCGGATCTCCGGCACGTCGATGTGCTCGGCGACCGCCTCGGCCAGCAGGTCAGCCAACTGCTGGCCCTGCTGGCGCAGCCCGTCGGCGAGGTCGAGTGTCCGGCCGGCCCAGTCGGCGGTACGGGGGAAGGTCAACGCCTCGGCGGCGGCCAGCGGCAGGCCACCCACCCGGACGAGGAAACGCCCGGGGGTGACCAGCGCAGTGGCCGGCCGGTTCCGGTCCATGACGGTGACGGTCAACTGATCCTCCCGGCGGTGGCGGTATCGGTGCCGGCCTGTGGAACCGCGGCGGCCGGCAGGACGGGATAGGCGAAGGTGCCCGTGTCGGCCCGGTCGTAGCCCAGCAGGACGAACAGGACGGTACGTAGCGGAGTGCCGGTCAACCCGAGGGCTTCGTCGAGGATCTCGTTGTCGAGCCCGAGCACCGCGCCGCAGCCCACGCCGAGTGCGGCGGCGGCCAGGTAGGCGACCTGTGCGACGGCACCCGCCTCGATGTTGACCAGACGGTAGCCGCGCGGGCCGTAGTGGGTCATCGCGGCGTCGAATCGGGCGGAGATCGCCAGGACCGCGCCCACCTGCTCCAGGTTGTAGTTCTTGAGGAAGTACGCCCGTTGCAGGATCCGGGTCATCGGCGCGATCTGGTGCGGGGTGAGCAGCCCCGCGTCAGAGTCGAAGGTGTAGCTACCGGCCTCGACCCCGGCAACGTCGTTGACCAGTACATGCAGCCGGGTCAGCGGAGAGCGGTCCGGCGGTCCGGCCAGGTCGTCGGGGAAGTGCCGGGCGGCTGCGGTGGTGGACAGGATTCCGCCGAGTTCGGCGGCGTCGAGGCGGCGGGACCGACTGAACCGACCGAAGCTGGATCGACGCTGGGCCAGGATTTCGGTCAGGTCGGCCTGCCAGCGCCGGTCGGGTAGCTCGGGCAGTGGCAGGGCCTGCTCGGCGGAGGCCGCCGACTGCGCCGGTTCGGCGGGAGCGGGGAGCGTGGCGGGCCGGGGCTGGTCCTCGGTGACCAGGGTGGCCCGGTGCACCTCGATCAGCCGGTCCAGCCGCAGCAGCCGACGGGAGCGTTCGAAGGCGACCGCCCGTACGTCGTCGGCCGGCAGCGCGGCCGGTTGCGGTGGCGGGTCGCCGCCGGTCAACGGCACCACCGCCAGCACGCTCTCCTCCTCGGTACGCAGACCGAGCCGCTCATTGATCGGCTCGTCGGCGAACCACAGCACCGGACGCAACCGGTGCCCCAGTCCCCGGGCGATCAGGTGCCACGAGCCGAGCAGCGCGCCCAGGTCCTGGGTGACGACGTGGAGGCAGAAGTTGTGGTACTTGAACGAGTTCTTCCAGAACCGGCTGGTGACCACCAGGTACTGCCCGGCCCGCTCGGCGTCCGGCGCACCCAGACAGGCGGACCGTACCGGGGCGGTGTGGTCACCGCTGGCCAGCTGCTGCCAGGCGTGGTGTCCGGTGTGGTAGTGGTAGACCCCGGGGCGGACCGGTGACCCCGGACCCACGACCCAGTAGATCTCCAGCGGGTACATCCCACCGCCCGACGTGGTGGCTCGACCCCAGATCGCGCCCGGGAAGCGCAGCCGGTCCGGCAGGTCCTGGTTCCAGTTCGGAGTGAGTCGACGGTCGCGGACACCGTACGCCAGTGCGGCCAGCGCGCTCACCTCGTTCGCCCGCCAGGGGGAACCGTCCGGACCGGTGGCGTCCCCGGTATCCGTATGCCCCGGGTCCGATGCGGCCAGCAGCTCCGGCAGCCGACCCAGCCGGGAGCCGGACCACCGGGGCGCGGCCAGCCGCGGCACGTCCGGGTAGGTCTTGTACTTCGAGGGCGCGTCCACCCAGTCCGGTTTGAAACCGGCCGGGATCATCGGTTGGCTGCCGCGGGTGAACACCCCCTCGGCGTACCCCCGGACGATCTCGGCTGCGGATCCGACCGCGACCGGATCCGGCGGCGCGGCGGCTGTCACGGCCGATCGCGCCGCCGTCGCCGGTGCCGTGCTCGGTTGCGTCGGTATGGTCTCCAGCGTCATCTGGCTCACCTGCTTACGTACGGGCTGAGAACTCACGGAAAGGGGTGCGGATGCAGGTGTGGTGTCTTGCCGGTACGGCGTAGCCAGCCGGCGAACCGGGGATGGTGCAGTACCCGCTGGCGGGCCCAACCGAAGTCGATCGGGATCAGTCCCGGCGCGATCACGGCCATCGTGTGGACCCCGGACCTGCGCTGCTCGGGGCAGGTCTGGTCCACGGCCAGGACGTCACTGCCGCGCTGCGCCACCGCGTCCACCAGGTAGCGGAGATCCTCGGTGAGGTCGTCACCCGGCCGGTACGCGGCACGCCAGTCGGCGTACAGCTCGTCGATCGGATGGCTGGTCGGATCGTCGAGCAGGAACTGCGCGTGGGGTGCCATCTCCGGCAACCCGTAGAGCAGGGCGTGGTGGCTCAGTTCGCCGACCCGCTCGTAGTCGGTGACCATGCCCCGTACCTCGTCGAGCCGGTTGGCCACGCGCTCGTCGAAGCCGGCGACGTAGGAGGCCGTCTCACACAGGGCGGCCCGGACCGCGTCCTCCGGATCCAGCCCGCTGCCGGCGGCGAAGCACAGCCGACCGAGGCCACCGTCGCGCCGGATGGCCAGCGCCATCACCACCGGTACGGGCAGGTCGGCCCGCAGGTCGAACAGGCGCACGTCGTAGCCGAGCAGGCCGACCCGTTCCCGCATGAAGTGGACCTGGGGATCGCGTACCGACCGGATGTCGATCTCGGGAAGCGGGTGGGCGGAGTACCAGCAGAGCAGGAAGGCGTCCCGTTCGACCAGTTCCAGCAGGCCGTACAGCAGTGCCTCCTCGGGGCAACTGCCGCTGGCACAGCCGTTGGAGCATTCCTGTACGAAGTTGGTCTGACCGGGATTGCGGTCAAGGTAGTAGACGAGTTGTTCCGGTACGAGGCGTGGTCGGTCGTCACGTAGCGAGTAGCCCCAGACCCAGGGCATCCGCAGATCCTCGGTGAACGGCTGGTAGTGGTGCCGTCCGGAGTAGAACCCGGGCCGGTACTCCCCGCAGTCACGCGGGTCGAGGGCGTCCGGGGCGAGGTTGGCGAAGCTGTCGTGGACGGTCACCGCCCGGGAGCGTGGCTGCTGCCCGGCGTACCGTTCCAGGCCCTCCAGGATGCCGTACCGCTCGCTGTCGGAGAAGCTGTCGGCGTGCCCGCTCCACCACATCTCGTGCAGGTCGTACCTGCTGCGGACCCGGAACAGGCCGCTGACCGGGGCGGTCGCGCTGAACTGGTACAGCCGCATCGCCATGCTGCCCAGTGGGCCGCAGGCCGGGTCGACGTAGCCGGTCAACGGGTAGTCGCTGGCCGGCCGTAGCCGGTACCGGTCCGGTGCCGGCTTGGGGCGGGGTTGCAGGGCGAGGGTGGCGGCTTCCCGGCTGTCCGGCTCGGGGGTGGCGCACCGGGGGCAGAGCGAGTCGGCCAGCAGCAGGTGGGGCCGGACCCGGGCACTGTCCAGTCCGACCTCGTACACCAGGGCGGTGTCCGGCGCGGTCGGCGGTTGGACGAGTAGGAACCGGGCCACCTGCCAGAGTCGGTCCAGCGCGGTGGGCAGGGCCGGGATCACCCCGGTGCCGATCGCCTGACCCCGGTGCAGGGCCCGTCGTTCCTCTTCCGGTCGCAGTTCCTGCCAGCGCCGCTCCAGACAGTGCACGCAGGGCCGTCCGGCCGCCCCGACCGGACCGACGATCGCGGTGCGGCCGTAGATGCGTACCGGAAGGGTGAGTGCCGTGGTCGGGTCCCGGTCGTCGGCCGGATCGTCGACCCGGGTGAGGTGGTTGCGCAGCCCGAGGTGGTCGACGTCGACCCGGACCTCGACCGGCAGCGTGCCGACGCGTTCGGTCAGATAACTGGCGACCACCCCGGCGGTGGCCGGTGCCGGTGCCGTGCTGGAACTCATGGTTACCTACTTCCGGGTCGTCGGCGGTGCGAAGGCTGGGAAGGGCCTGCCGGCGTCCGTGTGGTACGCCGGCAGGCTTTCCGGGTCAGCCGCCGCAGCCGGTGCTCGTCGACGAGCTGCAGCAGCTCGACGTCGAGCAGGAGCAGCAACTCGAGCAGGAGCAGCTCGAGCTGCACCAGGCCGCGGCCAACTCCGCGTCGATCGGGGCGACGACGGCGTCGGCCATGGTGGCCAAATCGGTTCCGGTGTCAGCGACGTCGCAGATCTCGAACGTGCTGGTCTCCAGCGCTAGCAGTTCTTCCTTGAGAATTGCCATCCGATCCCTGCCTTCCCGCGGCATCACTGCCGCAGTACCGTTGTCGAACTGGACGGTGGCCAGGCCACCCAGTGGGGGCATACGGGCATGGCTTCCCTGACCGGGGTTGTGGTGCTTCCTACCGTGCGGTTGGTGTGCCGGGCGGCGGCTACCGCCCGTCACACGATCAGCCGCAGCTGGAGGTGCTGGTGCTGGTGCTGCAGCAGCTCGACGTCGAGCAGGAGCAGCAGCTCGAGCAGGAGCAGCTAGAGCTGCACGCCGCAGCGGCGTACTCGCCGTCGGCGATGATGCCGATCTCGGCGTCGACCGGCACGGTCGCCAGGTCCTGCGCCGTGCTGGCGAGGTCGACGATTTCGAAGGTCTCGGCCTCGATCTGGAGCAGGTCGTTCTTCAGCTGTCCAGTAAGCATGTTTTCACCTCCTCTCGGCCCGTATGCCCCCACTGGGTGGTCTCGCCCCGTCACCGGTTCACCGGCTCAGCAGGACCCGGCCGACCAGGTAGCTGTTGGTCTCGGCCAGGTCGTACGGGGTGGTCGCTACGTAGATCGCATCGCCGGTGGCGGCGACCGCGTCGAGCAGGGCTGCCCGGTCCAGCGGGTCGCGCTCGGCCGGGACGCCGTCCCGGGTCGGCTCGATCACCAGGGGTAGCCCGGTGAAGAGCGGGTCGCCGAGATCCGGTGCGCTGCCGTCACCGGCAGCGGTGAACTGGGCGACGCCCAGGAGATTCCGCAGGGCCTGGCCGGCGGCGTCCAACCGGCTCGCGCCGTAGCCGACGTGCCAGCCCGGGGTGTCCGCCAGGGCGGCCAGCACCACCGGAACAGGACCGTCGCCGTCGACCAGCCGGAGTACCACCCGGTGGCCGAGGTGGCCGAGGCAGTCGCGCAGGAAACCCAGTCGTCCGTCCGCACCGAGCCCGGCGGGATCGAGCGCGGCGACCCCGACCTGCCCGCGTACCAGCGCGTCCAGCGCCCGGTAGGCGAGGGCGCTACGCAGACCGGCGGTGGTCACCGCATCGGTGTCCGGACCGACGCCGACACCGGCCGGTGTGCGGTCGTACGCCCGGTCCCGGTTGGCCTGGGTGTACGGGAAGACCGCCGCTGCCGGCACGTACCGGTCCTCGTTCGTCAGCAGGGACGTGCCCCGGATCCAGCCGCTGTCCGGTAGGGAAAGTCCGGCCCAGGTGTCCAGCCGGTCGGGTGCGATCTGCGACCCGGCCGGTGGCTGTTGCCGGACCTCGACGGTGGCCATCCGGTCGGCGTAGAAGCCCAGCGCCGTCCGCAACGTACCCAGGCGTGCCTGTAGCACGGTCTCGATGTCGAAGGCGACGAACTCGCGCCCCCCGTCGACCAGCGCGGTCGGCGGCCCGACCCGCAGACGCGCGGTGGGCAGCGGTGACTGTCGCAGTTCGTCGTCGGTGAACTGACCGAACACCCCGACCGTCGGGTCGACCAGCGTGCTCAGCCTCCGGTAGTGCTCCTCGTCGCTGGCCGTCGCCCGGGCTCCGGCGTCCGGTTCCGCCCCGGCCGGTGTCGGTGCGGTACGGGTGCCGGCACAGACGGGGCAGTGCGGGTGGGGCCGTACCGGCGAGATGCTGGACTCGAGGGTGACGGTGTCCTGTACCAGGACCGCACCTGCGGTGTCCGGGGCGACGACGCCGGTAAGTTGCCGGAACGCGTCGAACGCGGCGGCGTTGCCCATCATCCGGGCGACCACCTCGGTCACCGTGGACGGATCGGTGCCGGTCCGGCCCAGGGCCATGCCCCGCCAGGTGTCCGCCGCCACCTCCACCGGGTCGTTGGCGGTCATCCTCAGCTGGGCACAGAGCCAGCAGGCCGCCGGACCCGGTTCACCCAGCGGGCCGAGGACCGCCCGTCGACCGCGCAGCACCGCGGGCAGGAACCGTACGCCCGCCTGCCGGCAACGCTCGGCCAACGTCCGTACCTGGGCGAGATCGGCGTCGTCCGCGCAGTAGACGACCAGGTCCAGGCCGGCGACGTCGTCGGTGTCGGCGACGACGACCATCGCCGCCAGCGGCTCGGCTGCGGCAGCCAGCGCTGTCCGTTGTGACTCGACCGCTGTCGCCGCGGTCAGCCGGACCGTTGCCAGGCCGTTGTCCAACAGGCCCGTACCGAGTGCATGTAGGGCGTGGCCGGCGCCGACCAGCAGTACCCGCGCGGCACGGAACCGACGGAACCGGGCGACCGGATCGTCCACGAAGTGGCCGAGGAAGGCGATCTGGGTGGCGAACCGTGCGGTGACCGCCGCCGGTAGGGAGGCTTCCCGTTCATGTTGGAAGTCCCGGGCCATGCCCCGGTCCAGTAGCGCCTGCACCAGGTTCGTCACCGCGGTGGCCTGTGGTTGCGGCAGCCCGTCGCAGAGCTCGGCGACGGTGTGCTCACCGGTGAGGTGCGGACTCACGGTCGACATCAACTGGTATGCGGTGCTGCCTCTGAGCACCATCGACGCGTGGGCGCTACGTACGTACACACCTTGATCATTTTCTAGCCAGACCACATCGTCCCGGAGTCGGGGACGAGCCTGAAGCGCGGTCGATGGCGGAGACGTCTGGTTCATGAAATCGGGGCCTCCCAGCAGCCGTACGGTGGGACGGACCGGCGGCAACGGAGACTTTTCCTGGAGCCGGGTGAATCGCACAAGCAGTCGTGGCGCGATTACGTAGTTTTACGGATGCTGTCACCGGCGGCGTGCAGATGGCGTATACGTGTCCATCTGTCAATCAGCCGTTGGAGTAATCTACTTCTGGAACTTTCGATCTACCGCGCGCGGCGCAAATGGGGTTATCTGTCCGGCACCGCCATCCATTCCCTCTCGGAGGTTCGTTGGTGTCGGAGTCATCTCATCCTGCCGTGCGGTCAATTCAGGACACGTCCGGCCCGGGCGGAAATTCACCACTGATTGGTCGTGACGAAGAGTTGGCCCGAATGACGCAGCTGCTCGGGCCGGCCAGCGGCTCGGCCCGGGTGGTGGTCGTCGACGGGGACGCGGGCATCGGCAAGACCCGACTCCTCACCGAGTACGCACACCGGGCGCGTCGACGCAGAACGCGGGTGCTGGCCGGCCGGGCCACCGAGTTCGAGCGGGAGGTCCCGTACGGACTGTTCCTCGACGTGCTGGGTGCTGCCACCGACCCCGGGATCGGGCCATTGGCCACGTTGACCACCTGTGTGGAAATCGCCTCCCGTGGGCCGGTCGACCGCGCCGAGCAGTTCCGGACGCACCGTAGGGTATGCAGCCTGTTGGCGGTGGCGGCTCAGCCCGCCGGTGCGGTGCTGCTCTTTGACGACGTGCACCTGGCCGACGGCGCCTCCATCGATTTGCTGGCGTATATTCTGCGACATCCACCGGTGGGGCCGCTGGTATTTGTGCTTACCGTCCGGTGCGGGCAGTATCCGCAGCGGCTAACCGAGGCGATCGGCCGAGCCGATCCGCCACCGCTGCATTTGTCGCTGTCTCCGCTGTCCACAGCCGATGTGGATTCCTGGCTGGAGGTACATGAGGCCGCCCGGAGTCGGTTGCTGGAGCAGCTTGCCGGCGGGAATCCGCTTTACCTGGAGATTCTCGACAATCTCGACCCGGCGAGTCTGGACGCGCTGGCCGGAGGGGATTTACCGGAGGTGAATCCAGGTTCGATGGTCCGCCGGGCCATCGAAACAGATTTGTGCTGCCTGGAACAGGTCGAGCGGGAGGTACTGCAGGCAGCGGCAGTGCTCGGGCCGAATCTGAGTCTGGACGCGCTCGCCCACGTGGCAGAGCAACCAACACATCGGACAGCTGCTGCTCTTGACGTGCTGGCCGGCCGGGGCCTGCTCAGACAGGTGGACGGGCGGCTGGGGTTCCGGCATCCGCTGGTTCGCATGGCCGCCTACTGGCTGTCCGGTCCGGGCTGGCGGATCCGGGCACACGCCCGAGCAGCGGCTTACCTACAGGGGTGCGGGGTGCTGCCCGTCCAGCTCGCCCATCATCTCGTGCACGGCATCCGGACCGGTGACGTCCCGGGTGCGCGAACCCTGGCCAGGGCGGCCAGCGGGGTGTTGGGCACCGCACCCGCCACCAGCGCACGCTGGCTGCGGGTTGCGCTCGGGGCGCTGCCGGACCGCGTCGACCTCGTCGAACTACGGGCCAAGCTGCGGCTGCGCTACGCCGAGGCGCTGCGGTTGTCCGGTCAGCTCGACGACGCCCGCGCCGTCCTGTCGGAGTTGGCCGACCAGCGATCGACCGACCGGTACGCGGCGATCTGGAAGCTGGCCGGGGTGCAACGCCTCTTCGGCCAGCACGCTCGGGCCCGGGCCCTGCTGACCAGGGAACTCGACGAACTGGATGGCGAGGACCGTGACGGGACCGAACTGGCACTGGAACTGGCGATCAACGAGATGCACGAGGGGATCTGGTCGGCGGCCAGTAGCCACGCCCGGACCGCCGTACGTTCCCCGATAGCGCAGGAACGGGGCATCCTGGCGGCGGCACACACCGTGCTGGCCGCCTGCGCCCTGGCCGGTGGCCCGCTGGCCCAGGCCCGGGAGGAGATCACCACGGCGGCGACCGTCATCGACGAGGCCGAGGAGGGCGACCTGCGCGACGACCTCGGGGTGTTCGCGGTGCTTGCCTGGGTGGAGCACTTCGTGGACCGGCGGGAGGAGGCGTTGCGACATGCCGAACGAGGCCTTCGGATCGCGCGACGGTACGGCCGTACCCACCTGGTGCCGCACCTGCTGACCGCTCGGGCCGTGGTCCAGTCCGGCCGGGGCCGGGTCGGCGAGGCGCTGGATGACGCCGTCGAGGCACAGGAGCTGGCCCGCGCGCAGGAGAACGCGGAGAGCCTGTCGCTGGCCACAGCGGTGGGGCTGATACCGCTGCTTTGGCAGTCGGGGCCGAAGGCGGTGGCCGAGGTGCTGGACCGACTGCGACTCACTGCCGCGCCCCGCTCGACGCTCTACCGGGCGATCGCGGGCACCCACGTCGCGGAGGCGTGCCTGGCGGTCGGCGACGGTGCCGGCGGGTGGTCGGTACTGACCGACATGGCCGGTGGTCCGGAGACCACCATCGGCCCGGCCAGCGCGGTCACCTTCGCGCTCCGGGCGGTGGCCGGTGAGCCGGCCATCGGACCGCCGCGACTCGACCGGGCCCGCACGCTGGCCGGTGACGTCGCCTCCCAGCTCGGGTACGTCGAACTGGCCAGCGCGGGGCTCGCACTTCGGGCCGGTACACCGCCGGACGCGATCGGCCACGCACTGCCGGCGGTCGAGCATTTCACCCGGGCGGGCACCCCGGTCCGCGAAGGACAGGCCCGGTTGCAGTTGGCCGAGGCGTACGCCGCCACCGGTGACACCGCCTCGGCGCGTCAGCAGCTCGGTACGGCCAAGCAGCTGTTCACCCGGTGTGGTGCGGGTTGGCTGGCCCAGCAGGCCGGAATCGCCCAACGTAGACTGGCCGCCCAGCTGCCCCGCTCGACGGGGGCGGGCGTGTTGTCCCGCCGCGAGCGGCAGGTCGCCGAGCTGGTCGCCATCGGCCTGACCAACCAGCAGATCGGCAGCCGGCTGGTGGTCAGTCCACGTACCGTCGAGTGTCACGTCGCTCGGATCATGTCGAAGTTGCGGGTGCCCAACCGGGCTGCGGTCGGCCTGTACCTGGACGGGCCGGACAGCGACCCGGCCGGGCCGTCCCCGGGGGCGGGTACGGGCGGGCAACCACCCCAGCCGGGTCGCTGTCGAAGAGGTTGTGTCGTCGAGGAATAGGAACCTGCCGGGGTGCCGGGTGGCCCGCAGCGGTCACCAGGTCACCGGCAGCGCCTCCAGGCAACGTACGGCCAGCCCGGACTTGAAGCGCAGCTCGGCATCAGGAATCGCGACCCGCAGTCCGGGCAACCGGGTGAGTAGTCCACGCAGCGCCTCCTGCAACTCCAGCCGGGCCAGCTGGGCACCCAAACAGTGGTGGACTCCGGCACCGAACCCCAGGTGCGGGTTGCTCGGGCGGGACAGGTCCAGCCGGTCCGGGTCGGGGAAGACCGCCGGGTCCCGGTTGGCGGCCACGAACGCCGGTAGTACCGCGGCGCCCTTGGGCAGGGTGACGCCGCTGAGTTCCACCTCCTCCGTGGTGATCCGGGGCAGCATCACGCCGGTGTCACCGAGCTGGATGACCCGGATCAGCTCTTCGACCGCCGGGGTGATCCCATCCGGGTCGGCCCGCAGGCGTTCGAGCTGGTCGGGATGGTGCATCAACGTGAGGAGCGACATGTTGATCTGATTGGTGGTGGTCTCGTGACCGCCGATGAGCACACCGACGCAGACCGACACCAGCTCATGCTCGGACAGTTTGTCGTGCTCGTCACGGGCCTGGATGAGCGCGGTGATCAGATCGTCGGCCGGCTCGGCGCGTTTGGCGGCGATCATGCGCGCGAAGCCGTCGAGGGCCGCCTGGGTGCCCTCCGGGTCGCGTTGCCAGTCACCCATCATCGTGTCCGACCAGGCCTTGCAGTGCTGCCGGTCAGCCTCGGGTACGCCGAGCAACTCGCTGATCACCTGGACCGGAAATGGGGTCGAGAAGTGCTCGACGAGGTCGACCGGGCGGGGCAGGGTCGTCATCCGGTCGATCAGCTCGTCGACCAGACCGGCCACCCAGGGGCGTAACTGCTCGACCCGCCGGGGGGTGAAGGCCCGGGCGACCAGCCGGCGCAGTCGGGTGTGCTCCGGCGGGTCCATGCCGATCAGGGACTCGGTCTCCAACGCGCCCAGTTCCTTGGGCGGTGCGTCGTCGCCCCGCGCCGCCGCCCGGCTGAAGCGTGCGTCGGTGAGCACCTGGCGGACGTCGGCGTACCGGGTGACCAGCCACGCCGGCGACCCGTCGGACATCACCACCGGGGTCACCGGGCACCGTTCCCGTAGCTCGGTCAGCTGTGGTGACGGATGGTAGATCGAGGGTGAGGGCGCGACCGGATACGACAGGGGTGCTTGGTCGGTCATGGGGTCCTCCGGAGTAGCCGTGTCAGATGAGCTGGGTCGGTACGCCCGCCGCGTGGGCGGTCTCCGCTAGTTGCCCGAGTACCGGAACCAGGTCGGCCGGGCTGGGCCGGGCCTCGAACCGTCGGCGCATCTCCCGGGCCGAGTCCCGCCACTGGTCGCGCTCCAACAGGTCCACCACCCGGTCCCGGATCACGTCCGGTTCGGCCTCGTCGGCCGCCAGTTGCCGGCCGGCGCCGGTGCGGGCCAGCCGGTCGGCGTTGAAATGCTGATCGCTGACCTGCGGTAACACCAACTGCGGGACACCACAGGCCAGGCCGGTCATGGTCGTGCCGGCACCGCCCTGGTGGACGAGCGCCTGGCAGGTCGGCAGCACCAGGTGCAGCGCCAGTGGGGACCGAGCGACCCGTACGTTCGCCGGCAGGTCGCCGAGCGCCGCGACCTGTGTCGCCGCCAGCGCCACGACCACCTCGATGTCCAGCGCGGCGAGCGCATGCACCACCCTGGGTGCGCCGACCAGGTCGGCCAGGCCGAGGGCCGCCATCATGGTGCCCCAGGTGACGCAGACCCGGGGCCGGGTCGCCGGCTCCCGCAACCAGGCCGGCACCACCGCCGTGCCGTTGTAAGGCACGAACCGCATCGGATGGGTGGGCGCGTCGATCGGCACCTGCATCGGGGCCGGACACGGGTCGAGGGTCAGTGTCCCGGTGAGCCGTACCCGGTCGATGCCGAGCCGCGCCGCCCGTGGCCCGAGGATCAGGTCCTCGTCGAGGTCGAGTTCGATGCTCGAGTCCGGCCCCCACAGCAGCCGTACGTCGGGCACGCCCAGTGCGGCGGCGGCCAGCGAACCGGCCAGGTTGAACGGCTCGTAGACGATCAGATCCGGCTGGAAGTGCCGGCCGTACGCCACCAGGTCGTCGAGCATGGCGTCGGCGAACCGGACCACACCACCGTCCGGGGTCACCACGGGCTCGACGTCGATCCCGGAGTGGGGCCGGGTCGTCTCCGGGCTGGCGGCGTCGCCAGATCGGCTCCCGGCGTCGCCGGATCGGCTGGCGACCCGGCCGACCTGACCGCCGAACACCTCCGCGAAGTCGAGGTCGGCACCGACCGGTACGGCGGGCAGGCCAGCGGTGACGATCGCCTGCACCTGGGCCGGCTGCCCGGCCACCCGTACCTCGTGCCCGGCTGCCCGCAGCGCCCAGCCGAGTGGCACGAGGGGGTAGAAGTGCGAGGGCCAACCCCAGGTGACCATCAGCACCCGCATGGCTGCTCCCAACGGGCCGTCGCCCTGCCCGATCCGCTCGGACCGTCCAGGTGCGACATCGGCATCAGC
The DNA here is from genome assembly GCF_042679305.1 of Micromonospora sonneratiae. Taxonomy (NCBI): domain Bacteria; kingdom Bacillati; phylum Actinomycetota; class Actinomycetes; order Micromonosporales; family Micromonosporaceae; genus Micromonospora; species Micromonospora sonneratiae. Next base: position 77,598 of record NZ_JBHTMP010000001.1, on the reverse strand, counting down.
GTGTCCCCGCGATGGTGAGGATCTCGCAGCCGCCGGCGCTGGTCTGCCCGACCAGGAGATACGGCTCGACAGTGGTACGCAGGAAGGCGAGGTCGCTGACGAACGGCAGGGGCAGCATCGCAGTCGGTGGGATGCCCAGGTCGGTGCAGACGAAGTCCACCCGGCCGGCCAGCCGCATCGCCTCCTCCAGGAATCCGCCGAGGTCCTCGGGGGTGAGGAAGCGCCACAGGTCGACGCTGACCACCCGGCTGAACCGGGCGTCCTCGAACGGGGTCAGCAGGCCGGCCAGGTGCAGGTTGCCCGCACCGGCCGGGGCGTCGTGGTCGAACGTGACCGAGTCCGGCCCGAGGTCGAGCTTGCTGGCGCCGTGCCCGATCAACAGGCAGTTCTTGCCGGCCAGCTCCCGCTGGTAGGCGGTGGGCAGTTGGTCGACCCGACCCAGTCCATGGGCCCGGGAGGCGTCCAACGCGTCCTCGAACCAGGCGATCCGTCGTACCGCATTGGACCAGAGCCCAGGGAAACCGAAGAACTCGATGTCGTAACGGGGATGCTTGCGGGCGATGTGCTTGACGTTCTCGGCGAGCTGGGCCATCAGCACCCGCCAGGACCGGAAGTGCGGCAGATCGTAGGTGATCGCGTCGTCACCGATCGCGAACAGGTCGGGGTCCCGACCATGGTGGTGGAACAGCCGGTAGAACAGCTCGTTGTCCTCGCCACCCCAGGTGACCAGGTTCTCGTCGAAGCCACCGACCGCCAACAGGGTGGCCCGGTCGACCGAGGCGTTGTTGGTGTGCGCGTACACCCACGGGGCGCGGGCGAAGTCGCGACGACGATGCGGGGAGGCGAACAGGTAGTCCCGTACGTCCTCACGGTAGTCGCCGAGCATGGGCGGCTCCGGATTCCGGCCCTGTTTCAGTGCGTCGATGGCTGCCCAGTCGACGACGATGCTGCGGCCCAACAGGACACCGGGGCGTAGCCCACGGGCGGCGTGGAACTCCCAGTGCCGGCGCAGCAGATCCGGATGCGCGCAGTGGTCCGCGTCGAGGAGGAGCACCACGTCGCCCCGGGCTTCGGCGATGGCCCGGTTGCGGGCGACCGACCGGCCCCGGTTCGGACTGTGCCGAAGGTAGGTCAGCGGCAGGGTTCCGGTGAACGGGGCGACCACCGGCTCGAGCGACGGCTCGGAGCCGTCGTCCACGAGGATCACCTCGAACTCGTCGCGTGGCATGCTCTGCCGGGTGAGGGCGTCGAGCGCCATCGCCAGCAGGTGCCCGTTGTTGAACACCGGGATCGTCACGCTCAGCCGGGGCCGGCCACCCGGCTGCCCGTCCGTCCGAACGTTGGCGTCGGTCGGAACGTTGGCGTCGGTCGGAACGTTGGCGTCGGTCGGAATGTTGGCGTCGGTCACGACACCACCGCCGACAGGCCGGTCGAGACGAAGTTACTCGCCACGGCACACAGCCGTTCGTTCGCCCCGGTGTCCCCGACGGTTACCCGTACGCCCAGTCCGGGATATCCACGGACGAGGATGCCCGCCCGTCGGCACCGTTCGGTGAACGGCTCCGCGTCCGTGCCGAGGGGAAGCCAGACGAAGTTCGCCTCGCTGGGCGCCACCGGCAGGCCCAGTCCGAGCAGCCGTTCGGTCAGCTGCTGCCGGTACCTGGCCAGCTCGGCGCAGCGGGTCGCCAGTTCGGCCTCGGCGACCGTGTCGAGTGAGGCGACCGCCGCCGCCTGGCCGAAGCTGTTGGGGAAGAAGACCCCACCGAGCATCCGGGTTGCGGTGGCGACGCCCGGCGGTGCCACCGCGTATCCGACCCGCAGCGCCGCCAGCCCGTACGCCTTGGAGAAGGTACGCAGCACGCAGACGTTCTCCCGCCCCTTCGCATGCTGCACCATGTCCGGCACGTCCGGGTCGGTGACGAACTCCCGGTAGGCCTCGTCGACGATCACCATTACCTCCGGTGGCAGCCGGTCCAGGAACTCGTCGATCTCGGCTCGGTGCAGCACCGCGCCGGTCGGATTGTTGGGATTGCACAACAGCACACAACGCGTGTCGGGGGTCACCGCGGCAGCCATTGCTGCCAGGTCGTGGCGGTAGCCGGCCAGCGGCACCGGCACCGGACGTGCCCCGGCGTTCGCGATGAGCAGGGGGTACGCCTCGAACGACAGCGCGGCGTGTACGACCTCCCCGCGCTGCGGACCGAGCGCCTGGATGAGGTGCTGGCACAGCCCGGCCGAACCCGGCCCGACCACGATCTGTGCCTGCGGCACCTCCAGCCGGGCGGACAGCGCCGCCAGCAGCGCACCGGTGGCGTGGTCGGGATACCGGTTGATCCGACCCGCCCCGTCCTCGACGATCCGCCGTACGTTCGGCAGCGGAGGATAGGGTGTCTCGTTCATCGAAAGGTCACTGACGCGATCCACCGCGTCGGGGGCCGGACTCACTTGGGTTCACCGCCGTTTCTCGCCGGATGGGAAGGGGTCGCGTTCGCACGCCGGTCGGTCAGCAGACCGAGCTGATAGAGCCGGTCGACAGCGCTGAGCGGGTGCAGGTCGACCCCGGACAGGTTGCCGGCGGTCAGCCGCAGCAGGCGCTGGTTCGCGGCCGTGTGCCGCATCATCCGACGCCCGAGCATCCGGGCCGGGCCCGTGGTCGTGGTCAGCATCCGTGCCGCGTTGTGGCTGACCGTCGCGGTGTGGTCGAGCCGGCGCAGCCGGATCCGCTGGTAGTCCCGGAGTGCCCGGTCCAGCGTGGTGGGACCGGTGTCGTCGAGCGCCCCGATCAGGGTGCCCAGGGCCTGTGCGTCGGCCAGCGAACTGTTGATGCCCTGGGCGGCCATCGGATGGACCGCGTGCGCGGCCTCGCCGACCAGGGCCAGCCCGGGGGCGGACAGCTGCGGCGTACGCAACCGGCAGATCGTCAACGTCTGGCGTCGGGACAGGCTGGCCCGTAGCGGTCCGGCCAGCGGACCGAGAGCGGGCATCTCGCTCAGCAACCGGTCGCACCAGCCGGTCAGGTCCGCCATCGTGCCGTCCCGCAGCTCCTCCGGTCGCACCTGTACGTAGAGCCGACTGCGGCCACCGGGCAGCGGGTACACCAACCGGAGACCCCGGTCGGTGAGGTAGGCGCAGACCTCGGCGTCGGCCGGCGCAGCGGGTACCTCGAAGGCGAGTAGCCGGTGCTCGTACTGCTGCCGACGCATCGGGATGCCGGCCGCCTTGCGTAGCCGGGAGGACATTCCGTCGGCGGCGATCACCAACCGGGCCCGGATGTCCCGTTGTCGGCCGGCCTCGACCACCCGTACGCCGTTGATCCGGCCCTGCTCGTCACGTAGTGCGCCTTCGACCAGCGCCGGCCGGCGTACCTCCACGGTCGGTGCCAGCCCGTCGGCCAGGGCACGCAGCAGGTTCGGATACTCGGTGCACAGGATCTGGTGGTACTCGCCGGGCAGGTCGGTGTAGTCCAGGGGGAGCAGCATCGTCCCGGCCGGATCCCGGATGGCCAGTCGGTCCACGGCGACGGCACCACCGGCCCGCAGCGCGGGCAGGGCCGACCATTCGTCGAGGATGCGTACCGACTCGGGTTGGAGCAGTTCGCCCTTGGCCACCTCGGCCGGGGCCGCCCGGCGGTCCAGCACCAGTACGGCCAGCCCGAGCCGGCCGAGCGCCTGGGCAGCCGCCAGACCACCGGCGCCGGCCCCACACACCACCACGTCGACGCCGGTCACACGTTACCCCGGACGCGGATACGGTAGGCGGACAGCGCCCGTAGCGCGAGCCCACGGGTGATCGCCCCGTTCGGATAGTGCATGTGCTGCCGGATGTAGGCGCACACCCGGGCGGCCGGCCACGCACCGTCGGGCTGCTGGGTGTCCAGCAGCCAGCCGACGCCGCGTTGGATCGGTTCGTCGGCGGCGGTGGAGCCCGAGGCCAGCAAGGCGTGGACCGTCCACGCGGTCTCCTCGACCGAGCCGGCCGGAGAGTTGCCGGATCCCCAGGATCCGTCGTCGAGCTGCGTACGCAACAGCCAGTCGCGGGCCCGTACGCTGACCGGATGGGCACCGTGGCCGGCGTGGGCGAGGGCGTCGAGGACCATGGCGGTGCCCGAGGTGAAGTCCCGGTACCACAGGTTCTCGAACGTCCCGTCCGGGCGTTGCCGGGTGAGCAGCCACCGGGCGGCGGCTGCGACCGGTGCGCTGTCCGGGCCGTGCCCGGCGTCGCGTAGTGCCACGATTCCCTGGCTGGTGATGCCGGGACAGGGACCGTCGTTGGCGAGTTTGGTGTCGCGGACCCACAGACTCCACGACCCCCGCTGGTCCTGCCGGTCGAGCAGCCATTCCACCCCTCGCCGCAGGGCCGGGTCGTTGCCGTGATCGGGAAAGCCGGTGAGCGCGGCCACGATCTCGGCTGATTCGAGGGTGACCGGCCAGCCCCGGGCACAGCAGTAGCTCCAGCCACCGGCGGGGACACCGAGCACCGTGAACGGTTGCTGCTGTTGGCAGCGGTGGAAGAGTTCCCGGGTACGGGCGAGGCGCGGATCGTTGCCGTAGCCGGCGGCGATCAGGCCGGTGGCGGCGAACGCGGATCGGGTCAGGTCGAGGTTGGTGACCGCGTCCCAGGAGCCGTCCGGGCGTACCGACCGCCGCAGGAAGCCGACGATCGACGAGACCAGATGGGGGGCCAGGTCCGCGTGGGACAGGCCGAGGCAGACCAGGGCCGCCGGCCAGGGGTCCTCGCTGAAGTCCCCGGTGTGTCCCTCGTGTTCGTCGATCGCCTCGAGCAGTCGCAGTGCTGCCGGCTGGGCGCGACGGAGGCTGGCCCGCCGTAGTGGACCGGCCGGCAGCGTGCGGGTCTGCATCAGGGCCAACGCGACGAACGGTGCGGTACGGAAGGAGATCCGTCGGCGTCGCAGGTCGTCGAACCGTACGATCTCCAGCGGCAGCCGGCGCAGCCGTCCCGCCTCGGGTAGTCCGGCCAGCGAGAGGAACTGCCGGCAGAGATGGTTGACCGCGAGGTCGGTTACCGCAGCGACTCCACCGAACGCGGCCAGCGCTCGTCGGCCGGCCCGTACCGCCTCGGCGCTGTCGGTGGCCGAGGTGATCCGTAGGGCGGCGGTGGCGAACGCGGTGGCGACCGACTCACTGTCGGCGCCGACGACCCCGCCCCAGCCGCCATCGGCTCGTTGGTGCGCCCGCAGCCAGGCGGCGCCCTGGCCGACCAGGGTCGAGGAGCCCGCCGGATCGGCCCGGTGCAGGGCGGTGATCGCGCCGGCCGTGCCGAGGATCGAACCCGGTGGGTCGTCGACGAACGCCCCGTCCGGCCGCTGGTGTCGGAGCAGTTCCTCGGCACCAGCCTCGATGGCCCGACTGACCCGGTCGATGAGTAAGGACGGCATTGCGGTTTCCCTCTCAGTCGGGAGTGGACGGTTGGTGCGGTGACCGGCGGACAGCGGCCTCCTCGGTCGGCACCCGGGTCCCCCCGGTCGATGCCGGACCGAATTCGTAGCCGGCCCGCAGGTTGGACTGCGTCCACCAGGTCATGGCCAACGCCGGTGCCAGCAGCAGCCCGGCCAAGGTCATGCCCAGTCCCAGGCCGACCACCGTGGCGGCCAGCCAGACCCGTTCCAACACGAGCAACTCGTGTGCCCGAAGCGCGGTACGCATCGACAGTCGGTGCTGCTGTGCCAGCAGGCTCCGGAAGGCGGCCAGGCCCAGTGCGACGGCTGGGACCAGTGCGACCAGGTACGCCGTCCGGGCCGGCTGGTGTTCGACGGTCCAGCCCCCGAGGGTGGCCGCCAGTAGTGCGACGCAGTACCACGCCAGCGCGGTGAGGACGGCGACCCGGATGCCGTGTCGTACCGGCACGGTCCGGTAGCCACCCGCCCGGTCACCGGTCACGTCCCGCAGGGTTCCGACCAGGTTGGACGAGATGTCATGGGCCCAGAACGTCAACACGAAGGGCACCAGCGTCCACTGTGCCGGTGCGGCGACCATCGCCGCTCCGTACAGCAGGGTCAGTGTGCCCAGTGCCCCCCGGACGACGTTGCCGGCCAGCCCACGGGCCTTGAGCCCACGGCCGTAGGCGACGATCGAGGCGGCGGCCAGCACGGCGATCAGCACGGCGTACCAGGAGCCGGCGATGGACAACCCACCCACCCCGGCCAGGCAGACGATTCCGCAGATCAGTGCGGCCCGGGGCGAGAGCTGCCCGGACGGGATGGGTCGGTGTGGCTTGCTGATCGCGTCCAGGTTCCGGTCGAAGTAGTCGCTCAGGTAGTGGCCGCCGATCCAACCGATCGTCGGGGTGGCCCAGGCAGCGACCAGTCGCCACCAGTCGTGCCGACCGGCGGTGACGCCGGCCCCGGCCAGGCCGACCAGACCGATGTACCAGAGGGTGTACGGCCGCCACGTCCGCAGGTGCGCGTGCAGGACGTGTCGGCGGAGGGGCGGCACCATCACCGGCTCGGTGACACGTGGGTGCCACCTGACGGCCAAATTGTTGTCGCAGAGGTTTCCGATTCAATGGGACGGTAAAGGTTTGTATTGCTGTGGGACAGGCGAGCCGAATTGCTTTGTGTCAAGGTTTTCGTGAGGTCCTGATTATCTGACCCGATAATGACGGCCACCTGTTACCGCCCTTGCCTGAAGAATTGTTTAGGCGTTGGCCCGTTTTTCGAATGCCAAGGATGTTACCAGCGTGGCCATGCGAGGTAAAGATGACATTTGGCGGGGTTGATCTTCTGCTTTCTGGTCGGGTCATTCCTATCTTGGCTGTTTCCGGCAACTGGTGCCCAGCATTGTGAGTCATGTCGAAAGGTGTCAGTCGCTGGAAAGTTGGCACATCCATCGTCGGTGGCCAATTAACGCAATCTGCGCATATGTGAACGAACTCGGTCAGTTCGGTCTCGCTGGGCAAGCGTTCACGTACCTGCTGTGGTGGTGAGGCTGGCGCGAATGTCATGACAGGCGCGTGTACGGTGGCCGGCTGATCCGTCCCGTCGGTGACGTCGCCGCCGGTCGGGGTTGACGCGGACTTCTCGAATGGACAGGATCCCCGTGTACCCGTTCGGGCATTCGGGGAATTGGGGTGTCCGCGAGCGCGAGGTGGATTATCGTGTCTGACTCTCGTTGGCCCCTGTCGACCGCCCAGTCCAGTATCTGGTTCGGTCAACGGTTGGATGCGGCGAATCCGGCCTACAACATTGGCGGCTACACCGAAATCCACGGGCCGATCGTATTGCCGCTGCTACAAAGCGCGGCGGGCCGGGCAGTCATGGAATCGGAGGCCGCTCGACTGGTTTTCGGCGAGGAGGGTGGCGATCCCTGGCAGTCGATCGGCCGGCAGGTCGACCTGCCGGTAGCCGTGATCGACATGAGTGGTGAGTCCGACCCGGTCGCGGCGGCACGATCCTGGATGGCCGACGATCTCGCCCGCCCGGTCAGCCTCATCGATGACCCACTGTTGCAGGTCGCCCTGTTGCGAATCGCCGAGGATCTGCACTTCTACTATCTGCGCTTCCACCACCTGATTCTGGACGCGTACGCGTTCTCCCTCTTCACCGCGCGCACCACGCAGATCTACGCGGCGGCCCTCACCGGCGCTGCCTGTCCACCGACCGTCCTCGGGTCGCTGCCCCAGGTCTGGGCGGAGGAAGCGGCGTATCGCGCGTCGGAGAGGTTCGCGGCGGACCGGGAGTTCTGGCTGGCCAGGTTCGCCGACCGGCCGCAACCGGTAGGCCTGTCGGGCCGACAGGCGCCGGCGTCGCACCGCGTGCTACGCCGACGGGTGGACCTTCCTGCGGCCAGCATCGAACGGTTGCGTGCGGCGCTGCCCCCCGGGACCTGGTCCAATGCGGTCGTCGCTGCGGTGGCCGTCTACGTGCACCGGCTTACCGGGGCATCGGATGTGATCCTCGGGTTCCCCGTGACCGGGCGCTGGGGCAGACTGGCCAAACGTACGCCGGGCATGATGATGACCATCCTCCCGTTGCGTCTACCGGTAGCGCCCACGATGACCTTTGCGGAGATCACCGAGCAGACCGGTAGCGAAGTCCGCCAACTGCTGCGGCACCAGCGTTACCGGTTGGAGGATCTACGGGTCGACCTCAAGGCGACCGGCACCGGACATCGGCTGTACGGACCGTCGGTGAACCTCATGCCCTTCGATTACCAACAGCCGATGGCGGGCCTACCGACCGTGGCGCACGTTCTCGAATCCGGGCCGGTCGACGACCTTTCGATCGACGTCTACGGCGATCTGACCAGTGGCCAGGTACGGATCGACTTCACCGCCAATCCCGAACTCTATGACCTCGCCGGGATCGCCACGCACCAGGATCGATTCATTCGACTACTGGAGACGCTGTGCGCCCTGCCGGACAGCAGGATCGATGCGGTGGAGCTGCTCGACCCCACCGAACGGGAACAGATTTTCGTACGTTGGAACGACACCACGCACCCGGTGCCCCGTACGGTGCTCCCGGAACTGTTGGCGGCACAGGTACGGCGTTCGCCCGACGCGTCGGCGGTCACGTCCGGGGAGGTGACGTTGACCTACGCCGAGCTGAATGCCCGGGCCAACCGGTTGGCGTACGAGTTGATCGACCGGGGCACCGGACCGGGCGATGTCGTGGCGGTCGCGGTGCCCCGGTCGATCGAGCTGGTGGTGGCACTGCTGGCGACCCTCAAGTCCGGTGCCGCCTACCTGCCGTTGGACTTCGCTCAACCAGCCGACCGGCAGACCTTCCTGCTCGACGACGCCCGTCCGAAGCAGATCCTGACCACCCGGGCCGCCATGGTCGAGCTGCCCGGAGTCGGGCCGCAGCCGATCGTGTTGGACCTGGCCACTACCGAGCAGGCGCTGGCAGCACAACCGACGAGCGACCCGGACGACGATGACCGGTGTCGACCGCTCGCTCCGGAACACCCGGTGTACGTCCTGTACACGTCCGGCTCCACCGGACGACCCAAGGGCGTCGTGGTCCCGCACCAGGCGGTGGTCAACCATCTGCTGTGGATGCAGGACCGGTTCCAACTCACCCCGGCGGACCGGGTTCTGATCAAGACACCGGCCAGTTTCGACGTATCCGTGTGGGAGTTCTTCTGGCCGTTGCTGGTCGGTGCCGGCACGGTGCTGGCCCGGCCGGACGGACACCGGGATCCGCGCTACCTCGCCGACCTGATCCGCGACGGGGCGGTCACCACCGCCGGCTTCGTTCCGTCGATGCTGCGTGAGTTCCTCGAGGAGCCCGGGGCCGCGAGCTGCCCGACGCTGCGCCGGACCCTGTGTATCGGGGAGATGCTGCCCGCCGAGTTGGCGGCGCGGTACGCGGAGGTTGTCGGACCTGGCCTGCACAACCTGTACGGCCCGACCGAAGCGGCGGTCGCGGTGACCGCCTGGGCCGGCGATGAGCCCGGCGATCCGGCCGGTGGCGTGCCGATCGGCAGGCCGGCCTGGAACACCAGGGCCTATCTGCTCGACCAGGCGCTCCAACCGGTGCCGGTCGGGGCGGTCGGCGAGCTGTACCTTGCCGGTACGCAGTTGGCCCACGGCTATCTGAACCGGCCCGGGCTCACCGCGCGACAGTTCCTTCCCGACCCGTACGGCCCCGCCGGCAGCCGGATGTACCGCACCGGTGACCGGATGCGTCAGCTGCCCGACGGGCAGTTCGTGTTCGTCGGCCGGACCGACGACCAGGTGAAGATCCGGGGCAACCGGATCGAACTCGGCGAGATCGAATCGGCGCTGACCGGGCATCCCGAGGTGGCCCAGGCCGCCGTGGTCGTCCGGGCGGACCAGGGCCACCAACAGCGGATCGTCGGCTACCTCGCGCCCGAGGCCGGCGGGCCGGAGCCGGACCCGAACGCCGTACGGGCGTACCTGGCCACCCGGCTGCCCGCCTACATGGTGCCGGCGGCACTCGTGGTGTTACCGGCACTGCCGTTGACGCCGAACGGCAAGGTCAACCGTGGCGAGTTGCCGGCCGTCGCCGTCACCACGACGGTGTCCGGGCGGGCACCACGTACCCGCCACGAGGTGGTGCTGTGTGGGCTCTTCGCCGAGGTGCTGGACCTGCCGCTGGTCGGCGTGGACGACAGCTTCTTCGACCTGGGTGGGCACTCGTTGCATGCGGCCCGCCTGGCCAGCCGGATCCGCACCGTGTTCGCGGTCGAGTTGGACCTTCGAGCAGTCTTCGAGTGGCCGACCGTGGCCGGACTCGCCAGCCGACTGACCGGCTGCGACATCATCCCGGGTGGCTCCGGGACCGGCCCGGTCACACCCGCCCGGGTCGACCGGCAGAGCGGTCCGGGCGCGTTGGACGGGGTACTGCCGCTGCGTAGCGGGGGTGCCGGTGTCCCGCTGTTCTGCCTGCCGCCGGTGACCGGACTCAGCTGGTGCTATTCGGTACTGCTGCGGCACATCGACGCCGACCATCCCGTCTACGGGCTGCAGTCACCCGGTCTGACCTGCCCGGAACCGCTGCCCGCAACCGTGGCGGAGATGGCCGCCGGCTATGCCGACCGGATCATCGCGCTACACCCCGGCGGGCCGTACCACCTGCTCGGCTGGTCACTGGGCGGGATTATCGCCTACGCCACCGCCACCGAGCTGGAACGCCGGGGCGCGGAGGTGGAGCTGCTGGCACTGCTCGACGCGTACCCGAGCGACCCGGAACTGCACACCGAGGAGCACCGACGGGTCCTGCTCGACGTCGTACTCTCCGATTTCGGGTACGACCCGAAGCTGCTCGACGGTGAATCACTGGACGACGAGCGGGTGGTGCAGATCATCCGCCGGGCGGGTGGGGCACTGACCGACTGGAGCGAGGAACGGGTTACCGCCCTGCTGAAGGTGACCGCGAACAACCTGTCGGCCGGCCGCCGCTACCGCCCCGAACCCTTCGGCGGCGACCTGCTGTTCTTCTCGGCGACCTTGAGTCAGCCGGTCAACCTTCAGACCGTCGAGACGTGGCGGCCACACGTCCGCGGGCATATCGAGGAGTGCGAGATCGCCTGCCGGCATGAGCACATGATGCGTCCCGGCGTCGTCGCGCAGGTCGGGCCGATCCTGGCCAGCCGGCGGCGGAAGGCCCGATCCCGGGGCTGAGCCGTTCTGCCGAGCCTGACCAAGGCATGCCGAAGCCGGAGCGGGCCACCGCCGCAGCCCGGAGCCTGACGTCCGGGCGTTCCACAGAGGATGGCAGACGTTGGGGGCCGTACGGGGAATCGAACCCCGGTACGCGGTTTTGCAGACCGCTCCCTGACCACTCGGGCATACGACCGTGACGTGTCCCCGGCTGGACTCGAACCAGCGACCCCCAGGTTCGGAACCTGGTGCGCTATCCGCTGCGCTACGAGGACATGGTGCGGGTGGAGGGATTCGAACCCCCTCAGCGCGTGCGGCCGGGTTACCGCCGGCCCCGACTCTCCGACGTCGGCGCACCCGCACGAGGGTGACTGGCGGGACTCGAACCCGCGACCTTCCGGGCCACGACCGGACGCTCTGACCGCTGAGCTACAGCCACAACTACGGCCCATGAGGGCCAGTGCCCGTACCAGGGATCGAACCTGGGCACCCGGTGTGTAAGACCGGCGCTCTACCGCTGAGCTACACGGGCATTGCTCCGGTGGCAGGATTCGAACCTGCGCCGTGGCGGTTAACAGCCGCTTGCCCTACCAACTGGGCGACACCGGAATGGCAGCGCGGACGGGACTCGAACCCGCAACGTGTCCTGCTTGAAAGGCAGGTGACTCTTCCTGTTCGTCCACCGCGCCAAGGTGATCTACGTGCCCCGGGCTGGTGTCGAACCAGCCGCCCCCGCCTTGTCGAGACGGTGCTCTCCCGCTGAGCTACCGGGGCTTGGTGGCGGGAGCGGGATTCGAACCCGCGATTTCCGGGTTATGAGCCCGGCGAGGACGACCGAACTCCTCCACCCCGCAAGTACGCCGTGACCGATTCGAACGGTCGCCCCGCCGATTAAGAGTCGGCTGCTCTGACCCCTGAGCTAACGGCGCGTGGTGCGGCATCCAGAAATCGAACCTGGCGTACATGCCGCGAAGTGCCCCCGGGGAATTCCGACATCCCGACCCGCTGGTTAAAAGTCGGCTGCTCTTCCTCTGAGCTACGGGGGCTTGGCGGAAGGTAGACGAGTCGAACGCCAGGGCGTTACCCCTCCTCCGGTTTTCAAGACCGGCTGGCCCCCATGGGCCGGTACCTTCCACAAGTCGGGTTGACAGGATTCGAACCTGCGACTTCGCGGCCCCAAACCGCGCACTCTGACCAAGCTGAGTTACAACCCGCTGGTCGGGATAGCCGGGTTCGAACCGGCGACCTCTGCACCCCCAGTGCAGCGCGCTCCCTGACTGCGCCATATCCCGATACGTGCCCCGAGCAGGATTCGAACCTGCGGCCTCCTGGTTCGTAGCCAGGCGCTCTATTCCACTGAGCTACCAGGGCGTGGTCCCGCCGGAAGGGGTCGAGGGACTCGAACCCCAGACCCTCCGGCTGACAACCGGATGCTCTTGCTGCTGGGCTACGCCAGCATCGGCCGATCTTGCGGCCAGTGGACTCGGCCGGTGTCGAACCGGCTGCCTCCGCTTTGCAAGAGCGGTGCTCTACCAGATGAGCTACGAGCCCGTGGTGCTGCTGCGTACCCGGCGAGGGAGTCGAACCCCCACCATTTCTGCTTCTAAGGCAGACGCCTCTACCAATTGGGCTAGCCGGGCATAGGAATGGATTGGGAATGAGAACGGCGATACTGCTGTGGTTGTGCCTTATGTTGATCCTGCTGAAAATCGCGGGGCAACCCGTCGCTACTATTACGCCCATGTCGATCAGGAACGTTAGCGAGCGGCGGCGAAGAAAGCCGAACATGTAAAGCGGAACATTACTTACGTCCGCTCGTTGGGCTACCCGGGCGAGTGGTGCTGTTACGTGCCGACGGCCGGTCTCGAACCGGCGACCTTCCGGTTATGAGCCGGATGCTCTACCTGCTGAGCTACGTCGGCCAGCGAGCCAGCGGGCGGTCTCGAACCGCCTACCTCGCCCTTACGAGGGCGTGCACCACCTGTCGTGCTGCGCTGGCTTGGAGCCGGTGGCGGGACTCGAACCCGCTAACCTCTCGATTACAAGTCGAGTGCACGGCCTGTCGTGCTTCACCGGCATTGCGCTCCCGGACAAGGATTCGAACCTCGATTTTCTGAGTCAGAGTCAGACGTCCTGCCGTTGGACGATCCGGGAAAGGGGCCGGCGGACCCCCGTGGATCCGCCGGCCCAGACGATCAGTGCTGCGCCAACGCGGCCCAGGTCGGGACCGACACGGCGAACCGCAGCGGCATCCCAGCCTCGACCGGCGTCCGGTCTCCCTTGGCCTGGTTACAGCCGTAGCAGGCGCTGATCGTGTTCTGCCATGTGTTCCGTCCGCCCCGGGAGCGGGGCAGGATGTGGTCGACGGTGGTCGCGGGCGCGGTGCAGTAGCCGCACTGGCGGTTGTCGCGGGCGAGGACCCCGGCCCGGGACCAGGCAGGGCCGTTGGTGTACCGCCATCTGGTGACGACGTACCGGACGAGTCGGACCACCCGCGGCATCGGGAAGACGCCGATGAGCCGGTCGGGTTCTGCCTCGTGGATTTCGGCGACTCGGCGGCACAGCATCCGGATCGCGTGTTTGACCGGGACCCGGTGTAGCGGCCCGAGGTCGGCGTTGACGACGAGTACGGCGTCCACCAGGTCCCTCCTTTCGTGGGGGTGTCGTTGGGTGAGAGCGGCTACGGGGAGTCGAACCCCGGTCTGCTGCATGGCAAGCAGCCGCACTGCCGTTGTGCTACAGCCGCATGACAACCGTCGCCCGGACTCGAACCGGGGGCCTCGGTCGTAACCAGGACCGCGCTCTGACCATCTGAGCCACGACGGTGGTGGTGCTTCGGGTGCGATTCGAACGCACACTGTGCGCGGTTTGAGCGCGCTGCCTCCTGCCGTTGGGCTACCGAAGCATGACCTGTTTCCGGGCCGGGACTTGAAGCCCCGCATCGTGGTCTCCCGATGTTCCGCACCGCAGTCGGGGCCAGCCCTACGCCGCGCGCTGGGTCGGGCCTCGTCTGCGGCACTCGCCCGGCGCGGGGTCAACCGGCCGGCACCGCTCTTGCCAGGTGAGCCAACGGAGAACAGGAAGCTCCGGGAGCAGGAATCGAACCTGCGTCTGTGCCGAGATCCAAAGTCTCGTTGGGCCTGCCAGCAGCCCATCCCGGAAGGTGTCGGCCGTACGGGGATCGAACCCGTGATCTCCTGGTTGAGAGCCAGGTGAGCGTTCCGCTGCTCCAACGGCCGGTCGGATCTGATGCTCGGTTGCGCTGCCATTCAGCCGAGAGGGTGAGCAGTGCAGGTGCGTTGCCTGCCTGCCGTTGCGGGGCGGTGACAGTCGCCGGCCGGGTGGTCAGCCCGACCTGTTCACGGCGCACCGCTGCGTGGACCTGGGGGGAGTCGAACCCCCGACTTCCGCCCTGCCGAGGCGGCGCTCTACCAACTGAGCTACAGGCCCGCTTGGTGGTCGACACCCCGGCCGGCGGCGTGGTGGTGCTGCCGCCGGCCCGGGTGTCGTCGTGTGTGCCATCCGCTGTGGAATTGAGAACCATCAAGGCCGCCGGCCGAAGTCGGGGCTTACGCATGGGCGGCAGGAGTTGAACCTGCGACATCCGGTTTTGGAGACCGGCGCTCTGGCCTCTGAGCTACGCCCACATGCAGTTGTCGGGTAATGAAAAAGCCGCCCGGTCCCTGTTGGGTGGGCGGCGGCTTCGCGGTTGGGTGCGTTAGCCGCGCCACCTGCCCAGCTTGTAGTTGTCGACGAAGGTTTCGGCTTTGGCCATGCTCATGGCGCACCATTGACCGAGCGATGTGGGTCGCTTCGGTGTGGTGGGCTGGATGTGCATCATGGCTGGTTGCTCCTTCGGTGCTGGTGTTGCCAATGACGGTAGGTGGTTGGTGGTGGCAGGGCAACGGGTTTATTTCCTACTACCCGGCGAACCTGGGGGCACTGTGGTCGGCGGTGCGCCCGGCTGGCCGTGTTGGGCAGTTCTGACGTGATTACCTATTGACGTTCGACAAGGTGTTGGCGGAAGGGAATCAGCGAGACAGGTCAGCGTGTCGGCGATTCCGGCCAGGTCGGGAAAGGCAGCGTCGGCCGCCATGCACCAGTTGGTCTAACATGCCTCACTCGACCGGTCGGCTGATGGTCACCGGCGGGATCCAGCGTCAATGCTGGCCGACCAGCCCGGCCAGGTCCTCGACGAGTTGTTCGAACCCCGGGCCGGTCAGCAGTTGGCGCTGCATGGCCCGTACCCGCCAGCGGTAGGCCGGCTCGACCAGCACCCGTTGGCAGGCATCGACGATTCCGGCCACGGTCAGCTCCTCGAGGTCCAGCCGTAGCCCGAGACCGAGTTCGGCGATCCGGTGGGCGTTGGCTGGCTGGTCGGCGACGGCCGGCAGCGCCACCATCGGTACCCCGGCCGTGACGGCCTCCCGGGTGGAGCTGAAGCCCGCGTGGGTGAAGAACAGATCGCAGGTGGCCAGGACGGTCCGCTGTGGGACGAACGGCGTCAGGTGTACGTTCTTCGGCGGGCTGCCGATCAGTTCGGCCAGTTCTGTACGGCCCCCCAGGGAAAGCACTGCCGTGCACCGCAGTTCACCCAATGCGGCCACTACGGCGGGCAGCACCTCGGCCATGCCGGGCAGGGAGAGCACCAGTGAGCCGAGGCTGGCCAGCACCAGTGGCCGGTCGTCGGGCAGTTCGGCGTACCACGGGTCCAGCGCCGGCTCGGCGGCGGACGCGGGCATCCGGTAGTAGCGCGCGGAGGCGGGCCGCAGCGACGGCGGGTACCACGTCTCGGGAAGGAGCCCGGCGCGTAGATGGCGATGCGGATGCCAGCCGTCGCCCGTCGGCGGCAGGTCCAGCGCCGCCCGCTGCTCGTCGAGGACGTCGACGACATGGGGTAGGTCCTCGGCGGCGAACGGGGCGATGTCCAGCGTCGCATGTGGAACGCCGAGTCGTTCCGCAGCGAGATAGCCGCCGTACTCTGCCGGCTCCCGGACGATCACATCCGGCCGCCAGTCTCGTGCCGCGTCCAACAGGTCAGCGGCGAAGCATCCGGCGATCGGTCCCGCGTACGCCCGGGCGATCTGCTGCCACACCGTTGGCTCGACGGTATGCCGACCGGGTGCCATCAACCGCTGGGGCAGGCCGAACCGCTCGGCCAGGCGAGGATCGGTACGCAGCTCGGTCTGGCCGGGCACGTGCGGCAGCGGCAGGTGCGCAACCCCGGCCCGGGCCAGTTCGTCGGCCATCGAAGCGGCGGTGGCGACCGCGACGTCGTGCCCGAGCGCCTGCGCGGTCCGAGCCAACGGCAGCAGGGCCGGTACGAGGTGCGAGTAGATGGGCTGGCTGGTCAGGAGGATGCGCACGGGCCGCCTGCCGTCGTGGCAGGTTCCACTTCGGTGGCTTCGGGAACGTCGTCGGACACCGGGGCGGCAACACACTCGATCAATGTGAGCCCGTCCCGGCCGCGGACCACCTGGGAGATGACGAGCCCGGCCCGTCCGGCCAGCGCCTCGAAGTCGGCCAGTCCCCGTTCCCGGCCACCGACCACGATCAACATTTGCAGGTCGAACGGTGACAGGTGCGGCACGTACGGCTCGGTGGGCAGCACCTCGACGATCAGGACACGCCCCCGGGCCCCGGCGGCTTCGGCGCACCGGCGCAGGATGGTGGTCGCGTCCCGGTCGTTCCAGTCGGTGAGTGCCCGGGACACCACGTACACGTCCCCGCCGGTGGGCAGTGGCCCGAAGAAGTCCCCGGCGACGGTTTCCGCCCGATCAGCCAGGCCGATGGCGGCGATGCGGTCCGCAGCGGCCCGCGCCGCGCTGGGCCGGTCGACCAGGGTGCCGAGCAGGTGGGGATGGCTGTGCAGCAACTGGGTCAGCAGGGCACCACTGCCGCCACCGACGTCGTAGACCCGGGTGACCCCGCTCCAGTCGTACAGGTCGGCGACCTGCGGGGCGGTCAGGTGCTGCTGGGTCATCATGAGTTCGTCGAAGTACCGCCGGTAGCCGGGCTCGGCGTCCAGTTCGGCCCAGAAGGTACGGCCGTGCACGGTCGCGTAGGCCGGCTCCCCGGTCCGTACGGAGTGGAGCAGCCCCTGGTAGGCCAGGTCCATCCGGGCGCCCAGACCGTCCAGGTCCAGCCAGGCGCGCTGTCCGGCAGGCCCCTGCTCACACAGCAGTCGTCCGATCTCGGTCAGTGCGAAGACGTCGCTGGCCGGTTCGGTGAGCACCTGCCGATGGACCAGGTAGCGCAGGAGCCGGCCGAGTGCGTCGCGGTCGGCGTCACAGGCGTCGGCGATCGCAGTCAGCTCGGTGACGCCCTTGTCGATCAGGTCGGGTACGCGCAACGTGGCCAGCACCCGTACGGCGGACGGGGTGGCCAGGTCGGTGAGCTGCCCGAGCTGACCGATGGCACCGGCCGTGGCGTCGTTGCCGGTCGGCTCGGCGGGCTGTGTCACGAACGTCCAGTGGTATCCGCCGGGATCGGCGACGGTGAAGCCCCGGTCGCCGGGGGCCCGGCTGTCGGTCAGCGCCTCGACGACTGTGGCACCGGCGTCGAGCGCGCGCCGATGGACCAGGTCCAGCTCGGTGGTGGTCAGCTGGATCCGTGCCGGTGGTACGGAGGTGTCGGCAGGGTTGCGCTGTTCCAGCACGACCCGCAGCCCGGCCAGCTCCGTCTCGGCGTGGGTAACCTGGCCCGCGGTGCCGCGCCGGGCCCGTTCCTGGAACCCGAACGCCCGCGTCAGCCAGTCCGATGCGCTCTGGACGTCGTCGTAGTACAGGCAGAGTGTGATCACGGCGACCCCGCTCATCGGCCCGGATTACTCCAATGCGCTCAGTGCGGTGGCTCCGAGCGCGATCGATGTTGCCAGCGTGTCCGGGACACGTCAACAGCTCCAGGTACATCGAAAATCCTCGTTCAGGGCGCTGGTCGGACCCGCCCCGGCTCTGGAATACTTCCGAAGCCAAGTGCCCTGGTGCGTGGCCGCCAAGTTGCGGTTTGACCAGGACCTTCGTTGAGGATTCGCCGAGAGCGGGGGAGAAGATGTCGGTTCCCGCCACCACCCGGTTCGAGGTCAGGCCGGTGTCCGGGGCGCTCGGTGCGGAGGTGCACGGTGTCGACCTGGCGAACCTGTCCGACGAGGACTTCGCCGAGCTGCACCGCCTGCTCCTGGAGCATCTGGTCATCTTCATCGCCGGTCAGCAGGGCCTGCCGCCCGGGGCGCACGTCGCGTTCGGCCGCCGGTTCGGTGAGGTGGAGCTGCATCCGTACCTGCCCCGACTCGACGGTCACCCGGAGATCGTGATCATCGACTCCGAGAACGGCGGGAAGGTGGACGTCTGGCACACCGACATGACCTTCCACGCCAGCCCGCCGATCGCGTCGATCCTTCAGCTAGTCGACTGCCCGAGCACCGGTGGCGACACCATGTGGACCAACCAGTACCTGGTCTACGAGCAGCTCTCCGCGCCGATGCGGGACCTGCTCGACGGGCTGACCGCCGTGCACGTGATCCGGATCGGCGACGAGTTCAGCAGCCGGGCCGAGCATCCCGTCGTCCGGGTGCACCCCGGGACCGGCCGTCGCAGCCTGTACGTCAATCGTCTGTTCACCTCACACGTGCCGCAGTTGAGCCGCAACGAGAGCGACGCGTTGCTGGACTACCTGTTCGACTTCTCGGAACAGCCGCAGTTCATGTGCCGCTACCGGTGGCGTCCCGGTGACGTGGCGGTCTGGGACAACCGGGTCACCCAGCACTATGCGGTCAACGACTACACCGAACGCCGTCGGGGACAGCGGGTGACCGTACTGGGGGACGTGCCGACCGGTGACCCGCCCCGTTGGGAGCACTACCAGGCCGCCCCGGGCCAGCGTTACTGGCCGACCCGGGTCAACGCCGTTGAACCGTACTGACCTGCTGGCGATCGGTGGGGCCTGGCCGTGGCGCTCGTCCTGATGGTGATCCACGGTACGGATGGCGACGTCCTGCCGTTCGTACGCGTCGGCCGGGCGCTGCGGGCCCGGGGACACGACGTGACGGTGCTCAGCCACGAGTACTACCGACCGGTGGTGGACGCCGCCGGCATCGGGTTCGTGCCGATCGACACGATCAGTGAGTACGAGTACTACCTCGCCGACGCGGGTGACCAGGCCGACGCGACCGAGATCGGGGAGTTCCGCCACCACTTCGACCGTACCGGCCTCTTCGCCCAGCTGCGCTTCGAGTGCCGGGAGCTGCTGCGCCGGCACCGGCCCGGACACACGGTGCTGGTCGGGGCACCGATCTCCGGTCAGTCGGCGCTGATCGCAGCCGAGGCGACGGGCGCGCCGCTGGTCTGCCTGGCGCACTCTCCGTTCCAGTTCCAGGCCCTGTCCCGGGTGGGCTGGCTCTACGGTGAGGTGCTGGCCGACCGGATCGACGCCGCCCGCGCCGAGGTCGGGTTGGCGGGGGTTCGGGACTGGCCAGGTTGGATGTGGTCGGCCGACCGGTACGTCGGCCTGTGGCCGGACTGGTTCGACCGGGCTGGAACACCGGCACCGGCCGGTGTCCAGTTGGCCGGCTTCGTGCTGGCCGACGACGGTCAGCACGAGGAACACGCGGTGCCGCCGGAGGCGGCCGAGTTGCTGGCCGGCGCCGTACCCCCGCTGCTGATCACCGGCGGTACGGGCCGACTCCTGCACCGGGAGTTCTACCGCACCGCCGTCGAGGCGGTCCGGTTGCTCGACCGGCCCGCGCTGCTGGCCGTACGGCACCGGGAACTGGTGCCCGATCCACTCCCGCCCAACGTACGTTGGTTTCCGAGGTTGCCGTTTCCTGCCGTGGCTCCCCGGGTGGCGGCGGTGGTTCACCACGGCGGCATCGGTACGCTCGCCCGAGCCCTGACCAGCAACACCGGCCAGGTCATCCTGGCCAGCGGGTTGGACCGTCCGGACAACGCCGGGCGGGTCGCCCGTCATGGTGCCGCGAACTGGCTGCCCGAGGAGCGCTGGACACCGCGTGAGGTGGCCGACGCCATCCGGGCCACGCTCGCCGCGCCCCGGCCCGCCCACGACGCCGGGCCGGACGGCACCGAAGGCGCGGCCGACGCCATCGAGGCGACGTTACCCGCCGGCTGAATCAGGGACGGCGGGGCTGCCGGCCGGCTCACCAGGTGACCGGGAACTCCGCGATCCCGCAGTTGATCCGTTCGTGTCGCCAGGGCAACTCGTCCATCCCGACAGCCGGGGCCAGGTTCGGGAAGCGGCGCAGCAGGGTGCCGATCGCGATCTCCATCTGCAACCGGCCCAGCGCCGCACCCAGGCAGAAGTGTGGACCGTACCCGAAGGTGAGGTGGGGGTTGCCGGGGGACCTTCCCACGTCGAAGGTGTCCGGGTCGGGGAAGGCACCGGGGTGCCGGTTGGCCGCCCAGGGCACCGCCATCACCGCGTCGCCGGCCCTGATCCGTACGCCGTCGAGCGTCAGGTCCTCCAGCGCGGTCTGTACCAGGAACATCGGGCTGACCGACGTATGGCGCAGGATCTCCTCGACCGCCCTCGGCAGCAGGTCGGGTTCTGCCCGCAGGCGGGCGAGCTGCTCCGGATGCTGGAACAGTGCCCGTATCCCCGCGCTGGTGGAGTTGATCTCCCGGCCGCCGATCAGGACGCCGACCGCCAGGCCAACGATCTCCTCGTCGCTGAGTTCGTCGTCGGCCTGGGCGGCCAGCCACGCGGACAGGAGGTCCTCGCCGGGGGAGGCCCGCTTGACCGACAGTTGCGCGAACAGGTAGGCCCGCAGTTCCGCCGACGAGCGGGCGGCCTCCGGTGATCCGTACGCGGTGAGCGAGTTGATGTCCGCGACCCAGGCGTTGAACCGCTCCCGGTCATCCGCCGGTACGCCGAGCACCTCACATACCACCAGCGCGGGTAGCGGTGCCACCAGAGCGCTGATCAGGTCGCCCGGCTGTCCACCGGCCACCATCGCGTCGAGCAACCCGTCGGTGATCTGCTGCACCCGTGGCCGGTACGCCTCGATCCGCCGGGCGGTGAACGCGCGTGCGGCAAGGCGGCGCAGGGAGGTGTGCGCCGGCCCGTTCATGCCGAGTTCGCGAACCCGTGGTGCCACCGGGCACTGCCCAGCGGTGGTGTCGGCACCGGTGTGCCGGGTCAGGCGGGGATCGGCCAGCGCCGTGCACACCTCGTCGTAGCCCACCACCAGCCACACCGGACGGCCGTCGGGCAGTTGGACCCGACTCACCGGTTCGTCCCGCACCATCGCCAGCAGCTCCGCCGGCAGCTCACCCCGGAAGGCCTCGAAAGGGTACGTCCGTAGCTTCTCGTCCGCGGTCATCAGATCCCTGCCTCCGGTGGCTTACCGAGCCGGCCCGCTGCGCCCGGCGACGCTTCAGGGTGGAGATCGCATCGTATAAATTCATCGCCTTCAGCGGAACCGTCGTCACCCCCAGCCGTAGGTCGACCTGATCGCGGCGACGATCTCGCTCACCAACTCGGACCGGTCTCCGTTGACCATGACGGCATAGCCGGTGCCCCGCTCGGGGTAGCCGCCGAACTCACTCTTGAAGCCGTAGTTGGAGCCGTTGTGGCCGTACCAGAAACTGGTCGTGCCCACGCCGGACAGGGCGAATCCCCGACCCCGGCCGGGGGTGGGGCCGGTGCTCAGCATGGTCCGGATCGAGGAGCGGTTCAGTGGCCCGGTGATGTCACCCGCTGCGGACCAGCCCCGGTTGAGATAGCTCACCAGTCGGCACAGGTCGCGCACGGTGGTGTAGAGCCCGGCGGCGGCCGACTCCGGATAGCGGTTGCGCCGGCCGGCGATCACCGCGCCGGTGCTGCCGTGTCCCGAGGCCAACTCGAACGCCGGGGCCAGCGCGTACGAGCTGGTCGTCATGCCCAGCGGACCGAAGATCTCGTTCTGCATGTACTGGGTCAGTGACAACCCGGTGCGTTGCTCGATCATCCGTTGCAGCAACACGAATCCCGCGCCCGAGTAGTGGTATTCCGTTCCCGGGGTGGTGGTCAGCTCGATCTTCGGCGAGTTGCCCTGGCCGTTCATCACCTCCAGCAGCGTGGGCACCGTCGCGTTGGGGCCGTACCCGGCGAATCCGCCTCCGGTGTTGGCATCGAAACCGGTGCAGACGTTCGCCGGTGAGGTGGAACCCCGACCGATCACGCCGGCCCGGTGTGCCAGCACCCGGTCGATGCTCGGTGTCGCCGTGGTCGATACGCATGCCCGCTGGTCCAGTTGCCAGTCGAGGGTGGTACGGATGTCGGTGGAGAGCGGGAGATCGGGCCGGGTCTGGGACAGTCGCATCACGCCCAGCGCGGCGACCGCCTTGCTGATCGAGGCGGCCTGGAAGGCGCTTTCCGGATGTGCCGCACCCGACCCGCCCGCCTCCAGCCACCCGTACCCGGTGGACCAGGCGATCTGGTTGTCGAGGACCACCGCGACCACCGCGCCCGGTGCCTTCCAGGCCGCCATCCGTTGCCAGATGCCCTGGCCGCCGACGGAGTTCTCGAACTGACGGATCCGGTTGACCGGCAGCGTCGGTGCCGGTCCGCGTGAGCACAGCGACCAGCCGTTGTTCTGCGGGGCGAAGGCGAGATTGTGCAGCTGCCAGCCCTCGGCGGTGAAGCTGCCCATCTGCTGGACACACTCACCGTCGATGTTGCGTGCCCGGAACTCGTCCTGAGCGACGACGGCCCAACCACCGGTGTACGGGAAAGCCACCCGGGTGATCCGCCGCCCGCCCTGGTTCAGGTTCCGCATGGTCTGGTAGCACTCGTCGTCGATGCCCCGGGCGAAGGTGCCGGTGGTCCCGACGATCACCCAGCGGTTGCCGCCGGCCGGCGGGAACGCGACGTCGACGACCTGTTGCCCGGCGGCGTAGAACTCCAGGATCCTCTGGTGGCACTCGTCCGGGATACCCTGCGCCAGTACCCCGCTGTCTCCCGTGATCACCCACCGGTTTCCACCCTCGGGTGGGAAGGCTACACAGTGGACCTTCATTCCGTCGGTGATGGCCTGGCCCAGCGCGGTGAAACACTCGTCCGGGATGCCCCGGGCCTGATAGCTGCCGGTCTGGGTGACCATCACCCACCCGTTGGACGGGGTGAAGGAGAACGCGCTGATGCCCTGTGCGGCCAGTTGGCCCATCACCGTGTGCGCCTCGTCGGGCACCCGCCGGTTGAAGTACCGTGCGCCTGCCGCGGCTGCCGGTGCGGCCAGGGCCGAGGCGGACAGGCCTGCCCCCACTGTGGTGCCGCCGGCCAGGGTGAGGAAACGTCGCCGGTCCATCGTGTTGCTACTCCCCGATCTGGATGGTCGAAACCTGATCGATTGTGCCCGGTTCCGGCCTGGGCGTGGCATGGGGACCTGTGGGCGATAAGAATGGTCTCGGGCTGGCGGGAGTGACTGCACCTCGGTCCCGGTCACCGGAGCAGCTGTCGATCTCGACTCCGACTTCGTGCGGCAGCGGTGACCAGTGCGAATACGTAGACGGTGCAGACGGTGAGCAGCGCCGGCAGGAACTTGACCGCATCGGCGAGCTGTAGGTAGCCGTTGTCGACCAGGCCGGGGTCGACCCCGGAGAGGGAGCTGAGATACCAGTACAACGCGTACTGGCGTGGGGCCCGGATCGGCTCGACGGCGCTGACGACGTAGGTGATGGTGGTCAGGGTGAGCAGCGCGAGTCCACCGGCGGTAGCGGTGAGGAGAGCCGTGGCGGTCCGTCCCCGTCCGGCCAGGACACGAAGCAGTGGACCGAGCGCGGCCACCCCGGCACACCAGCAGAGCACGGCCAGGATCGACGAGTTGCGGTCCTCGCCGAGGACGATGCCCGCACCGGGCAGGCCTGTGATGAGGAGCAGTCCTACGGTCAGCGTCGCCGGTGCCGCCAACCATGCGGCGGAGACCGCGCCGTTACGGCCGACACGTCGCCCGAGCCACCAGGCCAGCAGACCGACCGGTACGACCGCAGAGCTGTGGACCACGGGTGCGGCCCGCGCGGTGTCGACACCGAGGGCGACCATCATGTTCAGCACCGGCCCCACCGCCATCATCAGCGTCACCAGCGCGACCGTGCAGATCGGCGGCACCAGCAGGAGTTTCCCCAGGGTACGGGCACTGGTGCGGGCCCGTGCCAGGCTCATCGATTCCCTCGCCCGGGTGATCCGGTCAATCAGTGCGCACCACGCCACGTCCGCGAGGTCGCGTACCGGGGTGGGCGAATCCGTCAGCAGTTCGCGGATCTCCTCGCCGTAGCGATCGCGGATCGCGTGCGGATAGAGGATCAGCACGCGGTCGACCAGCCAGCGGCGCATCAGGCCACCGCCAGCCGGCGGAGCCCGGTGTTGGCGACCGCCCGCATCCGCTCGAGTTCCAGGGTGAGCGCGGCACGGCCGGAGTCGGTCAACTGGTAGGGCTTACGGCGATCCTGGGTTGCCAGTGCCTCGATGTAGCCGCGCTCCTCCAGCCGCCGGATCGCGCCGTAGAGCGTGCCCGGTCCCGGGCGCTCGCCGGTGAGCCCGGCGATGTCGTCCTGCATGGCATAGCCATGCTTCGGTCCGTCGGCAAGGCTGACCAGGATGAGTACGGCAGGTTCGGAGAACCTGCCTAGATCGGATAGCCCGGACATGGCCGCCACCTCACGTCTACTACGTTCCGCGTAGCATCGCAGTACGTAGTAGACGTGGTCAAGTCGGTGTGGTTCCCGGCTCGGGTTCAATGGAGATGAGCGGTGCCGATCGATGTGTGCGGGACGGTCACAGAGGTCCCAGCACGGCGCCGGGGTCCGCGTCCAGCGCCAGTGTCTCCAGCACGGCCAGGAGTTGGCGTTCCTTGTAGCTGAAGTGCGACTCCATGATCGCCTCCAGGCCCTCCAGGTGTCGATCCAGGACAGTGGGTGGAGCGGCCCGGGCCACGGCAGCCTGCAGCCCGGCCAGTAGGTGCGCGATCATCGAGTGGTCCTGCCGCAGGTAGTGCAGAGTCTCACGCAGCTCGGGATGTTGCTCGGCGATCGCCGGGAACAGGTCACGGTCCTCGCCCTGATGGTGGGCGGTCAGGGCGGTGCAGAACCCGTGACAGAACAGCAGTAGATCCCTTGTCGCTGGCTCCGCCGGCTCACCGGCGGCGAGGGCGTGCCGGGTTACGGCCAATGCTTCGCGGAGTCTTTCATGGACGTCGCGCAGCTCTCGGCTCCAGGCCACCAGCCTGCTCTTCTCGCCCTCACGCATAGGTGGAGGGCGAAGGTACGACGAACATCATCGTCGTATTCCCTTCGGTCCGACGCCTCCATGCCTGGCACGGTCTGCCACCGGCACGCGACGCTGCGGTGACGCTACCACGGAGCGTGCCGGTACCCGTGTTCGGGATCGAGCACGAGTCAGGTTCTCGGTTCCGGCGGTCATCGACTCGATCCCGCGACCGGGTGAGGATTGCCAGCCTCATCTATCGTTCGGTCCGGACGAGATCCCGGGGGTGGTACATGGACATGATCGTCGCCATCGACGACGAGTTCGGCCTGACTGCGACGGAGTTCGCACATCAGTGGAACATGAGCGGTGACCACTCGGCGGTAGCGGTAGCCCGACCCCTCTCCGAACCGGCCGACCGGTTCGACCCGGGCGAGATGGTGGGGACGGTGCTGGTCGTCCTGGGCACGCTGGCCTCGGGCGTCGGTGGCAACGCCGTCTACGACCTGTTGAAACGGCTGCTGACCCGGCGGGCGAAGGGACGCGAGATCTACTACCGCAGGACCGAGCGACCGGACGGTGCGACCGTGGTCGAGTTCCGGCTGACCGAATCGGACTGAGGCGGGTCCGGTGGCCGAGCTGTTCGTTACCTTCGACGGGTCGGAACGGCTCACCCTCTCCATCGGATCCCGGGACGCCAGCGCGGAGTTCCGCGATCCGTTCACCGAAACCCGGGTGGAGGAACTTCGCTGGCTGTTGGAGGACTGTCCGCCGTTGCCCTTCGGGCCTCAGCGGCAGCGCTACCAGGCTGCGTTGGCTGACGCGGCGGAACTCGGACATGAGCTGTACCGGGCGCTGACCACGACCGCCGAGACCATGGACCTCTTCGGGAGCTTCGCCGGTGCGGCCGACGAGAACCGGTCCGTGCACCTGATCTCCGAGGAGCCGGAACCGCTGGCGATTCCCTGGGAACTGCTCCGAGTACCGGGCACCGACGTGTATCCGCTGGCCTCGGCCCGGGAACTCACCCGGTGCCTGGGCCCGGCGGACCGGCACAGGGCCGACGAGGAGACCGTTCCCGTGTGGGACGGCCCACTCCGGGTGCTCCTGGTGTCGCCACGGCCGTACGGTGCGCAGGACGTCCGGTCCCGGACGATCCGTGGACCGATGTTGACGGTCGCGGCGCAAGCACCCGAGACGCTACGTCTGGACCTGCTGCATCCACCCACGATGGACCGGCTCCGGGAGGTCCTGACCACGCAGGGGGACTACTCGATCGTCCACTTCGACGGACACGGGTTCTTTCGCCCTGGCGCGGTCTCTGCGAAGTTGGCCAGTGGCCTGGTCCTCGAGCGGGCCGACGGCCGGCCCGACCTGGTCGCAGCCGCCGACTTCGCGGCTGCCGTAGCGGTCGACCGCATTCCGGTCGTCGTACTCAACGCGTGCCGATCCGCGCACCGTTCGACCGATCCCAGTGTGCGTACCGTTGCGTCAGCACTGCTGGCGGGCGGGATCCCCGAGGTGCTGGCCATGACGCACAACGTCCCGGCCATGGTCGCCTCCCGGTTCATGTCGGCGTTCTACCGGTCCGTCGGGCGGCGCGAGACCCCGGCCCGGGCGGCCTCCGCGGGGCGCCGGGCAGTGCTGGACCTGGTACGACAGCCGTCGACCAGACTCGGCCTGACCCGACCGTTCCAGGTAATGCCCGTGCTCTACCGCCAGGATGCACGTTCGGCACCGATCGTCGACGCTCCGTCATCGGCTGATGGCCCGCCACCGGCCCACGCCCCTGCACCGGGCCCCGTTGCGACCCCGGTCGCCGTACCGGCCCCGAAGCACGAATCCGACGACGAATTCGACGACCTCGACATGGTGATGTACCGGGACGACGAGGTCACCCACCTCGACCGGCAGCTCATGTCGGCAGTGCCGGTAGTCGTCCATGCCCCGGTGGGCGGCGGGAAGAGCACGTTTCTGCGGTCGTACGCCCGGTATGTCGAGCTTACCCACCTCTTTGATCAGGTCGAGTTGGTGTGCGCGCGGCAGGACGGCACCACAGCCGAGCAACTTCTCGACGCGGCCCGGCTGGCCGCGCGGACGTACCCCGGGTGCCGGGTGCTGCACGTCTGGGATGGCATGGACGACCTCGTACCGTCCTGCGCGGAGGCGCTGGCGCTACTACCGGCGGGGCATCGGGTGGTCATCGGGCTACGGCACGACACGCTGAGCGTCGAACACCATTCGTATCCACTGGCGGACATCCCGCCCGAGGTCACCGGCATGTTCCTGCGTCGTGCAGTGTTCGACCGGGTTGGTGAACAGGACCTCCGGACGTTGAGCGAGCCGCTGCTGCGCTGGCTGATCCGCTGTATCGGCTGGCACGGCGCCACGCTTCAGGCCGTCACCCGCGCGCTCGGGTCGGTGCCGGTGGAACAGCTCTGCCACCGGCTCGAGTTCGGGGTCGCCGACGGTCCCGACGATCCGCTGTCCGACCCGGCGATCGAGCAGTGCCTCGAAGCGCTTCCTCCGACCAGCCTGCGGGCGCTGTCCCTGCTCGGGCT
Organism: Micromonospora sonneratiae; assembly: GCF_042679305.1. Taxonomy (NCBI): domain Bacteria; kingdom Bacillati; phylum Actinomycetota; class Actinomycetes; order Micromonosporales; family Micromonosporaceae; genus Micromonospora; species Micromonospora sonneratiae. Next base: position 49,759 of record NZ_JBHTMP010000001.1, on the reverse strand, counting down.
GCACGGCAGGGTGGTCCTTCCTCGACTGCTCACCGTGCTGACCGACCGGGGCCTCGAAGGGGACCCGTTCACCCGGGCCACCGGTGCGGTGGTGACGGTCGACGAATGGTGTGACCTGCTGGCCGAGGCCTGCGGCCTCGGCCTGGCCCGGCAGATCACCGACGATCCCGACGTGGGCTTCGAGGTTCCCCCGTTGGTCCGGTACGCGTTGCGCGGCAGACTGGCCACCTGGTTCTCCGCCGATGCCGTGGCGGCCCTCAGCCAGGGAGTCAGCGCGGCGGCGGCGACGCTGACAGCTGGCACTTCTGCCCGGCGCGCCGCTGCCGACCGTCCAGCCAACCCGTACGCCGACCGGATCGGGCGGGACCTGACCCTCAACCTGCTCGAGTCGGCCATGTGGCTGTCGGTGTGGCACGCCCTGCGCACCGGAGCGTACGGCCTGGCCCGAACAGTGGCGGAGGCGTTCGCCGACGAGCCGGTCGGTTCGTTCGGCTGGACGAGGGCGCGGAGCCTGCTGGGCGACATCTACCACCTTGCCTACGCCGAGCACGCGACCAGGCCCGGCGCGGATGCCTTCTTCAACCGGCTCGACGCGATCCTCGGACACGCCGCGATGGTGCGCACCGACTGGTCCACCGCGAAGTTGCACATCGACCGGCTGCTACAGGACGACGGCACGCCCTTCGTGCGGCAGCAGGTCGTGATGCTACGCCTGCACCTGGTGACGATCATGGTAGAGCTCGGCGCTCCGGCAGAGGCGGTCGGCGCACTCCGCGCAGCGGTGGCGGACGCAATGGCCAACGGCTCGGCTGAGGAACTGACCGCCTGTCGGGTCTCGTTGGCGCGGCTGGTCGATGCGCTGGCGCTCAGCCGATCGCAGGCCGAGGCGCTGGCCATGGAGGTCGGACTGCCACCCGTCGACCAGCCGACCCCGGCGCGGAGCTGGGACGCAGCCTCGACCGAAGAGCTGATCTCGCAGCTTCGCGTCGCGGATCTGCGTGGCGACTTCGAGTCGTCCGTCAACCTCCGCCGTTATCTGGGCGCCCGGGCACGTCGCGGCGGCGATCTGGCCGGTGCACGGGAGTGGCTGACCTCGGCGTTGAACGTGGAGCAGAGCGAGGGCCGGCTCAGCCGGACGAGTCTCGCCGCGACCGCGCACGAGCTGGCGATGGTGGAGGAGGAGTCGGGAAACCTCGACGACGCGGCGCACTGGTGCGCGTACGTGATCGAATCCGCTCCGCAGCCGTCCCGCCTGTACGCGGACGCACACCACGAGTTGGGCATCGTCGAGCTGCACCGGGGGCGGTTCCCCGAGTCGACGACCGCCTTCGAGACCGCCCTCGGCTACTACCGGTCCCGGTCGATGCCCATCTACGCCGCGGAAACCGCCTTTCTCGTCGCGTACGTGCTCAAGGAGTCGGGTGCGGTGGAGGAGGCGCTGCGGCGGTGTGCGGAGTTGCTCGACGAGTTCCTCGCCGCCGAGTCGTGGAGCAACGTCGTACGGGTGAACCTGTTCATGGCACAGACGAACGCGGAACGGGGTGACCCGGGCCGCGCCAGGGCACAGGTGGCGGCGGCCCGCGAGGCGCTGCCCGGGGTGGATCCGGCGGAACGGTCGGCGATGAGCGAGGTCCTGGACCAGATCATGACGCAGGTCACACCAGGGCCTGACCTGGGGTGAGGTGGAGCGGGCCAGGTCGGGCCGGGTGACCCGTAATGCCCGGCTGGGGGTCCCTTATACCCGGGACCTTCGGCCCTAAAGAGGCGCCAAATACGCCCTTTCTATGGGTGGTGGTCAGTCCTGATCCAAAAGGAGTAACTCGTGCTCACGGCGACTTCCGCTGCCATCGTCACCGCCACCCTGCCCCTGCTCAAGGCACATGGAGAGGAGGTGACCGGCCGGTTCTACCAGCGGATGTTCGAGGAGAACCCGGAGTTGCTGAACCTGTTCAACCGGAGCAACCAGGCCACCGGGCAGCAACGTCAGGCACTGGCCGCGTCCGTCGTCGCGTACGCCGAGCACCTCATCGGCAACACCGAAGCGCCGTGGAACGCGATCCTCGATCGCATCGCGCACAAGCATGCCTCGCTGGGGATCACCCCCGCCCAGTACACGATCGTGGGACGCAACCTGATCGCGGCCGTCGGCGAGGTGCTCGGCGAGGCGGTGACCCCGGAGATCGCCGCAGCCTGGGACGAGACGTACTGGCTGATGGCCTGTGAGCTGGTTGCCCGCGAGGCGCGGCTCTACCACACGGTCGGGGTCGGCCAGGAGATCGACGTCTGGCGTCAGTGGCGGGTGACCGGGCGGACCGTGGAGACCGACGACGTGGTCTCGTTCACCCTGGAACCGGTCGACGGCAGCCCGGTCCCGTCGTTCACCCCCGGACAGTACGTCTCGGTCGCTGTCGATCTCGATGAGAATGACCAGCAGATCCGGCAGTACAGCCTGTCCGGTCGACCGGGTGCCCCGCAGTGGCAGATCACCGTCAAGCGGGAACGCGGCACCGCCGACAGCCCGGACGGTGTGGTCTCGACCTTCCTGCACGAACGTATCGCCGTTGGTGACACACTACGGCTCAGCCCCGCCTTCGGTGAGGTCAGCGCGGTCGCCGGTGACGGCCCGCTGCTGCTGGTCAGTGCCGGGATCGGTCTCACCCCGGCGATGTCCGCGCTCGAATACGTCGCCGAGAGCACCCCGGACCGGCCGGTGGTCCTGGCCCACGCGGACCGGAGCGAGGCACACCATGCCCTGCGTCAGAACCTGTCCCGGCTGGTGGATCAGCTGCCGAACCTGCGGGTCAGCCTCTGGTACGAGGAGGTCAGTTCCGACTTCTGGCTGCCGGCGGCGCAGGTCAAGGCCGGCTGGATCGACCCGGAACTCATTCCACTGGAGTCGGCCTCGGAGGTGGACGTCCACCTGTGCGGGCCACTGCCGTTCATGAACCTGGTACGGGGCAATCTGCTCACGCGTGGCGTACCGACGGAGCGGATCGGTTACGAGGTGTTCGGTCCCGGAATGCTTCGTTCTGCCTGACGGCTCCACGGCGGAGGGCCGGGCGAACCTCGCCCGGCCCTCCGCCGTACGTCGGCCCACCGCCACGTGCCGGGTCAGCCGAGCACCGGGTCAGCCCAGTGCCAGGCGCACGCCCAGCCCGATGTCGACGGTCAACTGGATCACGGTGGGATGGCCCTGCGGTGGCTACGAGGAGTGGTCGCTGGCAGAGCCGGCGGTTGTCGGCTAGGGTGACCGTCGCGAAGGGGAGTAGCTCCCAACGTTGTGGTCGACACACTGATGCGGTCCGCATCCGGCCCCACGGCCTCCGTTGCATCGAGGCGAGCGAGACCTTCGGCTTGGCTGTCACGCCGGGTCGAGGTCGCCTTGCGCACCGGCCCGGCCCGAACGGGAGGGTCGCATGGCTCATAGCCACCAGCATCAGCTGAACGACAGCAGGTCAGGGCGTCGACTGACCATCGCCCTGCTGATTCCGGCCATCGCCGCGACGGTGATCGGAATGCTGGCGCTGTGGCCCAGCAGTACGCCTGACGCGCCGGCAGCCGGGCAGCCGGTCCGGGTACTCGGTGAAGTCACCGCCGTTTCGGTCGCCGTATGTCCCGAGGGCCCGACCCCCGAAGACCCACAGACCCCGGAAGCCGGTACGGCCACGACATGTGGCACGGCAACGGTCAAACTGACCGACGGCCCCGACACCGGCGCAACCGTGACAGCGGACCTACCCTTCGGGCCGGGGGCGATCGACGTCACGGTCGGCGACGAGATCGTGCTGCTCAAGCTGATGGACGACCAATTGGCCACCCAGTCTTACTCGATCATGGACCATCAGCGTTCCACCCCGCTCTGGCTGCTCGGCCTGGCGTTTGCCGTCGCTGTCATCGCCTTCGGCCGGTGGCGTGGTCTGACCGCTCTCGCGGGACTCGGTCTGACCTTCGTCGTGCTGCTGCTGTTCATCGTGCCCGCCATCCTCGACGGGCAACCACCGCTACTCGTTGCCATCGTGGGTGCCGCCGCGATCATGCTGACGGTGCTGTATCTGACCCACGGCTTCAACCTGACCACCACCATCGCCGTTGCCGGCACCCTGGCCGCCATCACGCTGACCGCCGTGCTCTCGGCGGTCGCGACCGCCGTCACGCATCTTTCCGGCGTCGCCGACGAGACCTCCAACTACCTGACCATCACCCAAGGTGACGTCGACATGCGTGGACTGCTGCTGGCCGGCATCGTCATCGGTGCCCTCGGCGTGCTCGACGACGTAACGGTCACCCAGTCGGTAACGGTCGCCGAGTTGTCCGTGGCGAACCCGGCGTACGGCTTCAAGGCCCTCTACCGCTCCGCCACCCGGATCGGTCGTGCACACATCGCATCGGTCATCAACACCATCGTTCTTGCGTACGCCGGCGCGTCCCTGCCGATGATGCTCCTGTTCGCCACCGGTGGTACCCCCGTCGGTGAGCTGCTGACCGGCGAACTGATCGCCCAGGAAGTGGTCAGAAGCGTCGTCGGCACCATCGGCCTCATCTGCGCCGTGCCCATCACCACCGCGCTGGCCGCAGCCCTGGCCAGCCGAAACCGGAAGCCGGCAGCTGACCCATCCGCCACCAGGACCGCTGTCGCCGCCCAACCCGTCGGTCCGAGCATCCACCCACGCCCGGCCACTGATCCCTGGGCGGCCTTCGTCGAGGGTCGCGGCGAGGACGATCGCCGCCACTGGTGACAGGCGGCCGATCCGATCGATCCGCCGCATCCGTCGTCGGTGACTGCCGGTCCGGCAAGACCGTCCTGTCATGTCCCACCGGCCGGGTCTGCCGTTTCAGGCTTCGGCGCGGCCCAGCCGCCAGTAGCCCATGAAGGCCACGGCACTGCGGTCGAGGCCGCGTTCGGCGACCAGGTGTCGACGTAGGCCACGAATGACGCCTGCCTCGCCGGCCAGCCACGCGTAGAGCGGTGCGGGGGTTGGCCGGGTCGGCACCTCCCACAGGATCTCCCGGTCCACGTCCACGTCACTCAACGGTTCGGATCCGGTGATCCGGGGCAGGGAGACGTCGGTCCGGCCGACCGGCAGCAACTGGGCGGCGAGCCCGGTCACGGCGGGTGCCAGGCGGCTGCCGTACCGCTCGCCGGTCCTGGCCAGCCAGGTCACGGTCATTCCCGACGGGACGGTCACCACCAGCTCGTCCTCCGGATCGGGTACCTCGATCACCGCGTGACCCCGTGCCCCGGTGGGTAGCCGTTCCAGGATGGCGCAGATGGCGGGCGCCGCGGTCTCGTCTCCGGCCAGCAGCAGCGTTCCGCCCTTCGGCGGCTGGAACTCGATACCCCCGTGCGCGCCCGGATAGCCCGCGTCCGGTCCGACCAGGGCCAGCCGGTCACCGGGCCGGGCCCGGCGTGCCCACCGGGTCGCCGGGCCGCCGTCACCGTGTAGGACGAGGTCGACGTCGACCTCCTGTAGTTGCTGGCGGACCGCCCGGACGGTGTACGTGCGGATCGGGCAGCGCCGGTCCTCCGGAAGGTCCCGCCACTGCTGGTACCAGTCGGGGCCCGGCGGTAGCTCCGCCACCGCCTCCCCGGTCAGTGGCAGGGCCAGTTTGATGCGCTGGTCGTATCCGTTGTCGGCGAACCGGTCCAGGTCCCCTCCGGTGAAGGTCACGCGCAGGAACGACGGGCTGAGCCGCCGCAGCGTGCGTACCTCGACGCTGAAGACGCGCCACGGCGCGACGGGCAGGGTGCTCGTCATGACTGCCTTCCTTCTCGGACATCGCTCGTGCGGCGCAGATGCCGTACGGCCAGATGGATCTCATCGGGGTCCGGTCGTGCCGTTGCGCGAGCGCCACAGCAGCCAGACGAAGTACGGGGTGCCGATCATGGCGGTGACCAGACCGGCGGGGACCTGGGCGGGAGCGATGACTGTGCGGCCGAGGGTGTCGGCGAGGCTGACCAGTGCCGCACCGAGCAGGATCGCGACCGGCAGCACCCGGCCGTGCCGGCCACCGACGAGGGCCCGCGCGGCGTGCGGTGCGACCAGGCCGACGAAGCCGATCACGCCAACCGCGGAGACCGCGGTCGAGGTGAGCAACGCCGCCACGCCCAGGGCGATCAGCCGGGTACGTTCCAGCCGGACCCCGAGCACGCGGGGCGTGTCGTCGTCCAGGGACAGCAGGTCGAGGTCGCGGCGGACCGCGATCACCGCCGGGATGCTGAGCAGCAGGGCGATCAGCACCGGGAGGACCTGTGGGGCGGTACGACCGTAGGTGGAGCCGGAGAGCCAGGTCAGGGCCTTTGCGGTGTTCCACGGGTCGGAGGTGACGATGATGAAGGTGATGACCGCCGTGCCGCCCTGCCACACCGCGAAGCCGATGAGTACGAGGCGGTCGGAACTCAGCCCCCCGGATCGGGCAATCCCGTAGACGAGGGCGAACGCCACGACCGCACCGAGGGCGGCGGCACCGGAGATGGCGGCCACCCCGGCCAGCGGGACGAAGGTCAGCAGGGAGACCGCGCCGATCCCGGCGCCGGCGGTGATGCCGAGGATGCCTGGTTCGGCCAGTGGGTTGCGGCAGACCGCCTGCACGATGGTGCCGGCGACCGCGAGCGCCGCACCGGCCAGCAGGGCCGCCGCGACTCGCGGCCACCGCTGTTCCAGGACGAAGGTGTACGCCGGTCCGGTGCGGCCCTGGACCCAGTTCACGATGTCACCGAGCAGGACCCAGGTGTCCCCGGCAAGCATGCCGAGCACCACCGCCACGCCGGTCACCACCGCGCAGACGGTGACCACGCTGAGGTGGAAGCTCCGGGACCGGACGGCGGCGTGCGCACCCGGGGGTTGTCGGGTCGGCCCGGCGTCCCGGTGCCGGCGGGCCAGCCACACCATCAGCGCGGCGCCGAAGAGGGTGGTGAAGACACCGGTGGGCACTTCCACCCCGGCCTGTCCGCCGAGTACGACGCGGAGCAGGACATCGGAGCCGAGCACGATGGCCACCCCGACGAGGCCGGACATCGGCAGCAGGATCCGGTGCCGGTGCACGCCGGGGACCATCCGGCCGAGCAGCCGGACGATGACCGGGGCGCAGAGGCCGACGAACGCGACCGGTCCGGCCAGGGTCACCGCGGCGGCGGCCAGCAGGACGGCCAGCAGGGTGACCACGAGCCGGGTACGGCGGACGTCCAGCCCGAGCACGGTGGCGGTGTCGTCGCCGAGGGCGAGGATGTCCAGCCGGTGTCCGAGGGTCACGAGTAGTACGGCAGCGATGCCGATGACCGGGGCGAGTTGGGTGAAGGCGGTCAGGTCGGTCTGCACGAGGGAGCCGTTGCCCCAGGCGAAGAGGCCGATGGTGGCCTGTTCGAAGAGGAGTAGCAGCAGCATGGTAAGCGAGTTGAGGGCCAGTGCGGTGGCCGAGCCGGCGAGGATCAGTCGGGTCGTCGCGGCCTGCCCCCCGGCGGACAGCGCCATCACCAGACCTGCCGCAAGGAGCCCGCCGCAGAAGGCGAGCGCACCGGAGGAGAGCACCGGCAACGCGATCCCGAACGCCGCCACGACGACGATCGCCAGGTGTGCTCCCGCGTTGATCGCGAGGGTGTCCGGTGCGGCGAGTGGGTTACGGGCCACCGACTGGAGCGCGGCTCCGGCGAAGCCCAGCGCGATGCCGACCGCCAACCCGGCCAGCAGTCGCGGGATGCGGGCGGCGACCAGCACCCGGGCGGCCTCGTCGTCACCGCCGGTGATCAGGTGCAGCAGGTCGCGGGCACCGACCGAGGAGGTGCCCTGGGTGAGGTGCACCAACATGATCACTACGAGGAGCGCGCCGACGAGGACGAAGGCACCGACGACCCGGGGGCGGGAGCGTGGCTCGGGTGAGGCCGGCTCGGTTGCCGGCCCCACCCGAGGGGATGTGCTTGGCTGACTCAACCCGCGTAGACCTTCACGAACTGGTCGATGTACTGCTTGGCGGAGAGCGGACCGCCGAAGGTCCAGATGCCGTCGGGCATCCGGTGCAGCTTCTTCTGCTGCACGAACGGCAGGGACTTCCAGATCGCGTTCTTCGCCAACCCATCGGCGAACACGTCCTCCCCGTCCGAGGCGTTGTAGAAGAAGTGCAGATCCTGGCTCTTGAGGACGGTCAGCCCCTCGACGTCGGTCTGCCCCAGTCCCCACTCCTTGTCGGTTTCACCGGTCCAGGCGTTCTTCAGGCCGAGTTGGATACCGAGCTGCGAGACCAGCGATCCCTGGCCGAACGTCCGGATCGAGATCGTGCTGCCCTGTTTCCAGCCGTCGGCGATGACGAACTGCTGGCCGGCGGCACCGGCGTCAGCGATCTTCTTCTTTCCCTCGGCGATGGCGGCGTCGAAGTCGGCGAAGAGCTTCTGGGCCTCGGCGGTCCTGCCGGTCGCTGTGGCGATCATGTTGACGTCGGACCGCATCCGGCCGATGTTGTCGGCGGCGTCGCTGCCCTTGGCGACCAGCACCGGGACGAACTTCTCCAACTGGGGGATCAGCGCGGCACTCGAGTCGTTCTCCATCACCACGAGGTCCGGCTGCAACGCGACGATCGAGTCGACGCTCGCCTCACCCCGGGTGCCGACGTCCTTGACGCTGGGGTCGAGCGGGGCGGCGGTGACCCAGGTGGCGTACCCCTTGGTGTCGGCGACGCCGACCGGCATGACGCCGAGGCCGACCAGAATCTCGACCTCGCCCCATTCCAGCCCCACGACCCTGGTGGCCGGGGCCTTGAGCGTGACGGCCTTGCCCCGGGCATCGGTGACGGTGACCGGGCCACCGGTCGTGGTATCCGGACTGGCCTGACCAGTGGCCGGGGTCTCGGTGGTGCCGCAGGCGCTGAGCAGCAGCGCCGCGGCGGCAGCGACCAGGGCGGTCGCGCGGATACGCTTCATCGGTTTCTTCTCTGTTCGGGGATTGGTTGAGGGATCAGGCGAGGGCCCGACTCGTGTGCCGCCCGACGGGACGGGTGGAGAGCAGCCCGGTCAGCGGGTCGACGGTCACCTCGATACGGATTCCGTAGGTCTCGGTGAGGACGTCCTCGGTGAGCACGTCCGAGGGCCGGCCGGTTGCCCGGACGCGTCCTGCGGACAGGAGAACCACCTCGTCGGCGACGGCGGCGGCCTGGTTGAGGTCGTGCAGGACGACTCCGACGGCGATGTCGTCGTTGTCGGCGAGTTCCCGCATCAGGTCGAGGATCTCGACCTGGTAGCGCAGGTCGAGGAAGGTGGTCGGTTCGTCGAGCAGCAGGACGGCGGTGTCCTGGGCCAGGCAGGTGGCCAGCCACACCCGCTGCAACTCGCCGCCGGAGAGTTCGCCGACCGGTCGGTCCGCCATGGCGGTGACGCCGGTGACCGTCATGGCCCGGTCGATGACGGCCGGGCCGTTGGGGTCGTCGGCCCGCCACCGCCCCCGGTAGGGGTGTCGTCCGTAGCCCACCACGTCCCGTACCGTGACCCCGCTCGGCGTGGGGCGGCTCTGGGCCAGCAGGGTGACCCGGCGGGCGAACTCCCGCGCGGTCAAGGTACGTGCCGGGGTGCCATCGGAGAGCAGGACCTCGCCCCGCTCCAACGGATGCAGCCGAGCCAACCCCCGTAGCAGCGTCGACTTGCCGCTGCCGTTCGGCCCGATCAGTGCCGTAACCGCGCCGGGGCGCAGGGTGATCGCAGCGTCCCGTACCACGGTTGCGCCGTGGTAGCCGAGGCGCAGATCAACACCCCGAAGCCCGTCGGTACGACTATTCCCATCAGTCACGGAGGTTAGGCTAACCTAACTGAGTTGCCTGCTGTCAAGGTGTGCCGGGACTGCCGGGAGCCTGGTCGCCGCAGGTGCCGACGGGCATCCACGTCCGGACCCGCCGAGCGAGCGGCCACTACATCCGGTGCCGAGTCGTAGTACGTCGCGGCCGTCCACGGTGTACGTCCGGGCGCGGGTGGGTGGTTACCTGCCGCCGAATGGCGTTCGGGCAGGGGTTTAAGTTAGCCTTCCCTAATTTTGCGGAGCGGAGTGGGGATGGTGCAAGCCACCGAGCAGCACGTCGACGCTGCTCAAGTCGACGGCAGTCCCGGCAGGCCGCCGCTGACGACACGGGACGGGGACGTCGGGCACCGGTCCTCGACCCGCCAACTGATTCGCGGCATGTTCCGCCGTCAGCGCAGAGGCACGGCGTTGTGCGCCTCCTTCTGGTCGCTGCACCAGGTGTGTGAGGCACTCGTCCCGGTGGCGATCGGACTGGTGATCGACCACGCCGTCAGCACCGGCTCAGGATGGGCGATGACCTGGTCGGTACTGGGCATCTTCGGACTGTTCACCGCTCTGACGATGGGATGGCGGACGGGGCTCTGGTTCCTTTCCAAGGCGGTACTCGAGGAGTCGCACCTGTTACGGATGCAGGTGGTCCGGCGAGTCATCACCGGGCGTGGAATCAGAACCGACCGCCAGACCGGTGAACTGCTCTCCATCGCGACGTCGGACACCCATGCCGCCGCTGAACTGCTTGAACTGGGCAGCCGGATCGTCGCCGCGCTCGTTGGACTCGTGGTGTCGACCGTCGCGTTGCTTCGTATCGACTGGTTACTCGGCATCGGACTGGTGGTCGGCATTCCGCTGCTCGTCCTCGGGCTCAATGCGCTCGGCCCACTGGTCGAACGTCGCACCTCGGTGCAGCAACAGACCATCGGTCAGGCCACTGCGACCGCGTCGGACCTCCTCACCGGACTTCGACCACTGCGTGGGTTCGGTGGCGTCGACGAAGCCGCCCGTCGCTACCGCACCGCCAGCCGCCTCTCCCTGCATGCCAACATCGGCGCGGTCAAGGCCGGGGCGGCGTTCACCAGCGCGTCGACGTTCACCACCAGTCTGCTGATCGCGGCCGTGGCCGCCCTGTCCGGGTGGTTCGCGCTCCAGGAACGGATCACCATCGGGGAACTCATCATGGTCGTCGGACTGGCCACTTTCATCACCGATCCCGTCCTCAACCTCGCTGGCTGTGTCTTTCAACTGGCCACCTCCCGGGCCAGTGCCGGTCGGGTCGCCGAGGTCCTCACCGCACCCGAACCCACCACCTCCGGCACCCGGACCGCTGTCGCTGGCGCCGTACGCCTCGACCGGGTCCACACGCCGGGCCTCGACGGAGTCAGCCTCACCGTCGAGCCCGGAGAACTGCTCGGAATCGTCACCACGGAGATCACTGCCGCCGACGCCGTCACCGAACTGCTGGCCGGAACACGTGTGCCCGAGCGTGGGCAGGTGACACTGGGCGGCACACCCGTGTCCGACCTCGACGTGGCTTCGTTGCGACAGGTCGTACTCGTCGAGCCGCACGCGGTCGACCTCTTCGGCGCCACCCTGCGTGAGGCGCTACGGACCGACGACGGTCCGGACGAGACGGCCATGGGCGAGGCGATGACGGCGGCGTCCATAGCCGAACTGCGGGCAGACGACGACGGCGGTCTCGACCGTGAACTGCTCGACCACGGCCTGAACCTCTCCGGTGGCCAACGGCAGCGGGTCGCCCTCGCACGGGCGCTGCTGGCCGACCGGCCCGTGACCGTCTTCCGTGACCCCACGACGGCGGTCGACGCGGTCACCGAGCACCTTATCGCCGAGGGGCTACGCACCTACCGGGCCGGCGACAACCGCGCGACGGTCCTGATCGCCACCAGCGCACCACTGCTGGACCGCTGCGACCGAGTCGTCTTCCTGCACGACGGCCGGACAGCAGGCATCGGACACCACCGGGAACTGCTCGAGATCCCCGCGTACGCCGAGGTGGTGTTGCGGTGAACGGCACGACGGTCGCGGCCCTCCCGGTGGCGGACGGACGCACCACCGCCGCTGTCTTCCAGCGAAAGCTGCGGCGCTACCCGGCGCTCGCCCTGATGTCGATCCTGACGTCGACCGGAGCGAGCGCGGCCGGAGCTGCCGTACCGATTCTGCTCGGCCGGATGGTCGACCTGGTTGCGGCCGGCGGCACCACCGGATCGCTGCTTGCCATGTCGGCCTGGATCCTCGCTGCCGGCCTCACCTCCGCGCTTCTGATCGGAACGTCGAGATGGCTCGTGGCCGAGTGGGGTGCCCGCGCCTGTGCCGACCTGCGTGAGGAGGTGCTCGACCACGCACTCCGGATGGACGCCGCACGGCTCGAGACCGCCGGTGCGGGAGACGTGGCCTCCCGGGTCACCGACGACGTGGAGCAGATCATCGATTCGACCCGGCTGGCTGCCGAGGTCTTCACCGCCCTGGTTACCGTCGTCATCACCTTCGCCGGGTTCGCGACCCTGGACTGGCGTATCGCACTCGCGTTCCTGGTCGTCTTCCCGGTCTACGCCGTCAGCCTGCGCCGGTTCCTGCCGCAGGCCCACCACCGCTACGCCGCCGAACGACGGGCCGTCGCGATCCGTACGCAGAGCCTGCTCACGACCTTCGCCGGCACCCGGACGATCCACGCCTACGGCATGGAGAACCAGCAGAGCATGCGGGTCGACCAGGCTTCCCGTGGCGCGGTCGACGCACGGCTGCGAGCGGTCCGGGGATTCCTCTGGTTCGCGAACATGATGAACTACGCCGAGGCGATCGGGCTCGTCGCAGTGCTCCTCACGGGATTCCTGCTGGTCCGTGCCGACGTCGGCACCGTCGGCGACGTCACGGCCGCCGCCCTGCTCTTCCACCGCCTGTTCGGCCCACTCGGCCTGTTGCTGGTCACCTTCAACGACGTCCAGTCCGCCGGTGCGGCCCTCGCCCGGCTCGTCGGGATAGCCACCCTTGACGTACCCCCGGCGGGTGGGGCCGAACGAACCACGACCCGCCCCTCGGTCGGCATCGTCGCAGCCTCCGTGGGACACCGCTATCTCGACGGTCTGGCCGTGCTGCACGACGTGTCGGTCGAGGTCGCGCCCGGTGAGTCACTGGCGATCGTGGGTGAGAGCGGGGCGGGCAAGACCACCCTCGCGGCCATCGTCGGCGGTGTCTTCCCCGCCACGAGTGGCGAGGTGCGGTTGGGCGGCCGGCCGATTCACGAGCTGGCTCCGAACGAGCTACGGCGGCTGGTCGGGGTCGTCACCCAGGAGGTGCACGTCTTCGCCGGCACACTGGCCGACGATCTCCGGTTGGCCGCCCCGGCCGCGTCCGACGAGGACCTGCGGGCCGCGTTGGAACTCGTCGGTGCCGATACCTGGGTCGACGCACTCCCCAACGGGCTGGACACCAGGGTCGGTGACGGTGAACACGCGCTCACCGCAGGACAGGCGCAGCAGTTGGCGCTGGCGCGGATCGCGCTGGTCGATCCGCCTGTCGTCATCCTCGACGAGGCAACCGCCGAGGCGGGCAGTGCGGGCGCGCGGCAACTCGAGCGCGCCAGCACCGCCCTCCTCCGTGGACGTACGGCCGTCGTGGTCGCACACCGACTCACCCAGGCCCAGGCCTGTGACCGGATAGCCGTCATGGCACACGGCCGAATCGTCGAGCTCGGAACCCCCGAGGAACTCGTCGCCCGGGGCGGCACCTATGCCCGCCTGTGGTCGGCATGGCATCGCTGACCGTTCGGGACGTCAGCCTGACGGATCTCGGCTGGGGTCACCCTGGAGTTCCGCCGAGGCTGACGTCGGTGAGCCGGGAAGGGCTGACCGTGGCGGATCGACCGCTCGGTCCGCCGACGCTTCGACCGGTTGACCGAGCCGGTTGGCGACGGCGAGACCGACCAGCACGGCGACCAGCCCGAGTAGCACCGCCACCGGATAGTTGACCAGCCCCCGGGCCCAGGCGACGAACGGTGCCCACCAGGCCGCAGCGACGGCCAGACCGGTCAGGAGGATGAGCGGGAGTCGACGGACTCCGACGACCCGCCACGGTGTGGACGCCAGCAGGCCGATGGTGCCGGCGAGGGAGAAGTACATCCCCAGGAGGGTCATGATCGTCGCCACTACCGCCAGCATGAGCGTGCTCTCTATCCGGGTTCCGAGCCCGCCGACCAACGCGAGCAGGCTTCCGACACCGAAGAAGATGCTGTGGGTGATGCGTCCGGCACCGTGGCGGGCCAGTCGTCGCCCCGCCACGGCCACCATCAGCAGCGCCACCAGGATCGTGACGACGGTCTCGGTGATGAGCACGGACGGCTTCGCGTCCAGGGACGGAGGTGGGTTCCGCCCGTCGCCGTCCGTGTCGAAGCCGAGCCGGGTCCACGTACCGGAAACGTCGCGCAGGGCGATGCCGTCCCGCCGGTTCGCCACCACCACGACATGACCGCCAGGCACCGGGTGCACGGCCAGCGCATACGACGACAGGTACGTCTCGACGTCGCCGATCTGCTCGTACGACCGTGCCAGGTAGTCTCGGCGGCTGTCTGGGATCTCCCAGGTCACCGCCCAGGTCGCGCCGGCGTCGTCGCTCACCTCGACGCGTAGGTGTCCTTCGACGATCCGGTAGCAGCGGGCCGGCTGGTCCGGCAGGCAGGACCGCTGTGCCGTCGTCGCAAGGGTGGCCCGGTCCTTCTCGAACTCTGCCCGCTCCGCCGGGGTCATCGACCGCCAGACGCGACCCTCCTCGCTCACCTGCCACCTGTTCGTGTCGTTGCCCTGGTGGTCCGTGTTTTGGCTCAGGTACGCGTTGGCCTCGCCGACCACGATCAGATTGCGCCACGACGCCACCGCCACCGTGTCCCGGTAGTACGGAGCACTGGTGGCCGCTACCGCGAGGGTGGCGGTGGGCAGGACGACGAGCACACCGAAGCGGCGCAACATGCGTTCGGAGATCGGGAGTCGGCTTGCCCGTGTCCACGTCCAGGCCACGAGCCCGAGTGCGGGTAGCGCCACGAGGTCGGTACGGTCGGCCAGGATCACCGACGGCCCGCTGATCGCACTCCAACCGGCTGAGGCGACCGCCGCACCGATCATCGTCGACTTCGTGACGGTGAAGCCCAGGCCGGTGAGCACCAACGCGCCGCCGGCCACCCGTGCGCCGGTCAGCTGCGGGGCGATCGCCGATACGACCACCCCGAGCAGTGGCGGCGCGACGAGCAACCCGGCGAAGTCGCTGAGTTTTCCGGTGACCAGGCCGGGATACGCCGGTTTGAGCAGGTGATCGTTGACTGCCAGTAGGACGATTCCGAGCAGGGTCAGGGGGTGGGCGAGCCAGGCGATCATCAGTTGTACCGAACGACTTGCATGCCGGTTGTCCATGGTGGGCAGCGTCGCACCGCCCGGTGACGTTCCGGAAACGCCGACATTCCGCTTCGGGTGGCAGTGGCCGGGGCCACCGCCACCCGAGCTGCGGTCAGTTGAACCGTGGTACGTCCGTCGGCTGGGAGGGTCCGTGGTAGATCGAGTTGTAGAGGAGCGGGGACGCCGAGCGCGGCCAGCTCCGGAAGGTGATCTCGCTACCGGCGATGGTCACGTGCCCCCGGCCGACGTCGAACGACACGACGTTCGCCAGGCCGGCGAGGGTCTGCTGTCCGTGGGCGTACCCGCTGGCCAACAGCTCACCCTGCCTCGGGTAACCTGCCGCGACCCGCGCCCCGGCTCCGGAGGTGACCTGGTAGGCGGAGTTGTTGTAGTACCAGACCGGCCACTGTTCCGGCATGCCCCAGGCGGCCGGGACAGCGGGGTCGAACGTGTTGTGCACCAGCGCCCCGGGCACGTTGAAGTCGTCCCGGTTGCTCGGTACGACGTTACGGACCGGCAGGTCCAGCAGCTCCCGTGCGGTGTCCGCGCCGTCACCGATGGCGACCAGGTTGCCGCCACCCTGGACGAACGCCCGTAGTTGCGCCCAACCGGCCTCACCGACGCCACGTGCCCAGGCGAAGTCCGCGGGATGCCTGGCCGGGTCGATCCCGGTGACGATCCGCTGCCGGGTGACGCCGTCGGCGATGACGATCGTGTCGTAGCGGGACGTCAACCCGCCGCCGGTGTAGTCGTCCGCGCCCACCACCTGGTAGTTCACGCCGTACTGGTCGAACATCCACATCAGCCAGCCACCGGGCATGTTGTTCGCGCCCCGGATCAGGCCGACCCGGGTGTTCGGTTTGAGCTGGAAGCCCTTCACCCGGGGCGTGGTGTCGGTGGCGAAGACCGGGACACCGGTCTCGGCGGAGACTCGGGCCAGCACCGTCCGGGCCTGGGTACTCGGTGGGACGATCACGGTACCGGCCGCGAAGGTACGGCCGGACGCGGTGAACGTGCCCTCGGACCGGAAGACCGGGACGTCGGCGGCCTGGAGGGCGGCCAGCACCTTGCCGACGGCGTACGAGTTGGGCGAGACGAGGTACGCGCCGCTGGCCCTCGGAGTCGCCGGCATGGTGACCCTGGCCGGGTCGATCCGGCTGACCCGTTCCAGTTTGGCGGTGAAGGTGTCCGGCACCGCGTCCACGTCGACGCCGAGCAGCAGCCCGAGATTGTCCGTGGTCTCGCTGTACGGCATGATCAGCGGGCACCGGGCGCACTTGCGGGCGTTAATCGGGTAGTCCTCGATCTTCAGTAGCTGGTCGGCCCAGCGGCCCAGCGGCTGCTGCGTCCAGATGACGTACGAGCCGGCGTCGTAACGCTGGTCGTTGGCCGTGAACGCCTTGGTCGCACGGTGGATCTCGACCTCGCCGAACTCGAGGATGTCGAGCAGTTCGAAGGTCGCGTACGGGTCCCGTTGCGCGGCGGGGATCACGTAGGCGCGCGGACCGCCGGTCCAGCTGAGGCTGTTGCGGGCGACCTGGTAGAGGTTGTTGAACAACCACGTCCGGGCGTTGTCGGCGACCGTCTTCAGACCCGTGTAGTAGCTGGTCTTGGCATAGTCGACCATCTGTTCCAGGGTCCAGGTGTCGCTGTCGTACGGTGCGACGTTGCGCATCGTCCGGTCCTGTGGACCGAGTGGCCTACCGTCGGCGCTCCTGAAGGGGTACGCCAGGTCCCGGGCGCTGGCGATCTCGTGGAGGAACAGCGACGTGCCCCGGTAGGAGGAGTACCCGGCGACATCGGCGTTGAAGAAGATGCCGTACGCGTCGTCGTGCTGGACACCCTTCTTGCCCTCGGCGATCAGGGCCCGGCCGACCTGCGCACCGAGCGAGTTCGCGGACTCGATGGTGATCGGGTCGATGTCCCGGCTGAGCGGCTCGTCGTAGGTCGGTAGCCAGATCCGGGGACTGCCGGTGCCCGCCTGGTGTCCGGCGTGGAACACGACGGGCCGGTACTTCTTCTCCAGGTTGGTACGGATCCTGGTTTCGGGCTGGCTGAACATGAACCAGTCCCGGTTGTTGTCGTGGCCGACGTACTTCTGGTAGAGGTCGGGGTAGACCCGGTTGAGGTCCGTGCCGGCGGTCCGGTTGAAGTAGTCGACGACCCGGTGTTGTCCGTCGGGGTTCCCGGACGGGATCACCATGATGACGACGTTGTCCAGCACGTTGCGGGTGTAGTCGGAGTCCTCGGTGGCGAACCGGTGGACGATGTCGACCACGGCCTGCGTGTTCGAGACCTCGGTCGAGTGCAGCGTGGCTTCCAGCATGTAGACCGGCACACTCTGTGCGGCCAGCGCCCGGGCCTGCTCGGGGGAGAGGCCACGGGGATCGGAGAGCCGGCGGTTCATCTCGACGATGCGGTCGAGCTTGCGGAGGTTTCCGGGCGAACTGACGAACAGGACCGGATACTCGTTGCCGTCCGTCGTGGTGCCCGCGACCTGGTAGGTGACCCGGTCCGAGTTACGGTCGATGAGACGCAGATAGTCCTTGATCTTCGGGAAGCCGGCGAGTTTGCCGGTCGTGCCCATCCTGAAGCCGAAGTAGCGTTCCGGGGTCGGGATGTTCCTGGCCTGGGTCTGCGCCACCGGGGTCCAGTCCCGGGTGGCCCCGGTCGGCGTCGGCGCTGGCGACTCCGCCGTGGTTCTGAGTGGCACCAGTAGCAGACCCGCGGTGGCGAGCACGGCAAGCGCTCGTCTCCCTGTCGTCGTGACTCGCATCAGTTCTCCGATCGTGGTCGAATCCCCCGTTTGTTCCGCCAGGCCAATCGATCAACTGTCAGGTAGGGGACAACCTCGTTCATCGATCGATTGCTGTCAAGGGGCCTGGTTCGGACGATCAGCGGTGGTTCCGGGCGTCGCCGTCGATCGTGGTCGCCAGTTGGGCCACCGCCTCGTCGATCACGCTGTCGGTGAGGTTGCCGTAGCCGAGCACCAGGCCGGGTCGGTGCGGGGCCGGTTCACTACGGAAGGTGTCCAGGTCGGAGAGTCGTACGCCGGCACGGCCCAGCCGGGCCAGCAGCGCCGGCACCCGACCGGCGTGGGCCGTACCCAGTTCCAGGACCAGGTGCAGTCCGGCGGCGATGCCGGTGACCGGGAACTCGGGTAGGCGTTGACGCAACGCCGCGACCAACGCGTCACGCCGTGTCCTGAGCCGCCGCCGGCTGTCGCGTAGATGCCGGTCGAAACCACCGCTCGTGACGAAGTGGGCAAAGGCCGCCTGGGTGAGCGGGGACGGACCGCTGGCCGCCGGGTTGGCCACGCGTACCAGGGCACGCCACCGGGGCGGCAGCGCCATCCAGCCCAGCCCGACGGCGGGCGCCAGGGTCTTGCTGACGGAGCCGAAGAGGAACACCCTGGCGGGGTCCATACCCTGCACCGTCGGGACCGGGAGGCGGTCGTAACGGAACTCCGCGTCGTAGTCGTCCTCGAGGAGTACGCCGTCGACGTGGTGCAGCCATTCGAGCAACTGCCGGCGTCGTTCGGGTGCCAATGAAACGCCGGTGGGGAACTGGTGTGCGGGGGTGACCAACACTGCGCGTAGTTCTTTTCTGCCGATAATTTTTTCCACCTGCAAACCACCGTCGTCGACGGGAATCGGCACGACACGTAGTCCGACCTCACGGGCCGCCCACCATGGTCGCTGCCAACTCGGGTTTTCGACGGCGACGGAGGTGAAACCGGCATGCCGGAGCGTGCGGAATGCCTGCGCGAGCCCGTTGGTGGTGCCCGAGGTGACTATCACGTCCTTGGGCGTGACGAGTGCCCCGCGACAGCGGATGAGGTATTCGGCCAGCCTGCGGCGCAGTAGCGGCAGGCCATTGTCGTCGGCGTACCACAGATCGTCGTAGACCATTGTGGTCGTGGCTGCGCGCACCGCCTCGGCCCACCGCTGCCGAGGAAACGCCCGCAGGTCGGCGACCCCGGGAAGCATGTCGTAGCGGTAGCTGGTCGGCCGTGGTACGGGCGTCCCCGGTTCGGCCGTTCCCGCCGGGTCGATGGTACCGACATCGCCCTGTACCCGGGTGCCGGAACCGGTCCGGGCCTGCAGGAATCCTTCCGAGACGAGGCGTCCGTATGCCTCGGTGACCACCCAACGTGAGCAGCCGAGGTCGTTGGCCAGCGTTCGGCTCGGCGGAAGTGTGATGCCGGACGGTAATTGTCCGGTTCGGATCGCGGACCGCAGCGCGCTGGCCAGCCGTTCGTGCAGCGGACCGGTCCGCCCGGTGAGGTCGAGCATCGGTAGCCAGGCCGATTTGGCCCGGGATTCAGTAGTGCCATTGGTCTGGGTGGATGATTCACCGCTCCCGTACAAATAGTGAGGTGTGTTGATCCGTGATTGTTTGTGCTCGAAACCATGGGTGGGGTGAGCAGGCATGAGCAGGACTCTAGCGAGTCCGATGTGGACGCAAGTCCCAATGATCTCCGTGATTGTCCCTTGTTATAACGCTGCACGGACACTTTCCGCGTGTCTGCGCTCAGTACGCCAACAGTGCATTCCCATCAAAGAGGTGCTGGTCGTGGATGACGCCAGTGTCGACGGATCGGCGGAATTGGCCGAGCGCCTCGACTGCACCGTGATCCGACTACCGGTCAACGGCGGTGTTTCGGCCGCACGTAACGCCGGGGCCGCCGCGGCAACCGGAGAAATCCTCTTCTTCGCCGATGCTGATGGCGCGCTCGCGCCCGACGCGGTCGCCAATGCGGTCAGGCTGTTGCTGGCCGATCCCGAATACGCCTGCGTGCAGGGCATGTACGGACCTGACCCGCTGGTCGACGACGGGCCGGTGGAACGCTACAAGACACTGCACGGATACCTGTGGCGTCGCCGCAGCGTCGGCCGGGTCAGGACCGCGATCTTCGCCCTGGCCGCCATCCGACGCGACGCCTTCCAGGCGGTCGGCGGCTTCGACGAGCGGCTGCGCGACAGCGAGGACGTGGAGTTCAGCACCCGGTTCGGACGACGCTTCGGCATCCTGCTCACCGAAACCGTCACCGGATGGCACGACGACGTCGACCGGCTCGTGCCCATGCTGCGTGAGCAGCTACGTCGCTCACGGCTGCTGCCCTCGATGATGCTGATCGAGCGCCGGACCCGGGCCGGGGGTGGCATACCGGCGGCACCGACCGAGCGGACGGAGGAGTCGGCCAGACCGCTGGTGGCGAACCGGGCACCGACCGTCCTCTGCGGTGCGATGACGGTCGCGTCCGGCCTGCTGGCGGTTCCGACCGCGCTCTGGAGCCCGTGGACGCTGGCCGTACCGATGGTGTGCCTCCTGGCGTTCGTCGTCAGCGACCTGCCGATGGTGCGGGGGGTGGTGGCCCATCGCGGGGTCCGCTTCCTGGGTGTCTTCCTCGGCCTGCACCTCCTGGTACAGGCGACCATCGTCGCGGGGGCGCTGCTCGGGGCGGTCCGCGAAGTCGCCGGTCCCACCATGGCCGCAGCCGAACCGGTGAAACCGTGAGTACCGTCGAGGGCCCTGTCGATCGGCCGGGCTACCGCAGACGGGTCGGCCGGGCGTTGGTGGCCGTCGCCTACCTGGTGGCCATCACCATCGGTGTGGTGCTGGCCGCCCGGGGACCGGGCTGGGAACAGGTGGGGCTGCTGCTGACCGGGCCCGGCGCGAGCTGGCTGGTACTGGCGGCCGTGGCCAATGTCGTCGGTCTGCTGATCGGCCTGGTCTCCTGGCGGGCCCTGCTGGCCGATCTCGGCCGGTCGGTGCCGCTGTCCGGTGCCGCCCGCATCTACTACCTCGGCTTCCTGGCGAAGTTCGTGCCCGGCCGGGTGTGGACCCTGCTGCTGCAGATCCGGCTCGGGCGGGCCGTCGGGATCGGACCGGGTGTGATGTCCGCGGCGTTCGGGCTGAGCCTGGCCGTCACGGTGTTCTGCGGCCTGGCGGTGGGAGCGGTGGTGGGGCCGACTGTCGTCGACGGGTACGTGGCCTGGCTGGTCCTCCCCGGTGTGCTGGTCCTGGCCGGTCTGATCTGGCCACGGGCGTTGGGACGACTGATCGCCATGGCGGCGCGTCGCGCGGGCCGGCCGCTCACCGTGCCACCGGAGGCCGGCCGGGGAATGCGGATCGCCATCACCACGCAACTGCTCGGCTGGCTGGTCTCCGGACTGCACCTGTGGGCGCTGGCGGTGGCCCTGGGTGCCGAACCACTTTCCGCGCTGCCCGCCGCGATCGGTGGCTTCGCGTTGGCGGTCACGATCGGCAGCCTGGCGGTCTTCGTACCCGACGGGGTCGGGGTGCGTGAGGTGCTGCTGGTCCTCGCGCTCGCACCGGTCCTTCCGGTGCACGCCATCGGGGTGGTCCTGGTCGCCAGTCGAATCATCTGCCTGATCACCGAGGTTGGCACCGCCGGCGTGGTGGTGCTGTTGGCCCGCGCGGCGCAGCGCCGGGCGGAATCGCAGAACGGAGAGGAGGAACCAGCATGGTCGAGCTCATCGGAGTGGACGAGTGCGAAGAGCTGAGTGTGAAGCAGGTGCACGACCTCTACCGGCGGTACGTCAACCGGTCGCAGACCGGTCTGATGACGTCGTTCGGCTTCGGACGGGAGCTGGTCGACCGGGCCGAGGGTGCGTACCTGTACACCCGGGACGGCCGACGGATACTCGACTTCACCGGCGGGGTCGGGGTACTCAGCCACGGACACAACCACCCACGGGTCCTCGCCGCCCGGAAACGCTTCGCGGCACGGCAGCGGATGGAGGTGCACAAGACCTACTTCTCGCCGTACCTCGCCGCGCTCAGTCACAACCTCGCCCAACTCCTGCCCGGTGACCTCAGCATGTCGTTCCTGCCGAACTCGGGTGCCGAAGCGGTGGAGGGCGCGGTGAAGCTGGCGTACAAGTACCACGGGGGGCGACGGGGCACGATCCTGCGGGCCGACATCAGCTTCCACGGCAAGCTGCTGGGCAGCGGGGGACTCACCGGCTCGCCGCAGGCCTTCACCTTCCCCACGATCCCGGGCATCGTCACCTTCACCTACGACGACCTCGACTCGGTACGGGCGGCGGTCCAGGCGCACCGGGGAGACGTCTACGCGCTGCTCATCGAGCCGTTCAGCGCCTCGACGATGCGCTGGTGCTCGGAGGAGTTCCTACGCGGCGTCCGGCAGTTGTGCACCGAGAACGACATCGTGCTGATCTTCGACGAGATCTACAGCGGCTGGGGCAAGACCGGCAGCCTCTTCTACTTCATGCGCTATCCGGGACTGATCCCCGACGTGGTGACCACCTCGAAGTCCTTCGGTGGCGGCAAGTCCTCGATCTCGGCGTACGTGGCCCGGGAGCGGATCTTCCGCAAGGCGTACGACAACTCCCGGGATGCGCTGTTGCAGAGCACCAGCACCACCTACTACGGCTTCGGCGAGGAGTGCGCGACCGCGATCGAGGCGGTCAACATCGTGGTGGAGGACGACTACCCGGCGAAGGCCCGGGCCATCGAGGAGGTGCTGAGCAGCGGCCTCCAACGACTGGCCAAGCAGCACCCGGACGCCGTCGACCGGGTCGCCGGAGCCGGTGCGCTGTGGGGGGTGTTCCTGGACGGCGGGCCGAAGCTGCTCGACCTGGTGGGCAGACTGGCCCCCGGTGGAATCGCCAAGGACCCCCGGTTCCGTACGAAGCTGATCACCTGTGCGGTGATCGACGAGCTGTACCGCACCCACGACATCTATGCCTACTACACCCTCAACGGTGACCATCCGCTGGTCGCCGGTCCGGCCCTGGTCACGCCGTTGGACGAGGTGGAGCGGTTCGTGACGGCGCTGGACGCCACCCTGAGCGTCGGCCTGACCCGGCTCACCACCCGGTTCGTCGCCGAGAAGGTGAGTTCGCTGTGGTGACCCGGATCGCGGTGACCGGGGCGGCCGGGATGCTCGGCTCCCACCTGGTCGAGCGGCTGGCCGGCCGGGGACACGACGTCGTCGGAGTGGACCTGCGCCCGGCGGAGCAGCCCGTCCCCGGGGCCCGGCACGAGTTGGCCGACGTGCGCGACACGTCCCGGCTGCGGCAACTATTCGACGGGCTCGACGTGGTGGTGCACACCGCATCGGCCCTGCCCAGCTACCCGGTGGAGCAGATCCGCTCGGTGATCGTCGACGGTACCGGCAGTGTGCTCGCTGCGGCGGGGGCTGCCCGGGTCGGTCGCGTCGTGCACATCTCCTCCACCGCCGTGTACGGGCTGCCGTCGGTCGTACCGACGACGGAACGGTACCCACGCGAGCCGGTCGACCCGTACAGCCGGGCCAAGGCCGAAGCGGAGGTGATCTGCGAACGCCACCGGGCCGAAGGCCTCTGCCTGCCGATCCTGCGGCCCAAGACGTTCCTCGGACCGGGGCGGATGGGGCTGTTCGCGATGCTGTTCGAGTGGGCCGAGCAGGGGCGGCACTTCCCGGTACTCGGCCGGGGGGACGTACGCATCCAGATGCTGGCGATGCCGGACCTGCTCGACGCGGTCGAGTCCGTCCTGCGGGCCGAGCCCGAGGTCGCCAACGACACCTACAACATCGCCGCCGCCGACTTCGGCACCCTCGCACAGGACTTCCAGGCGGTGCTCGATGCCGCCGGGCACGGTAAACGGGTGATCGGTATGCCGGCCGCGCCGGCGCTGGCCGTCCTGCGCGTCCTACAGGCGGTACGGCTCTCGCCGGTGTACGGGCGGTTGCTGCACAAACTCCGGGCCGACTCGTACGTCAGCATCGAGCACGCCGCTGCCCGCCTCGGCTATCAGCCGAAACTGTCCAATCGCGACGCGATCCTGCAGACCTACGCCTGGTGGCGGGGCCAGCGGCAGTCGACGACCGCCCCGCGCACCGGCGGTCGGACCAGCCGCGACCCGTGGCGGCAGGGCGTGCTCGGCCTGGCCCGGCACTTCTTCTAGGGAGGGAGAGTGACATGAGCACCGTTCCCCGGACGGTGGCCCAGCCGACCACCCCGCCGTTGCCGGATCCACTTCCGCTGTCGGCCACCGCCCCCGGGCGGATCCGACTGCGTGCCCTGATGACGCTGGTCCGCCCCGGGCAGTGGCCGAAGAACCTGATCGCCGTACCGCTGCCGTTGCTGGACACGGCCAGCTGGAGCGTCGGGACGCTGGGCCGCATCGGCTGGAGCGTCGTGGCGTTCGTTCTCGCCTCGTCACTGGTCTACGTCTTCAACGACATCGCCGACCGGCACCGCGACCGGGAACACCCGGTCAAGCGGCTCCGGCCGATCGCCTCGGGACGGGTCGGTGTCACCACCGCGCGGCTCTTCGCGGTGACGCTGGCGGTGCTGCTGGCCGGGCTGCTGGCCACGCAACCGTTCACGCTGTGGTGGCCGGTGCCGCTCTACCTGCTGCTCAACGTGGCCTACAGCCGCAGACTCAAGCACGTGCCGCTGGTGGACGTGTTCGTCGTCGCGGCCGGGTTCCAACTGCGGCTGGCCCAGGGGTACCTGGCCACCGGCGAGCCGGTCTCCGGTTGGCTGTTGGCCTGTGCCCTGGCCGGGTGCCTCCTGCTGATCCTCGGCAAACGTCGGCACGAACTGGGCGCGTACGGCGGAACGCACCGGCCGGCGCTGCGTGGCTACTCGATTCCGTTCCTGGAACTGCTGCTGGGGTTCAACTGCCTGTTGGCGGTGACCACGTTCCTGCTCTACCTGCAGCAGGACGCGTTGCTTGGCCCGTACACCAGTGCGGCGATGCTGGTGTCGCTGCCCGCCGTACTGTTCGGGGCCTTTCGCTACCTGCAGTTGGTGATCGTGCATCGGGACGGCGGTGACCCGGTGCGGACCCTGCTGCGCGACCGGCCCCTGGTCGGCACCGCAGCCGTGTGCCTGGCCCTCTTCGGCGTGATCCTCGCCGCAGCCAGGTACCCAGTCCTGGCCGAACTCGTTGCGAAGGTGGTGTGAGCTCCGATGGAGCATCCGCTTGTCTCGATAATCGTGCCCAACTACAACTACGCACACACCCTGGAGGCCTGCCTGACCTCGTTACAGCGGCAGACGTACCAGCCGACCGAGATCATCATGGTGGACGACGGCAGCACCGACGACTCGGTGGCGATCGCCCGGCGGCTCGGCGTACGGGTGGAACACACCGCCCGCAACATAGGTGCGCCCGGTGCCCGGAACCACGGTGCCGAACTCGCCGCCGGAGAGATCCTGTTCTTCGTCGACTCGGACGTCGAGGTACGGCCGGACGCCGTCGCCAACGCCGTCGAACTGCTGCTGGCCGATGCCCGGATCGGCGCGGTCTGTGGCAACTACGATCCCGAGCCACTGATCCGGGACAGCCTGGTCGAGGAGTACCGCGCCCTACAGCAGTACTACTGGCTGGCGGCGGACGAGGGGGACATCACCACCACCTACACCGCGCTGTTCGCCATCCGTACCGATGTATTCCTCAACGAGGTCGGCCCGTTCGACCCGAGCCTGCGGCACACCGAGAACGCCGAGTACGGCCACCGGCTGTCCCGTACCCACCGGATCGTGCTCACCTCGTCGGTACGCGGCCGGCACGACTACGACGACCGGCTCGCTGTCGTGCTGAGCAAACTGTTCCACCGCGCCCGGCTGCACGTACCGCTGTATCTGCGCCGCCCCGACTTCCAGGGTGGACCGAGCCAGGACACCCGGGCCTGGGGCAGCCTCGCCGCACTGCTGACCCTGCCGTCGGTGGCACTGCCGGTGCTGTTCGGTCCGCTCTGGGCCGCGGTGCCGTTGTTGCTGCTCGTCGGGTTCCTGGCCGGTGAGGCTGGCGTGTTCCGGTTCGTGGCCGGGCAACGTGGTCCGGCGTTCCTGGCCTACTTCGTCGCCATGCACTTCCTGGCGACGCTCACCATCGCGCTGGCGGGCATGGCCGGCGTGGCGCAGTACGCGGTCTCGCCGGTGTTCCGGCGTACCTATGTGAAGGGAACAGCATGAAGCCCCTGGTCTCGGTGATCGTGCCGAACTACAACTACGCCGCCTCGCTCGAGTTGTGCATCCGGGCGGTCCAGGCCCAGACGTACGAGCCGATGGAGCTGATCGTCGTGGACGACTGCAGCACTGACGACTCGGTTGCGATCGCCACCCGGCTCGGCGCCCGCGTCGTCCGTACCCCGGCCAACGGGGGAGTGGCGGCGGCCCGCAACCTCGGGGTCGAGTTGGCCCGGGGCGAGGTACTGGTCTTCGTCGACTCGGACGTCGCCCCGCATCCGGACGCGGTGGCCCGGTCGGTGGAACTGCTGGCCGCCGACCCCAGCCTCGGTGCGGTGTGCGGAGTGCACGACCCGGAACCGCTGATCCGGGACAGCCTGGTCGAGGAGTACCGCGCCCTGCAGTACCACTACTGGTCGATCAGTTCCGAAGGCTTGATCACGTTCCTGTTCTCGGCCATGTGCGCGATCCGGCGCGAGGTGTTCGAGGAGGTCGGCCCGTTCAACCCCAAGCTGAACCGGATCGCGATGACCGAGGAGGTCGACTACGGACACCGGCTGACCCAGCGGTACGGCATGCTGCTGACCTCGGCCGTCGGTGCCCGTCACGACCACGACGACCGGCTGTTCGGGCTGATGCGCAAGCTGTTCAACCGGGCCCGGGCCCGGGTTCCGCTCTATGCGGCGCGGCGTCGGTTCGGCAGGGGCTTCGAGACCCCGCAACGTGCCGGGGGCAGCCTTGCCGCACTGGCCACGGTGGCCGCCCTTCCACTGGCGGTGCTGTTCGGACCGGTGGGGCTGGTCGTGCCGACCCTCGCCCTGGTCGTCTCGCTGGCGTCGGACGCCGGCATGTACCGGTTCGTGCTGCGCCGCCGGGGCCCGCTGTTCCTGGCGTACTTCACCGGCGTGCACTTTCTGGTCAACGTGGCGATCGCCACCGGAGTGGGGGTGGGGGTACTGCACTGGCTCTGCTCGGCCCGGTTCCGCCGGCTCTACGACCCGATCGTCCCCGTGGCGGCGATGTGACCGCCGTCCTCGATGCGCCGCCGATCGCCGCACCGGCGGCGCGCCGGGTACGGCGTTCCTGGCTGCGCCGGTCCGTCGCGGCCGGCTGGCTGGTGTTCGTCGTGGCCCACCTGGCGTTGTCCGGGCGGTGGTGGTTGTGGAGCGTGGTCGACATAATCCCGCCCCTGCTCTTCCTGGTGGTGCCGGCCGTGCTACTGACGGCTGCGCTGCCGATGGGTGCCTGGGCGGCGAGGCTGCGGGGGGTCCGGTCACGGCGGCCTGCCGTCGGGTTGTGGCAGGTTCGGCTGCTGGCGGTAGCCGCGCTGCTGCTGAGCCATGGCCTGGTCGGGATCAACCCGGCGGCGCTGTGGCCCGGTGCGGCCCCGGCCGGGCCACCGGACCTGCGGGTCGTGTCGTGGAACGTGGAGTTCTGGACCCAGACCGACGATCCCGAGCACTTCTATTCCTACCTGCGCGGCTTCGACGCCGACGTGTACCTGTTGCAGGAGTACCTGCACACGGAGGACGGCCCGGTCGAGATCGACGACCTGAGCCGGGTACGGAGCGAGTTCCCCGGTTACCAGGTGATCGTGGCGGGCGAACTGCTCACGCTCTCCCGGCTGCCGGTGGTCGGCGGTGGGAGGCTCGACGCCGGTGACCGGCTGGCGGCAACTGGCCTGGCCGTGCCGGCAGACATCGCGTTCCGTCCGTACCACGTCGTCAAGTCGCTACGCACCGACGTACGGGTGGGCGACCGGGTGCTCTCCTTCTACAACACCCATCAACCGGTGCATCTGGACACCCGGATCAGCCCGCTGACCGGCGCGTTCTACGACGTGCCCAGGGAGCAGTTCGGCCGGCGGCAGGTCCACCTCGAACTGCTGCGGGACGACCTGGCCGGCAACCCGAACCCGGTGCTGGTCGCCGGCGACTTCAATGCCACCGCCACCAGCGGCGAAGTGGCCGTGCTGAAATCACGGCTACGGGACGCGACGCCGGCCATGGACAGTGTCTATCCATCGTCCTGGGCCTTCCGTGGGCTACCGCTGTGGCGGTTGGACTGGGTGTTCACCTCTCCTGAACTGGTCGTCACCCGCTACCTGCTGCGCGATCAGGAGGGCATGTCCGACCATCGGGCGCAGGAGGTGACGCTTAGGCTGGGGTGATTGTTCCGTAAATCCGAATTGCCGCTGCGAGATGGTGGGTTCAACAGCGATGCGGTGGGTAGCCCCCGGTCCGGCAGGTGTAGCGAATCGGGCGGGAGAAGGCCATGGCAGTCGATACCCCGGAGGCCCTGTTCTTCTACGAACTGGGCATCCTGCGCGACGCGGAGGCGAGTGGTGGCCGATTGCTCGACTGGATCTGCGGCCATATCCAGAACAGCGAGCTGGCCCAGGAGTTGCGGCGGCAGCGCACGCTGAGTGACCAGCACCAGGAGAACATCGTCAGGTGCCTGGAGGTGCTTGCTGCCGCTCCGTTGGAGACGCCCTCGACCACCGTCGAGGGCATCCGCTCCAGGCTGGAGGAGTTCAACAGGTTGCGGCCCTCACCCGAGCTGCTGGACCTGTTCGCCGTCGGGACCGTCATCCGGTTCATGGATTTCTCCGTCACCAGCTACCGGAGCATGGTCGACTGGACGATGCTGATGGGGCAAACCGAGTGCGCCCGGAACCTGCGGAAGAACCTCGCGCAGAAGGAAGAGGGCGTGGAGGCTCTGGAACGGCTTCACCACCGGTTGAGCCGGGAGGTGCTTACTCCCGCCTAGTCCGGCGTCGGTGACGCGGTGTGGAACCGGATCATCGCCCCGGAGCGGAAGCCGTACCGGCCGCCACCGGCGGTCGCCCGACCCGGCGCGTCCTCGACCCGTCACCTGGAAGGGGAAGACCAGCGGACCCGCACGCCTCCCGCAACCCCGTGGCCGCCAGCCCGTCGGCGCGTTCGTTCTCCGGATGCCCGGCGTGACCCTTGACCCAGTGCCAGCTCACCTGGTGCCGACCCACCGCCGTGTCCAGGCGCTGCCACAGGTCGGCGTTCTTGACCGGCTGTTTGGCGGCGGTCTGCCAACCGTTGGCCTTCCAGCGGGGCAGCCACTTGGTGATGCCGTCCCGGACGTAGGTGCTGTCGGTGTGGATCCGTACCACCACCGGTCGGGTCAGACACTCCAGTGCCCGGATCGCCGCCATCAGTTCCATCCGGTTGTTGGTGGTGTCGTCCGCCTCACCACCGTGGATCTCCCTCTCCCGACTGCCGTAACGCAACACGGCACCCCACCCACCCGGGCCCGGATTACCGCTGCACGCACCGTCGGTGTAGATGTCCACGACCCTGTCAGTTGCCTGGGCTGTCACGACGGCACCATACCGCGACGGCGGACAGCCGGACCGTAGCCGACCACCGGTCACGGACCGTAGTTGGCCGCTGCGCATTGGCGGGATGTCGTACCGCGACGATAGCTTGCCTGGCCATGGCAGCGGTTGCTTCGTACTCCTACCTGGGCTCTTCGAGCCTCACGCCCGACGGTGGTCGCCTGACCTTGCAGACCTCGGGTGGTCCGGCGGCCAACCCGCGGTTCTTCACCGGCTTCGTCACCACCCCGGCCGCCGCGGCGGTGGGCCTGCTGGCGGTCGCCGAGGTGGCCCGTACCCGCTACTTCCAGCCGGTCAGCCCGGCCAGCCTCGACCCGGTGGTGACCGGCAGCCGGGACCGGCTGCGCTTCGAGTCGTTCTCCGGCTGCTGCGGTGTGTACGCCCGGCTCGACGTGCTGCCGAGCGGACTCGACGGGGAGATCGTCGCGCACGGCACCACCAACGTCGACGTCAACCCGCCGCTGCGGCAGGCCCTGGCCCGGGTTGGCGGAGCCGACCCGCTGCACTTCGCGGTCGGACCGGACGACCTGACGGTCACCACCTTCGACGGGCCGATCGTCGAGCGCAAAGTGCCACTGCCGACCCGCTGGCTACGGGGCTTCGCCGAGGCCCAGGTGATCACCTCCGCGTTCGACCCACGGGCGCGGATCAGCGCGGCCGACGCCATGGCGTTCCTGCGCCGCCTACCGGCCAGTGGCGACCGGTCGGTGCTGTGGGCGGTGCCAGCCGGCCGATCACTGCGACTGACCTCCCGTCCGGCCCCCGGGGCGGTCTGTCTGCCCGGGGCCGGGCGGCTGGTCGCACTGCGTCCGTTCCTCCGCTTCGCCACCGAGTTGCGGGTCTACGGCCCGGCCGTCGGCGCCGGCAACGGACCGGTGGCCAGCACGTGGGAGCTGGTCAGCCCGACCATGCGGTTGTCGCTGACGCTCTCTCCCGAGCCACATCGCGGATTCTCCGGTGAGGGCGCGGTGCTGGAGGCACTCGCGTCTGATGAGGCCGCCGACGACGCCAACCTGATCAGCGCACTCCTCTCCTGGGACCCGACGATCGACGTGGACGCCCTGGCCGGCGCGTCCGGGCTGGACGCAGCCCGGGTGCGGGCCGCGCTCACCCAACTCGGCACCTCCGGCCGGGTCGGCTACGACGTGTCCGAGGCCGCGTACTTCCACCGCACCCTGCCCTACGACGCGGGCACCGTCGAGCGGATGAACCCCCGGCTACGGGCGGCGCGGGCCCTGGTCGAGGCCGGTGCCGTGTCGATCGCCGGGGACCTGGCAACCGTACGTGGCGACCACGGCACCTACCAGGTGCGCTGTACCGACGCCGGGCTGTCGTGTACCTGTCCCTGGTGGGCCAAGCATCGGGGCGGGCGTGGCCCGTGCAAGCACGTGCTGGCGGTGCAGATCGTGCGCGATGGCGTGGCTGCGGAGACCCGGACCGAGGTGGCCCGATGATCACACCACCGCTGACCTGGCCGACGCTCAAGGAGCGGATCGAGCGGGACGACCTCAGAGGCATCGTCCGGCTCGTCAGCAACGCCACCGACGAGCAACGAACGGCGGTGGCCAAGGAGATCGAGGCGTACGTCCGAACCGTACCGGCCGACAAGTGGTGGAGCCGTGGGGCCAACCCGGCAGGCGGGGTCGGCCTCGCGGCGATCGGCTGCCTGCCCTCGGCGGCCCGGGTCGCTGCACTCCTGTGCCGACGCGGCCCTCGCGACGAGTGGAACCGGATACCGGCAAGGCTGTTCATACAGGTGGCCCAGGCCCGGCAGGTGCCCTGGCTCGGCGACCTCGCCGTACGGCTCACCGGCAAACTCCGCACCGAAGGCAGGGCCGGCGAATGGCACTTTGTGGTGGCACTGCTGACCGAGTCGGGTGCCACCCCGCCAATGAGCGAAGGCTTCGTCCGAGGATGGCTGGAGGACCGACACCGGTTCCGCGACGACCGTAGCGTCGCGAACCTCACCGCGCGGCTGCGCGACGATCCCTTCCTCGACCTGGTCCTACCGGCACTGTTCGAGATCGACCGGATCGGCAGCGACTTCGCCCAGGGCGGCTGGGACAACGCCCGCCGCACCTGGGACGACACCCCGGTCCTGCCGGCGACGCTCGTCGCGCTCGCCGAGGAGGGTCGCCTCGATCGCAAGATCCTGCTGGACGGGTGTGTGGGACGGTTCCTGCGCGGTGACCGCCCCGGCGCGCTGCGTTCGTTCATCCTCCTCTACGAGGCGCTCGCGCCGACCACCGAAGAACTGGCCGATCGGGCACTCGACTACGCCCAGCTACTGCCCGCCGCCCCGGCTGCCCTCGCCGGCCACGCCCAGCGGGCCCTTCGTACCGTCGACGACGCCGGGCGGCTGGAACTGGAGACCATGCTCGACGTCAGTCGCGAGACCCTGTTGCGCCGGGAGAAGGGACTGGTGAAGACGCAGCTCGGCTGGCTCGATCGGGTGGCCCGCCGACACCCGGACCGGGTCGGCGAGGTGCTCGACGTGGTGGCGGTCGCGTTCGGGCACGACGCGCTCGACATACAGGACCGGGCACTGGCAGTGGTCGCGAAGCACTTCGCCCGGCTCGACGGTCCGGTGCCGGCCGGACTGCTCGACGCGGCCGGGGCGCTCGGTGGGGATCTGCCGGCCCGCGCCGCGCAACTGTTCGGCATGACACCGTCCGGGTCGACCTCGGGGGCCGGTCCCGATCCGGTGCCGGTCGTACCCGCGCCGGCACCGGCGGCGATGCCACCGTCGATCGCCAGCGCCGCTGAGTTGGCGGAGGAGATCTCGGCGCTGCTCAACGGTGGCGAGAACGCCGTGGCCTGGGAACGGATCCTGGCCGGCGTGGTCAGCCTCGCCGCCGTCGACCGGGCTGGCCTGGCCGACGCGATGAACCCGTTGCTCGACCGCTACGCGGGCCGTTTCACCACCCGCTCCTGGGGCCATCAGCTCCGAATCGTCTGGCTCGGCGAGGCGATCCGCTCCGCGATCAGTGGCGAACGGCGTGAGGGCATCTTCGAGCGCATGGTCTCGTCGGTGCGTGAGGCGTGGCAGGGCAGGCGGAACAGACACGCGGGAGTGCCGGACACCCCGAACGGCGTGCTGGCACTGCGGATAGCCGAGATCTCCGCGCTGCTGCACCGGACGTCGGTGCCGTTCCTCGTGGCCACGCCCACCTCGGTCAACGGCTCGCTGGCGGTCGAGGTACTGGTCGATCGGATCAGCAGGGCGGAGGCGGACGGATGGCAGCCCTGGCCGCTGGACTTGGAACAGGCGCTGCTGAGGCTGCCCCGCGAGGTCGACCCGGAGATGGTGACCCGAGCCGGTGCTTTGACCTCGCCCGCCGGTGTCCGCCTGGCAAGGTGGCTGACCACGGGAGGCGTACCCGATCCGGTGGCCACCCGGGTGGAGCAGCGTCCCCGGGCCTCCCGCTCGCCAACCTACTGGGGATCGGACGCTCCGGCGCGGCGCGTGGTCGTCAGCCTCCGACCCGATGGCGACCCGTACGGACGGTTCGACCTTCATCTGTTCACCCTGCCCCGGTCGGAGGTGCCGACGTTCGCCCCCACCTTCGCGGACGACACATGGCCGGCCACGCTGCCCCATCACCGTGAGGCCATCGCCGCGTGGGCCCTACCCGGTCTCGCCTCGCTGGCCGACAGCGACCAGCGGGGCGGTGCGGAGGCACTGCCACTACTGGCGGAGTGCAGCGGCCCGGTGGGATCCGCAATGTCACTCGCCCTGGTCTACGGGCTCGGCGCGCGACACGAGTCCGACCGGGTGGCAGCCGTCGACGCGTTGCTCCTCCTGGCCGGCTCCGGGTCGTCGGCCACCGACGGGATCGGGCGTGAGCTGGGTGATCTGGGGGTGGACGGCACGGTGAAGCTGACCCGGGTGGTGCCGGGGCTCGCCGACGCTGCCCGGGCCGGGGCCGGGGCAGCGGTATGGCAGGTGATCTCCGCTGCCCTGCCCATGCTGTTGCCCGCAGCGCCCCGGGGCCTGCCCGATCTGCTGGCGCTCGGCGCCCAGGTCGTACCGACGCTCGGTGTGGGCGAGTTCGCCGGGATCTCCGCGCTCGCAGAGGTGGCCGGCCGGAGTGGATCCAGCCGACTGGTCACCGAAGCGCGTCGACTGCACCGCCTACTGGCCCCCTGATCGACTGTCGGTCCGACGGCCGCTGCTGACCGAGCCGGGTGAGCTGGTCGGGCCGGGGGCGCACGGCCTGACCAGTCCCGTGCTCCGCTGGTCAGGTCAGGCCGTCTCGACGAGCAGACCGCGCCGGGGGCGCATCGCGGCGTAGCTGGTCGGCCGGATCCGCTGGGAGGGCAGGCGCAGCGACGTACGGGCCAGCATCCGGGCCAGCATGACCGTCATCTCGGTGGTGGCCATCACCGCACCGATGCAACGGTGCGGACCGGCACCGA
The DNA here is from genome assembly GCF_042679305.1 of Micromonospora sonneratiae. Taxonomy (NCBI): domain Bacteria; kingdom Bacillati; phylum Actinomycetota; class Actinomycetes; order Micromonosporales; family Micromonosporaceae; genus Micromonospora; species Micromonospora sonneratiae. The sequence goes on along the minus strand of NZ_JBHTMP010000001.1, from coordinate 15,846 downwards.
AGGGCAGATATTCATGCGGACCCGGTTTCCGGTAGTCCGGTCGCCGGGCATCCCAGCGTTCGGGCCGGAACCGCAGCGGATCCGGCCACAGTTCAGGCAGCCGGTGGGTCACGTACGGGCTGGCGATGAGCAGGGTGCCCCGGTGCACCTGCCGTCCGGCGAACTCGAAGTCCTGGACGACCTTGCGGGCCGTGATGACCGCCGGTGGGTAGAGCCGCAGGGTCTCCTGCACCACACCGTTGAGATAGACCAGTTGCCTGAGATCCGTACGGCCCGGCGGGCGGTCGCCGAGTACCGCCCTGACCTCGGCTGCGGCCTGGTCCCAGGTGCCCGGTGTGCTCAACAGCGCGTACACCGCCCAGGCCAGGGCGGCGCTGGTGGTTTCGTAGCCAGCCGCGATCAGGGTGACCACCTGATCACGGATCTCCAGGTCGCTGAGTGCGTTCCCGGTAGCGTCCCGGCCGTGCACCAGGGCAGCCAGTACCCCGTCCCCGGCCTCCTCGGCCCGGACGTCGCGTACCCGGTCGATCTCCGCGTAGATGCGTTCGTCTATTCGGCTCCGAGCCGCCACAGCCCGCCGCCAGATGGGCAACCGTAGCCGCCGCTGCCAGGTCACCATCGCCGGTAGCCGGTCGATGAGATCGAGGAGAGACTGTAGTTGTTCGCCGAAGAAGTCCGCGTCGGCGGCCAGCCGTGGCCCGAACAGTGACTGGATCGTGCTACGCCGGATCGCCGAGCGGAACTCCTGGTAGACGTCGACGGTCCGGCCGGCCTGCCAGGACTGGATGACCGCGTCCGCGTTCTCCGTCATGATGTTCAGATAGTTGTCGATCTGCCGGTGGTGCAGCGCCGGCTGCACCAGGGTACGGCGACGACGGTGATCCTCGCCGTCACTGACGATCATGGATGTCGGTCCGTCCACCGGTATCAGCGCCTCGTACGCCTCCCGCCAGCAGAACAGTTGCGAGTTGGCGGCGATGAACTGATTGGCCTCCGGGCCGAGCAGGTAGACGGTTCGGTTCCTGCCGGTACCGAACCGGATCACCGGGCCGTGCCGTCGATGCAGCCGCAGCAGTAGCTCGGCTGGTGAATAGTCGAGCGTGCAGTCGTCGAATTCCCGCACCGCTCGCGCCGTACCGCCCGAGTCCGAAACCATGGTCGCCGACACCGCGCGCCTCCGCACAATCCGCTACCGCTGTGGCGCGAACGCTACTCCGCCGACGAGAGGCGGGGATCTGCGGGTCTTCCCCGACCCGGTGACGGGCGGATGGCCCGTCACCGGGTCGGGGCGAGCGTGACGTCGTGCGGTGTCGGGTTGGCCGGAAGGTCGACGATGCCGCCCTCGGCCAGTGGTGCTCAGGGGCCGGTGTAGAGGAGCCGGCCGGGGGATCCGCACCAGTTGGTGGCGGGCACGATGCCGGTGGTCCCGTGCGAGACGATCGCCGAATGCACGGTGGCCGGCGTCGCGGTCGGGTTCGCGTTCAGATAGAGCGCGACCGCACCGGCGACGTGCGCTGTGCCGAACGAGGTTCCACTGTTGGTGGTCACCACGCTGTCACCGGTGTTCCACAGGGAGGTCACACCGATGCCCGGGGCGCAGATGTCGATGACGTCGCCCCAGTTCGAAGCGGCGGGTACGGTGTCGTTCCGGTTGGTGATCCCGACGGTCAGCGCCTGGGTGACCCGGGCCGGTGAGACCGTGTTCGCGTTGACGCCGTTGGCACCGGCCGCGACGGTGTAGGTGATGCCCCTGCTGATGGAGGCGCGTACCGCCTGGTCCAGGATGCTGCTGACCGGGCCACCGAGACTCATGTTGACCACGGACGGCGACGACGCGGTGCTGGTCACCCAGTCGATACCCGCGACCACTGCCGCAGTGGTACCGCTGCCGTAGTCGTTGAGTACGCGTACGGCGACGACGTTGGCGTCCTTCGCCACCCCGTACGTGCTTCCGGCGATGAGCCCGGCGACGAAGGTGCCGTGACCGTGGCCGTCCTGCGCGATGAGGTCGTTGTCGACCGTGTCGTAGCCGTAGCTGGCCCGCCCGCCGAAGTCGGTGTGCGTGATGCGTATCCCGGTGTCGAGGACGTACACCCGGACACCGGTGCTCGGCCCGAAGTTGTAGGTGTTGTCGAGCGGCAGGTAGCGCTGGTCGATCCGGTCCAGGCCCCACGAGGGCGGGTTTGCCTGGCTGCCCATCGCGTGCACCCGCTGATCCTGCTCGACCCGGGCGACGGCCGGATGGGCCGCCAGTCTTCTGGCGTCGCGCTCGGTCAGCTGGGCGGCGAAGCCGTGCAGGACCTGGTCGAAGACCCGGGTGACCTTACCGTTGTACCGGTCGACCAGACCGGTGGCCGTGGTCGCGGTCGCGGTCGCGGTCGTTTCGAGTTTGCGATCCTGGTCGAGCACGACGAGGTAGCTGCCGGGGACGGCGCTGGGGCTGCCGGCCCCGAGGATCGTGCCGGTGGCGGGTACGGCCGCCGCCGGGTTGGCGGTGACCATGGTGAGGATCACGCCGGTAACGGCGGCGGTGGCGGACAGCCAGCTGCCCAGCCGTCGGACCGGTGTCCGCTGGCCGGGCCGGTGATCCGATACCCGGGTGTGGACGGTTGAGTGGCCCAGGGTCATGAAGCGTTCCTCCCTTGTCCGCTCGGCCTGTTGGAGGGGTGTTCAGCTCATCGGGTTTATGTATTCGTACACGACGATGCCGGGGTGAGGGAACCGTGTGTCCCATTCACCCCGGCCTCCGTCAGGCTAGCCCTGCTGGCCAGCTGTCAGTTGATATTCCACACCGCCCAGATCGGTCTTTTCCGCGCCTTCCTTGGCGGGACCGAACTGCGTGACGTGCAGCGTGAACGGGCGTGACGAGGCGGCGTTCGCGGTGAAGATGAGTTGGAACTCCGGCCGTTCACCCGGGTTCAGCAGCAGGTCGCCGATGCGGGCCTGTTTCGGATCCAGGATCTGCACCTGGTTCTTGCCGATCTCACGGATGCCCTCGCCGGGGCGGCCGGCCTGCACCCAACGCTCGAACAGGGTCGGACCGAGATCGGCGACGATCGTACCGACGTTCTGGAACGGGACGTCGACGGCGGTGAAGACCAGGTCGTTCCTGGTGGGGACGGTGGTCCAGTTACCGATGGCGAACGGCCGCACCTGGGGCCGTCCGATCAGCGCGAACACCGAGTCGACGTTACGCCAGGCGATGTTGTTGTTGTAGCGGGTGTTGATCGTGATGTCCGGACCCTCGATGGTCATCGGGTCGGTGGGGGAGACCCAGCGGGCGAGGAGGCAGAAGTGCCCGGGGCCGGGTACGCCGTTCCACGGGATCGTCACCGTCGTGACGCCCGGAGGGACCGGGACACTCATGGCACCGATCTGGGTCCAGGCGCCGGGCCAGGCGGAGCCGCCACCCGGGGTGGTGCGGTAGACCCGCAGGGTTCCGTTGGCCGTGCCCGATCCGTACGGGCCCGGGTTGCGGAGCTTGACGAAGATGTAGTTCGTGACGCCGACGATCGGGTTCTGGCTGACCGCACACTCGATGGCGGTGGGGCAGACCTTGATGTCCGGGCTGGCCCACAACGGGTTGTAGCTGTGCGGCTGGTAGCCGAGGTCTGCGGCGACGTCCTTGATGTACACGTCGGTGGTGGCTGCGGTCGCCGGCCCACCGGCGGTCGTCGAGTCGGTACCGGCGCCGCCTGACGCGGCGCCGGCGCTCGACAGGGTCAACAGGGTTGCCAGCACCGCTCCGACGAGCAGCCGGGGAGCGGATCGGCGGACATGCCGACTAGCGGTACCCATGGAGGAATCCCTTCCGAAGACGGTTACGGGAGCGCCGAATGATCCCGAGAATGATCTCTTATGGCATCGGCAAAATCACTGTAGGGCACCGTTGAGCGTCAATGTAATAAGTGGAACCTCCAGTTGGGGTACGTGTCCGTCTATGTTGGGGAAGGCTTCATATCCCGGATGAAGCCCAATCCGCGGCGAAAAAAGTGGCCGGAAAATGTATCTGGTGAGCGGGGCGTGGATTGGATGTATCGAGAGTGGTTGAACGATGTTGCGATGAGTCCAGAACGCCGCGATCGTCGGGAACCGCACCTGCCCGAGTTGTTCCGAGAGGGACGATCGCAGATCGTCAGGCGTCGGCATTCCAACGACAGGAGGCTCGGTGTGCGGCCGGCGACAGGTCGAGGGCGTCCCGTACGCCGGCACGTTGGTGTCGACGTGGCCGGTGGAGAGGGTCCCACCAGGGGGTGCGGTCTTTGGCGGCACCCACCCGGTCAGCGAGGGCCTCGGCGAGCCGGCCGACCGGTACCGGCGGCTCCCCGACGCGAGCTGCCAGCTCGGTCAGCGCGGCGGCGGGTCAGCACGCACGGATTCCCGATGTCGGTGTCCGGACCGGCGCGCTCGGCCCAGGCCGCTGCCATCAGACGAGGGTCGCGACCCGGCCCCGCCGGTGGCGGTGCGGATCGCGCTGCCATCAGACGAGGGTCGCGACCCGGCCCCGCCGGTGGCGGTGCGGATCGCGAACCGGGCCCGGTCACCGTCAGGTGGGAAAGGAGGAGCGGCAGGGTGCGGCCGCTCGGTCGGTCCGGGCGAACGAGGGCAGCCTCCGCCAGGTCGACGTGTGGCGGATGGCAGATGCCCTACCTGCTGCTTCTCCGTGAGACACCTTCCGGGTGCATCCCCGTCTGTTCCTCGATCGAGTTGTCCGGCAGGTCACCGGTTGCGGTGTCGTTCGGGTACGTCCGACGCCTGGGTGCGGGGTCGGGGGGCGCTCCCGGGCCGGCCATCGGAACCCGGCTCGGCTCGACCGTACCGAAACCGTGTCGTCCCGCCGGGCCGGACGGGCCGGCCGGGGAACCGGCCCGTTGTTCACCCCGCCGGCCCGGAGGTACGGCAGCCGGCTCGCTTCCCTCGTCCAGCGGTGAATCCTCCCCGACTCCCCACGGGGGATTCCGGTCGATGCTGCCGGTCGTGCCCCACGGCTCGGGTGACTCGGGGCCGCCCTTCGGAGCGGATCCGCCGCCGGCCTGCGGGTTCACCTTGCTGCCGGTCCTGTTTCCCGGTTGCTTCCTAGCGCTCATGAAACCCACCTCGCCTGTTCGGATCGGGTGTCCGTACCGGTTATGCCCGGACAGCGGCCAGCCATGCGACAAAAGAGCTGGTCGTCGCAGCGTCGGCGATGTTTAAAAGCCGCCTCGCGGGTATCAGGTCCGGTATGGGTGCGATCGCCGCTGAAGTGCTGGTCAGCCGCTTGGCCGACTGGGGTGTCCGGACCGTGTTCGGGCTGCCCGGGGACGGCATCAACGGGATCATGGAAGGGCTCCGGCGCAACGCCGACCGGGTCCGGTTCGTACTGGTGCACCACGAGGAGGCAGCGGCCTTCATGGCGACCGCTCACGCCAAGGCGACCGGGGAGATCGGGGTGTGCCTGGCGACCAGCGGGCCGGGCGGGATCCACCTGGCCAACGGGTTGTACGACGCGAAGATGGACCACCAGCCCGTGCTGGCGATCACCGGTATGCAGGAGACCAGCGTGCTGGGCACCGAGTACCAGCAGGAGGTGCAGCTGGACCGGCTCTTCGCCGACGTCTCGGTCTACAACCAGATGATCGTCAACCCGGCGCAGCTGCCCAGCCTGGTGGACATCGCGATCCGCACCGCCTACGCCCGACGCGGGGTGGCGCACCTGACCGTGCCCAACGACATCCAGGTCGCCGATGCCGGCCAGCAGCCGTACGAGTTGGTCGCCCCGGCCAACCCGCCGGTGACGTCACCGATCTACCTTGCACCGCCGATCCGCCCCCGGGACGACGACCTGCGTCAGGCGGCCCAGGTTCTCAATGCCGGCGACCGGATCGCGATCCTGGTCGGTATCGGGGCCCGTGGCGCGGCCCCCCTGATCGAGCGCCTGGCCGACACCCTCGACGCGCCGGTGATCAAGACGTTGTCCGGCAAGATGGTGCTGCCCGACGATTCGCTCTACACGACCGGCGGCATCGGTCTGCTCGGCACCCGACCGAGCGAGGAACTGATCGAGGACATCGACACGCTGATCATGCTCGGCACGAACTTTCCCTACACCAAACATCTGCCCCCGCCGGGAAAGGTGAAGACGGTGCAGGTCGAGATCGAGCCGACCCGTGCCGGGGTACGGATGCCGACCGACGTGCCGTTGATCGGTGACGTCTCCGCGACCCTGGAGGCGTTGCTGCCGATGCTGCAGCGACGTCCCAACCGCCGTCATCTCAAGCACTACCAGGCGAAGATGGCGGACTGGCGGACGAACATGGCCGCACTGGAGTCGGCCAGCCGGGATCCGATCGCTCCCCAGTATCTCGCCTCGCTGATCGACGATCTCGCCGCCGACGACGCCGTGCTGACCTGTGACTCGGGCACCGTGGCGACCTGGGCGGCGCGGCACTGGACCATCCGGGGCGGGCGGGAGTTCTACCTCTCCGGCAACCTCGCCTCGATGGCACCGGCCCTGCCGTACGCGATCGCGATCCAGCACGCCTACCCGGGGCGGCAGGTGATCGCCTACCCCGGCGACGGTGGGTTCGCCATGCTGATGGCGGAGTTCCACACCGCCTGTCGGTACCGGCTGCCCATCAAAGTCGTGATCAACAACAACAACTCGCTCGGGCAGATCCTCTGGGAACAGATGGTGCTCGGCTATCCCGAGTACGGCGTCCGGTTCGAGGGCCCCCGTCCCGACTTCTCCGCCTGGGCGAAGGGCTGCGGCGGGTTCGGGACGTACGTCGAGCGGCCGGGTGACCTGCGGGAGGCTCTGCGGGAGGCGTTTGCCTTCGACGGCCCGGCGGTGATCGACGTCGCGGTCGACGCCAACGAACCGCCGATGCCCGGGAAGATCAAGTATGAGCAGGCCAAGCACTTCGCCGAAGCGTTCATGCGGGGCCAGCCACATCGGGCGTCCATCGCGACGACCCTGTTCAAGGACAAGATCCAGCAACTGCGGGAACGCTGATGGCGACGGTCGAGTTGCCCACCCCAACCGTACGGGGGACCCGGGAGCGGGCTGTTGACCCGGCGGCCCTGGCCGCCACGCTGTCCCGACGGGTCGCCGGGGAGGTGCGCTTCGACCGGGGCAGTCGGGCGCTCTACGCCACCGACGGATCCAACTACCGACAGGTGCCCATCGGCGTCGTCGTCCCCCGTGACCTGGACGATGTGGTCGCGACCGTGGAGGCCTGCCGCCAGCACGGCGCACCCGTGCTCTCGCGGGGCGGCGGGACGAGCCTCGCCGGCGAGTGCTGCAACGTCGCCGTGATCATCGACTTTTCGAAGTACGTCAACCAGATCGAAGCCTTCGACCCCGTCGCCCGTAGGGTGATCGTGCAGCCGGGGATCGTCCTGGACGACCTCAACGCGTTCACCAGCCGACACGGCAACCTGATTTTCGGGCCCAAGCCTGCCACCCACTCGCACTGCACCATCGGCGGGATGATCGGTAACGACTCCTGTGGCTCGACCGCGCAGTGGAGCGGTACCACCGCCGCGAACGTCCGGCGGTTGGAGATCCTCACCTACGACGGCACCCGGATGTGGGTCGGCCCGACCTCCGACGACGAGTACGACCGGATCCTGGCTGCCGGCGGCCAACAGGCCGAGATCCACCGTCGGTTGCGGGAGTTGCGCGACCGTAACGCCGCGGTGCTCCGGGGCTTCCCGGAGCTGCCCCGCCGGATCTCCGGATACAACCTGCCCGCGTTGCTGCCCGAGTACGGCTTCAACGTCGCCCAGGCGCTGGTCGGCAGCGAGTCGACCTGCGTCACCATCCTGCGCGCCGAGTTGACGCTGCTGCCCGAACCGTCGGAGAAGGCGATGGTGCTCCTGGGCTATCCGGACATCGTCACCGCGGCACACGCCGTACCGGAGGTCATCCCACACCAGCCGTTCGTGCTGGAGGGACTTGACGACAAGCTCATCAGCTACGAGTCACGCAAGCACATGCATCCCGAGGCACTGCACCTGCTGCCCGAGGGGGGTGCCTGGCTCCTGGTCCAGTTCGGTGGCACCACCCTCGACGAGGCCCGCCGCAAGGCGGACGACCTCGTCGGGGAACTGCGCCGGGGCCAGCGGCCACCGACCGTGAAGGTCTTCGACGACCCGCTCCACGAGCAGCAGATCTGGCACGTCCGCGAATCGGCGTTGGCGGCCACCGCCCGGGTGCCCGAGATGGCCGACACCTGGCCCGGGTGGGAGGACTCGGCCGTGCCACCGGAACGGCTCGGCGACTACCTCCACGACTTCGTGACGCTGCTGGACGAGTTCGGTTATGGCGACGCCAGCCTCTACGGGCACTTCGGCAACGGCTGCCTGCACACCAGCATTCCGTTCGACATGATCACAGTCGACGGGGTGGCCCGGTTCCGCGCGTTCGTCGAGCGGGCCGCGGACCTGTGTGTCGCCAACGGGGGATCGCTCTCCGGCGAGCACGGCGACGGACAGGCCCGGGGTGAACTGCTGACCAAGATGTACGGCCCCGACGTGGTGCGTCTGTTCGAGGAGTTCAAGGCGATCTTCGACCCGGACAACCGGATGAACCCCGGCAAGGTCGTCCACGCCAACCCGCTCGACGGGCAGCTACGCCTCGGCCCGGACTATGCGCCGGCGGAACCGTCCACCTACTTCCAGTACCCCGCCGACCAGAACAGCTTCGCCCGCGCAGCCAACCGCTGCGTCGGCGTCGGCCGGTGCCGCCGACACGGCGGGGGTGTGATGTGTCCCAGCTACATGGTCACCGGCGACGAACAGCACTCGACCCGGGGCCGGGCCCGGCTGCTGTTCGAGATGGTACGGGGCGAAACCGTCACCGGCGGGTGGCACGACCAGGCCGTGGCCGACGCACTCGACCTGTGTCTGGCCTGCAAGGGCTGCAAACGCGACTGTCCGGTCAACGTCGACATGGCCACCTACAAGGCCGAGTTCCTCGCCCACCACTACGCCGGTCGGATCCGCCCACGTGACCACTACAGCCTCGGCTGGCTGCCGGTCCTGGCCCGGCTGGCCCTGTTGGCCCCGGGCGCGGTCAACAGCCTGGTCCGGGCCCCGGGGATCGGCACCCTGGCCAAGAACCTGGCCGGGGTGGACCCGCGCCGGGAGATGCCTGCGTTCGCCGCCGCCAGCTTCAAACGCTGGTTCCAGCGGCGCGTGCCCCAGGGCACCGGCACGCGCGGGCCGGTCCTGCTCTGGCCGGACACCTTCACCACCTATCTGTCCCCGGGGATCGCCGCCGCGGCGGTCGGCGTGCTGGAAACGGCCGGCTTCCGGGTCCTCATGCCCCGTCGACAGGTCTGCTGCGGACTTACCTGGATCTCCACCGGTCAACTGGGGATCGCCCGCCGGGTGTTGCGCCGCACCCTCGACGTGCTCGCCCCCTATCTGCGTGCCGGCATGCCGATCGTCGGGCTGGAGCCGAGTTGCACCGGGGTCTTCCGCTCCGACGTGCACGACCTGCTCGGTCACGACCTCGATGGGGAACGGTTGGCGGCACAGACCAGGACCCTCGCCGAACTGCTCCTCGAACGCGCCCCCGACTTCACCCCGAGGCTGTCGACGGCCAGCGGTCAGCGGCCGAAGGCGATCGTGCAGACCCACTGTCATCAGCACGCCGTCCTCGGGTTCGATGCCGACACCACCCTGATGGAACGCATCGGGCTGGATGCGGACGTGCTCGACTCCGGCTGCTGTGGACTGGCCGGCAACTTCGGCATGACCTCCGAACACCGCGAGGTCTCCCTGGCCTGCGCCGAACGGGTCCTGCTGCCGGCCGTACGGGCCACCGACCCGGCGACGCTCGTGATAGCCGACGGGTTCTCCTGTCGTACGCAGATCGAGGACGCCCGCGCCGGGCGTCGTCCCGTACACCTGGCCGAGATCGTCAACGGGGCGATCCGGGGGATGCCGGTCGGTGCGTACCCGGAGCAGGTCCTCGTTCGGCGACCCGGTGGCCCCCGTGACCGGCAGTGACGTACCGATAGCCAGTCTGAACTGGGCGGTCTACCGCGTACCCACCGATCAACCCGAGGCGGACGGCACGATCGCCTGGGACTCGACCACCATGGTGCTGGTCCGTGTCGAGGGCGGTGGGTTGGTCGGCACCGGATGGACGTACGGGGCGGCAGCCGGCGGCGCGCTGATCGGGGAACTGCTGGCCGGTGCCGTCGTCGGGCGGTGCGCACTCGACGTCACGGCTGCGTACCGGGCGATGTGCCGGGCGACCCGCAACGTCGGACGGCCGGGGGTGGTCGCCACCGCCATCGCCGCGGTCGACACCGCGCTGTGGGACCTCAAGGCACGTCTGCTGGGGGTACGTCTGGCCCGGCTGCTCGGGGTGGTGCAGGATCGCGTCCCGGTCTACGGCAGCGGCGGGTTCACTACGTACGACGAGCCGCAGCTCCGCGCGCAGTTGGGCACCTGGGTCCATGAGCTGCGCATCCCCCGGGTGAAGATCAAGATTGGGGAGTCGTGGGGGAGTGCGGTCGGGCGGGACCTGACCCGGATGCGGCAGGCCCGCGAAGTCATCGGCGCGGATGCCGAACTGTTCGTCGACGCCAACGGTGGCTACACCGCCAAGCAGGCGATCCGGGTCGCCGACGCGGCAGCCGACCTCGACGTGCGCTGGTTCGAGGAGCCGGTCTCCTCCGACGACCTCGCCGGACTGCGGGCGGTACGCGAGGCGGTCGAACCGGACGTGACCGCCGGTGAGTACGGCTACGACCTGCCCTACTTCCAGCGGATGTGCGCGGCTGCCGCGGTGGACTGTCTACAGGTCGACGTCAGCCGGTGCGGTGGGATCACCGAGTGGCAGCGGATCGCTGCCGTCGCCGCCGCCCACGGTCTCGAGGTCTCCGGCCACTGCGTGCCCCACCTGCACGTCGACGTGGCGGCGGCCACCGCCAACCTGCGCCACCTGGAATGGTTCCACGACCACGTACGCATCGAGTCGATGTTCTTCGACGGTGTGCTGATGCCCTCTGGCGGACTGCTCGAGCCGGATCTGACCGTGCCCGGGCACGGGTTGGAGTTCCGTGAAGCCGAGGTACGACGGTTTCGCATCGCCTAGTGCCGGACCCGATGAATCAACGCGTCCGGTTCGGGTAGCCGCATGCGGAGGGCGGGCCGCCGACCGGAGGGTGGAATCGGCCGCCTGGCAGTTAGCCGACAACCGGGGAGATCCCCGGGGCGGGAGCCGAGCAGATGCGCGTTCGGGAACTCACTGACCAGCGGTCCCGGGTCCTGGTGATCGTGTGTGACCAGGGGGAGGAGGCCGTCCGGGCGGTGAACGAGGCGATCCGCCAGTATCGGGTCGGGGCGGCCCAGGTGACCGGGGTCGGCGGGTTCCGGGCCGGCGAACTCGGCTACTTCGACCGGACCAGTCGGACCTACCTGCCGATCCCGGTCGACGAGCAGGTCGAGGTGCTGTCGTTGGTCGGTGACGTGGCGCAGCGGGACGGCACGCCGGAACTGCATGCGCACGTCGTCTGTGGCCGCAGGGACGGCTCGACAGTCGGCGGCCACCTGCTGCGCGGGGAGGTCTTTCCCACCCTGGAGATCATTGTGACCGAGGTCGTTCCGGCGTTGGCCAGACGGTTCGACGCGGACATCGGGCTCGCCCTGCTGGACCCCGGCAGCGCGGACTGACGGGACCCTGCTCCGACGGACTCGTCAACGCTCCCGTGATCGATCCGGAAGAGCGGTCATCCCCCACCGAGCAGGCGTCGCACCTCCGAGGTGGCCGGATGCTCCGGTGCGAGAGCCAGGAACCGACGCAGGGTCGAAGCGGCCGACGGCGAACCACTCTCCCGTTGCGCGAGCCCCAACATCAGCACCGCCTCCGGGGCGTCCGGATGCGCGGCCAGCACCTGCCCGGCCAGTTCCTCGGCGTCGGCGGAGCGCCCCGAGCGGAGCAGCGCGAACGCCATCCTGAGCCGGACGACGTCGTCGGGCCGTTGGCTCAACATGGCCTGGTAGACCTCGACGGCCTCGCCGTACCGGCCCTGCTGTTCGAAGGAGCGGGCCAGGGCAAGCTGGGAGGTGACCGCGTCGACGACCGGGTCCACCGGTCGAGGGGCGGGCGAAGGCGCGGTCACGGCGATCGTGGCGATCAGCCCGAGCAGACCCAGGGTGCCGACGGTCCAGATCCGACGGTTCAGCCGCACCGCGTCCGTACGCCGGATCCGACCGGCCCCGGTGACAGTCGGGCGGGACTGGTGTCGTGGGCTGCTCGAACGGTTTGGCGGGACGGCCGACCGGTGTCGCGCCCACCGGGACAACCTGGTCACGATTACGACTCGGTGGAGCCGTCGCGTCATCGCCGCCAGACCGAGCAGCAGGGCCAGCGCAGGTACCACCCACAGCAGCAGTCCGAGCCCCCGGGCCGGCGGTACGGCCAGCACCTCGGGGCCGTACCGCTCGACGAAATAGGCACGGATCTCGTCCGGGCTTCGCCCGGCGGCGTGTTGCGCCGCTATCGCCTCGCGCATCGAAGCGGCGATCGGCGACCGGGAGTCGGCGACGGATTCGCCCTGGCAGGCGGGGCACCGCAGGTCGGCGGCCAGTGCGGACACCGGATCCGCTGTGGGTGATCGGCTCGTCGACCGCCAGGTCGCGACGGCGGCACCGACGAGGAGCAGGACCAGGACGGCAACGGTGCCCAGTCGTCGTACGGTCATGGGTTCAGCAGCGGCGCTACCCGCTGGTCCAACCACGGTTGGGTGATCGGGCCCCGCGCCCAGTGGGCCACCCGGCCGTCCCGGTCGACGACGAAGGTCTCCGGAACGCCGACGGCTCCCCAGTCGACCGCCACGGTTCCACTCCGGTCGACCAGTACGGGCAGCGTTTCCACACCCGCTTCCCGCAACATCCTCCGCGCGGAGTCGTCGTCGTCCCGTACCGCCAGCCCGACCAGTCGGAGTCCCCGCTCCGACCAGCGCCGGTGGGCCTCGGCCAGCAGGGGAAGCTCGGTCCGGCACGGACCGCACCAGGAGGCGAAGACGTTCACGAGCACCACCTGGCCACGCAGCCGGCTGAGGTCGAAGTGGCCACCGTCGAGCGTCTGGCCGGACAGTGGTGCGGCGACGGTGCCGGGGGTACGTGTGACCGGTCCGCTGTCGGCGCCGGTCGGGTCCGCCGGCGCCCGGTGCAGCCCGACCGCCAGGGTGAGGCCGGCAATGGTGACGCTGATCAGGGCGATCAACGGCAGATACCGTCGTCGACGCGTCGAGGGTGTCCGGGCCGGTGCCGTCATCATCGTGGTGCGCCCCGCGGGACGGCGGCCGACGCTGTCGTCATGGCTGTGGCGCCGCCTCCGGGGCTGGCCTTGGCGCTGTCCCCGGAGTTGGCCGACCCGGGGCCGGTCGAGCCCCGATCGGTGAGCTGGCGTGGTCGACGCCCGATCGCCAGAAGGCCACCGAGCACGGTCAGCGCACCACCGGCCCAGAGCAGCCCGACGAGTGGACTGACGGCCAGCCGTACGGTGGCGCTGTGGCCATCGGGGGAGACCGCGATCAGTGTGGCGTAGCTGTCGCGGAGCAGCCCCGCCCGGATGCCGGGGATGCCGATCGTCATGTCCCGGGCCGGATAGTGCCGTAACTGCGCCGCGACCGTCCGACTGCCGCCACTGCCCGAGTCGAGCGCGAGCCGGGCGCTCACCACCATGTCCGCCTCGCCGCCGCGCCGGTCGACGGCCACCAACCGGGCCGACGTCCCACCGACGGTGATCGTCTGACCGACGGTGACTTCCGCCTCGGTCGCGGTGGTGTACGCGGATGAGCCGGCCACGCCGACCGCGACGAGGGCGATCCCGGCGTGTGCCAACAGGCCGTCAACGGCCCGGCGGCGGAGCGCCACGCCCCGACCCGGTCGGGCGGCGGCTGCGGTACCCGGGCGGCCGGGGGCCGCTGGTCGCCCATGGTCCGCTGTGCCGGCCTGCCGCTCGACCCGTAGCCGTTGGACCAGTAGTCGGGCGGCACCGGTGACGACGAAGGCCGCACCGCCGAACGCGGCCAGCGCAGCCGGTCCGGGACGGCTGACCAGCCCGACGGCGGTGACCACGGCCAGGGCGGCGCAGGTGGGCAGGGCCAGTCGACGCAGCGTTTCCGACACCGGGCGGGTCTCCCGGCCCAGTAGGGGAGCGACGCCCATCAGGACGAGCAGCGTGATCATCAACGGGACGGCGGTCCGGTTGAAGTACGGCGGGCCGACGGCCGTGCGGGTTCCCGTCAGGGCCTGCGCGACGAGTGGGAAGACGGTGCCGATCAGTACGACGGCGGTGAGGGTGGTCAGCAGGACCGTGTTGCCCCGCAGGGCGGTTCGCCGGGTCAGCAGCGGTCTGCCGATGCTGTCGTCGGTGCTCCCCGGCAGGTTGGCTTCCACACCGTTGCCGAGCAGATGGGCGCGCCAGCCGATCAGTCCGATGACGGTGGCAGCCGTCAGCAGCACGAAGCCGAGCAGCATCGGTCCGAGTGCCGACTCGGTGAAGGCGTGCACGCTGGCCACCGATCCGGACCTGGTCAGGAAGGTGCCCACCAGGACCAGGAGGAAACTGGCGCAGGCGAGGCTGACGGGCCAACCTGCCGCCCTCGTCCGCCGACCCGGAAGCAGCCCCGAGTGCAGGAAGGCGGTGGCGGTCAGCCAGGGCAGCAGCGAGGCGTTCTCCACCGGATCCCAGGCCCAGTAGCCGCCCCAGCCCAGCACCGCGTACGACCACCATGCGCCGAGGGTGATGCCGGCGGTCAGCAGGGCCCACACCAGCAGGGTCCAGTTGCGGGCCGCCCGTAGCCAGTCGGTGCCGGAACGGCCGGTCAGCAGGGCCGCGACCGCGTAGGCGAACGGGATCACCAGGCCGATGTAACCGGCGTACAGCAGGGGCGGGTGCAGTCCCATCGCCGGATGCTGTTGCAGCAGCGGGTTCGGGCCGGGGCCCGTGCCGGGTGGTGCGGCCACGGGTTGGAACGGGTTTGCGGCGAAGTAGGTCAGCGCGAAGAAGAACACGGTGACCACGCTGACCACGGTCATCGCCCAGGGTTGCAGGTACGCGTTGCGGCGGGGCGCGGGTCGGGACAGCAGCGTAGCGTAGCCGCCGAGGATCAGTAACCAGAGCAGTAGTGATCCGTCCAGGGCCGACCACAGGCTGGTGACCGTGTAGTAGACGGGTACGTGGCGACCGCCGTTCTCAGCCACGAACCGTACGGTGAAGTCGTGCCGGAGCAGGGCCCATTCCAGCATCGCGCAGGCGACCACGGCGGACAGCAGCATGCCGCCGGTCAGGAGCCGGGCCGGCCGTCGGGTGGCCGGGCCGGTCAGCGCGACGCGTAGCCAGAGCAGGGCCGCGCCGGTCGCGGTGATCAGTCCGGCCGCCAGCGCCGAACTGCCGAGGGTTCCGGTCATCCGGCTGTCCCCGGCGAGGGCGATGCCCGGTACTCGTTGCCGTGCCGGACGATCACCTGATCGGCGTGGAAGGTGCCGTCGGTGCCCAGCACACCCTCGACGACCGCGCCCTCACCTTCCCGGAAGGTCTCCGGGGGCATACCACGTTGTGTGACGGTCAGTTCGCGACCGCCCTCGGCCAGCCGGAAGACGGTGTGCGTGCCGTCGTGTCGGACCGATCCCGGTACCACCTCGCCGCCGAGCCGGATCCGGTCGCCCGGGCTGCCGGGTTCGGTGAGGACCTCGTCGGGGGTGCGGTAGTAGCTGAGGGTGTCGTTGAGGGTGGCCGCGACGAAGAGCCCGACGGCGGCCAGCGCCACGCAGCCGGTCGCGAACCGGGCCCAGCCGCCCCGCCTCACCGTCGGCCCCGTCGGGCGGGCGACGGTGCCG